>JAIPIO010000097.1 GCA_021734595.1 Kiritimatiellales bacterium | reverse complement strand
GCCGGGGCTACAAGAGCAAGCGTCTGCCACTGTGGCGGCGGGTCCAGCGGCGGGTCGTTTCCGGTAAAATTGGGGGAGACCCGCCTCCCCTGGTTTCCCACGGCAAGCGTCTGTTGCTCAATTCCGATATGGCCGGCGATGAACCGTACATGCTGGCCTCCAATCTGCCGGATGTGGCCGTGGTGGTGGATAAGGACCGTGTCAAAGCCGGTAAATATGCGATTCGCGAACTGGGCTGCGACACGCTGATTCTCGATGATGGTTTCCAGTACCTGAAGCTGAGTCACCGTCTGGACATTGCGCTGGTCGACCGAACCAACCCGTTTGGCGGCGGCCACGTCCTGCCGCGCGGCCTGCTGCGCGAACCCATGCGGAACATCAAACGTGCGGGATTCATCTTTATCTCCAAATCCACCGGCGATGGCGCCCCCGAACTCAAGGAGCAGCTGCGCCGGATGAATCCACATGCGGAAATATCCGAATGCCGCCACGCCGCCAAATATCTGAAAGATGTCTATGGCGATATGACGTATGACCTCGATGCCCTCGAAGGCATGAAGGTAGCCGCCATATCGGGGATCGCTGTTCCCGAAAGTTTTGAGGGCGCACTGACCGGTTTCGGTGCGGAGCTGGTGTATAAACGCCGGTTCAGCGACCATCACCGCTACACCCAGCAGGAAATCATCAACACCATCAACCGGAGCATTGCGCGGGGCGCCGAAGCCATTCTTACCACAGAGAAGGATGCCGTGCGGTTCCCGTTTATAGAGCGCCGCGATATTCCGATTCTATTCATGCGGGTAGAGATTGAAATGCTCAGCGGCGAGGATGAGTTCAATAACTGGATTGCCCGCATCTGCTTCAAGAACACCGCCGCCGTATGAAACAGCAACGTATCCTCATTGCCGGATTGAAATGGATTGGTGACGCCATCATGAGCATGCCCGCGGTCCAGGCCTGCCGCGCCGCGAATCCGGATGCGCACATAACGTTGTTGGTTCCCGCCTATCTCAAGCCGCTCTGGGAAATGCATCCGGTGCCGGACGATATCCAATGCCTGGAAAAGATGCTTCCAACCATTGGAAAACTGCGGGCAGGCCATTACGGCAAGGCATATATCCTGCCGAACTCCTTCCGTTCCGCCTTTATGCCGTTGGTTGCGGGAATCCGGCCACGGATCGGGCTGCGTGGAAAATGGCGCCGTGCGTTGCTGACCCGGGCGCTTCCTGCCGTGGGGGGCCATCAATCCAACGAATATTTTCCGGTTCTGGCACCGGAAGCCGACCGCAACGACTTTGCACTACCCGAGCTTGCCATCCCGGAAGAAGCTTTCCAAGCAGTGGAAACCAAACTTCCAGGCATTGGAAATTTCATCACGCTCATGCCCGGCGCCGCGCGCGGGGTATCGAAAATGTGGCCGGTAAAGTACTTTGAAGAACTGGGAACGCGGCTGATAACCGAGATGAATTTTAATATAGTCCTGGCCGGAGGCGTGGCCGATGCGTCCGCCTGTGAAGAACTGGCCGGGAAACTGGGCGACCGTGCGGTTAGTCTTGCCGGCAAAACGTCGCTGAAGGAATGGGCGGCATTGTTGAGCAAAAGCAGAGCAGCTGTGGCCAACGACAGCGGGGGTATGCACCTCGCCGCCGCCGTCGGAACCCCGGTTGTCGGTATCTACGGGATCACTGACCCGGAAAAAACCGGTCCGCTTGCTTTGCGCTACAGGGTATTGCAGAACAGTTCATTGCGTTCGAGGGAGATCTCCCGCCAGTCAGCCGCCGCCGCCGATGCATTGTCTTCAATTACCCCCGGAGAGGTATTGCAATCAGTCATGGAACTAGTCTGATTCCGCGCCGAACCGGTCATCGTGCCTTGCTTTAAAAAAAGGGGACGGCCTTGCGGCCGCCCCCTAGGGGGAAGGTATAAAGACTACATTTCGCTTTCAACTTTGTTTCCAGCGTCCTGCCATCCTTTTATGCCTTCGGGATATTCACGTACATTTTTATAGCCCATTTCGCGGAGCTTTCCGGCCAGGGCCGCGCTGGCGCCGCAGCTGGTGCTGGTGCAGTAGGTAACAATTTCTGCATTCTTGTCCGGCAGGTTCTTTTTGATTTCTTCCGCGCTGGATTGGCTGCTAAGCGCTTTTGCGCCCGGAATGTGCGCTTTCTGGGCTTTCGTGCCGCGCGCATCTACAACAATCGCCGCCTTGGACTTCACAATCGCTGCCATCTGCTCTGAATTGAGCTCCGAACCGGTGCAGGGTGCACACGTTAAGCAGGCCAGCCCTGACGATGCTGTCCCTATCAACATGATCGCCACTAACAGGTATATATGTAACTTCATGGTATCGCTCCTTTTATTTGCCTTGTTTAGACGCAATATCAATTGGGGCGTTGAACTGTTTTCGCTGAAAGTTCATTAAATAAAAAAGCGTTTTGCCAATGCGAAACGCTTTATGAAGCCGATAGGAACAAAAGATGCTTTTAGGCGTGGTATTCCTGGATCGGTTGGACATTCCAGTCGTTTTCGGAAATGTAGCGGATGGCTCTGACCGTGGCCATGGCTCCGGACTCGGTGGTGACGATCGGGAGGCCGCGGAGGATGGCTTCGGAACGGATCTTGACTTCATCCACCCGGGCGACAGGGCCACTGGGCGTATTGATCAGCAATTGCACCATGTTGGTTTTCATCAGGTCGATAACGTTCGGTCCGTCTTCATCCAGCTTGCAGACCATTGTCGCCGTGATTCCCTCTTGTTTCAGGGCGGCGGCGGTTCCCTCGGTCGCAACGAACTTAAACCCAAGTTTTGCTAGGTCTTTAACGATTTCCGCGATCCAATCTTTGTCGCGGTCCTTGCAGCTGACGAATACAGTTCCTTCGGTCGGCAAAACCTGACCGGCGGCCAGTTCGGCCTTCCAGAACGCCAACTCGAAGCAGGTGTCGATTCCCATGACTTCGCCGGTTGATTTCATCTCCGGCCCGAGGATCGGGTCGACGCCCGCAAAGCGGTTGAACGGAAAGACGGCTTCCTTCACCGCATACCATTCGACCTTGGGCTCGAAGCCAACCATGCCGAGTTCTTCGAGCGTCTTGCCCATGGCGACCTGCGTGGCGATGTTGGCCATCGGCACGTTGGTGGCCTTGCTGACATACGGCACCGTGCGCGAGGCGCGCGGATTGACTTCGATAATATAGAATTCGTCTTCTTTGACAGCCAGCTGTGTGTTCATCAGCCCCTTCACGTTGAGCTCAAGCGCCATTTTGGTGCAGGCCTCTTTGAGGCGCGCAATCATGTCGTCGGAAAGGGTGTAGGGCGGGATCGAACAGGCGGAGTCGCCCGAATGAATGCCGGCTTCCTCGACGTGTTCCATCACGCCGCCGACATAGACATCCTTTCCGTCGCAGATGAGGTCGACGTCGACCTCGATGGCGTGTTCGAGGAAGCGGTCGATCAGCACCGGATGGTCGGGGCTGGCGGCAAAGGCCGCGTTGACGAAGGGTTCAAGCTCCTCTTCCTCGTAGGCCACCATCATGGCGCGGCCGCCGAGCACGAACGACGGGCGGATCATGACGGGGAAGCCGATGCGGTGGGCGATAACCTCCGCTTCTTCGAGCGTCCGGGCGGTTGCGCTTTCGGGCTGCTTGAGTTCAAGCCTGTCCAGCAGCACGCGGAACTGTTCGCGGTCTTCGGCGGCGGCGATGCTCTTCGGCGAAGTTCCAAGGATTGGAACCCCGGCTTCGAGCAGGCGGTCGGCCAGATTGAGCGGGGTTTGCCCGCCCATCTGGACAATCATACCGAGCGGGTTTTCCGCTTCGTAGATGTTCATCACGTCTTCGAAGGTAAGCGGCTCGAAGTAGAGCTTGTCGGAGGTGTCGTAGTCGGTCGAAACCGTTTCCGGGTTGGAGTTGACCATGATGGCCTCGTAGCCCATTTCGCGCAGCGCCTTGACGGTGTGGACGCAGGAATAGTCGAACTCGATGCCCTGGCCGATGCGGTTGGGGCCGGAGCCCAGAACAATGACGCTTTGCTTGTTGGTCTTGCGGGTTTCGTCGAGGTCGCCGTAGCAGGAGTAGAAGTAGGGTGTGGAAGCCTTGAATTCGCCCGCACAGGTGTCGACCAGGCTGAAGACCGGGCGGATGCCCAGCCCCTTGCGGAGCGTGCGGATATCATTGCCGTTGCAGCCGCGCAACGCGCCGATCTGTTCGTCGGAGAAGCCGTTTTTCTTCGCGAGCTTCAGCAGGTCGTAGTCGAGTTCGTCTGCGGCCTTGATTTTCTTTTCGATCTCGACGATCTGCAGGATCTGGTCGATGAACCACGGGTCGAGGTGGGTCATCTGGTTGATCTTTTCAATCGTGTAGCCCTTTTTGAGTGCCATCTTGATGGCGATGGTGCGTTCGGTGCACGTGGTCAGCAGGTAATTGTCGAGCTTGCTTGCGTCCACTTTGGCTTCGGCCTTGAGGTCGAGCCCATCGACGCCGATTTCCAGGGACCGGAACGCTTTTTGCAGCGACTCCTTGAAGTTGCGTCCGATGGCCATGGTTTCACCCACGGATTTCATGCTGACGCCAAGTTTCGGGCTGGCGGACGGGAATTTCTCAAAGGTGAAGCGCGGCAGTTTGGTGACGACATAGTCGATGGAGGGTTCGAAGCAGGCCGGGGTCTCCTTGGTGATGTCGTTCGGCAGCTCGTCGAGCGTGTAGCCGGCAGCGAGCTTGGCGGCAAGCTTGGCGATCGGGAAGCCGGTCGCCTTGGAGGCGAGGGCGGAGGAGCGCGATACGCGCGGGTTCATTTCGATGATGGCCATCCGGCCCGTTTCCGGATGGATGCAGAACTGGACGTTGGAACCGCCGGTTTCTACGCCGATGGCGCGCAGCACCTTGAGTGATGCGTCGCGCATGATCTGGTATTCGCGGTCGGTCAACGTCTGCGCCGGGGCGACGGTGATGCTGTCACCGGTATGGATGCCCATCGGGTCCATGTTTTCGATGGAGCAGATAATGACGGCGTTGTCCTTCTTGTCGCGCATGACCTCCATCTCGAATTCCTTCCAGCCGAAGACGGATTCCTCTAGCAGGACTTCGGTGGAGAGGCTGGCCTTAAGGCCTCCCTCTGCGATCTCCATCAGCTCGTCCATGTTGTCGGCAATGCCGCCGCCGGTGCCGCCCAGTGTGAAGGAAGGGCGCACGATGATGGGGAAGCCGAGTTCGGTTTCGGCGATGTTCCGGGCTTCATGGAGATTGTGAACGTGGAAGCTCTTAAGGGTTTCGATGCCGGCTTCTCTCATGACGGACTTGAAGAGGTCGCGTTCTTCGCCGCGCATAATGGCGTCGTAGTTGGCGCCGATCATTTCGACGCCATGTTTTTCAAGGATACCTTGCTCCACCAGCTTCATGGCGGTGTTGAGCGCGGTTTGTCCTCCAAGGGTTGGAAGAATGGCGTCGGGCTGTTCCTTGATGATGATCTTTTCAACCGCTTCGGGCGTGATCGGCTCGATGTAGGTGCGGTCGGCCGTGGCCGGGTCGGTCATGATCGTTGCCGGGTTGGAGTTGATCAGCGAGACTTTATAACCCTCCTCCCGCAGTGCCTTGCAGGCCTGTGTTCCAGAGTAATCAAACTCGCAGGCCTGGCCGATCACGATCGGGCCAGAGCCGATGATTAGGATGTGCTTAATGTCGTCTCTCTTCGGCATTGTGGTTCCTCTACATTATTCCCATTCGATGGTGGACGGTGGCTTGGAGCTGATGTCGTAGCAGACCCGGTTGACGCCGCGGACTTCATTGATGATCCGGTTGGAGATGGAGTCCATCACGTCGTAGGGCAGCTTGTACCAGTCGGCGGTCATGCCGTCGCGGCTTTCAACGGCCCGGACGGCGACGACGTTTTCATAGGTGCGGTCGTCACCCATGACTCCAACGGTCTGGATGGGCAGCAGCACGGCGAAGTATTGCCACACATCGAGATGGTTCGGCATCTTCATGATCTCTTCGCGGACGCGCAGGTCGGCCTGCTGAAGGACTTCGATGCGTTCCGGTGTGATGTCGCTGATGATGCGCACGGCCAGTCCCGGTCCCGGGAAGGGTTGACGGTCAACCACATAGCTTGGCAGACCCAGTTCCCGACCGACTTCGCGGACTTCATCCTTGAAAAGTTCTCTAAGCGGTTCGATCAGGTCGAACTGAAGATCCGCGGGCAGGCCGCCGACGTTGTGATGCGATTTGATTGTTGCAGACGGACCGCCGATGGGGGAGACCGATTCAATGACATCGGGATAGAGCGTTCCCTGTGCAAGGAATTTAACCTTGCCGCTGAAGCCGCGGGCCTTTTCGGCAAAAACATCGATGAATGTGCTGCCGATAATTTTTCGTTTTTCTTCTGGATCGCTTACTCCGGCCAATTTACGGAGGAACAGTTCGCCAGACCGTGCGACGGTCAGGTCGATCCCGAAGGCGTTGCCAAAGAGTTCCTCGACATCCTCGGTTTCCCGGTAGCGCATAAGTCCGTTATCGACGTAGACACAGTGAAGCTTGTCGCCGATGGCCTTGTGGAGCAGGGCCGCCACGACGGAAGAGTCCACGCCGCCGCTCAGACCAAGCAACACATGATCTTCGCCCACTTTTTCCCGGATGGCTTTGATGTTTTCTTCTATGAATTTGGACATTTCCCATGTGCCGGAACACCCACAGATCTTAAATGCGAAGTTCCAGAGCATCTCCTTGCCCTGCGGGGTATGAACGACTTCGGGATGAAACTGAACGCCGTAGATTTTGGAAACCGGATTCTGCATGGCGGCGAATGGGCAGTTGTCGCTTTGGGCAACCGCCTCAAATCCCTCCGGCATGGCCGTCACCTTGTCGCCATGGCTCATCCAGACCTGCAGGTCGGGTTCCAATCCTTGGAAAAGAGGAGAAGGTTTAATGATCTGCATCATTGCCTTGCCGTATTCCCGTTTTTCGCTGCCCAGAACGCTGCCGCCCAGGAACTGGGCCGCCAGCTGCATGCCGTAGCAGATTCCAAGGATTGGAATGCCGAGGTTGAAAATTTCCGGGTCGCATTTCGGCGAATCTTCGTCCGGCACACTGCACGGGCCACCCGAGAGAATAATCCCTTTCGGCGCCTGTTCCTTCAGCGTTTCGGCGCTGGTGTCGAAACGGATAATTTCGCAGTATACCTTATGCTCGCGGATACGCCGTGCGATGAGCTGGGTCACCTGTGAGCCGTAATCTAGAATTGCAATCCATTCGCCTTGTTTCATGGCTGTTTTTCCCCTTCATTAAATAGCCGTTTAAATTTTTATGACCGTATAGATGGCTCGTTCCTCGCGTACATGAAACCCGATCGGTTGTTTTTCAGGTTCGGGCGGAATCATGAGTTCGCGGATGGCTTCGAATACCATGTGGAACTGTTCGTCGTATTTCGATTCCAGTTCATCCAGCCTTCTGGATAGTTCGTCATAGGATGCGAGCATTTGGCGCAATTTTACAAATGTCCGCATGATGGCAATGTTCACCTCTACGGCACACGGGCTTTTCAACACGCCCGAAAGCATGCCGACACCCTGTTCCATAAAGGCCAAAACCCGCTTTGAGTATTTAATGTCAGGACTTTCAGAGGATATCACAAATTGTGATATCCTCATGATTTCCTCGCGGGTCAGCTCAAACATAAAGTCGGAAGGGAAGCGATTGGCGTTTCGTTTGACGGCTTGGTTAAGTATCCGGGTTTCCACGTCGTAAAGCGCCGCCAGATCGCGATCCAGCATCACTTTTTGTCCGCGAATCAGGTAGATGGCCTGTTCAACGCGTTCCATTGGAACTATGGACGCTCCCTCGGTCACTATTTACTTTCCCTCATTAAATCGATGAATTCCTCAAACAGGTAGTAGGGATCGTGGGGGCCGGGGGCCGCCTCGGGGTGGTACTGCACGCAGAAAAGCGGCTGCTGCTTGTGCTTGAGTCCAGCCACCGTGTTGTCGTTCAGGTTTAGATGGGTGATTTCGGCAATTGCCGGATCAACCGAATCGGCGTCGATGCAGAATCCATGGTTATGCGATGCGATTTCCACCTTGGTGGTGCGCAGATCCTGGATCGGCTGGTTGCCGCCGCGGTGTCCGAACTTGAGTTTGAAGGTTTTGGCGCCCATGGCCAGCCCCAGCATCTGGTGGCCGAAGCAGATGCCAAACATTGGAAGCTTGGATTCGATCAGCTTGCCGACCAGCTCGGTGGTCTGAGGGGCACCTGCCGGGTCGCCGGGGCGGTTGGAGACGAAGATGCCGTCGGGGGCGGAGGCCAGAATTTGCTCGGCAGTGGCGGTGTTGGGATAGACGGTGCATTCGCAGCCGAGCACCTCCATAATGCGGAGCTGATTGCGTTTAATGCCGCAGTCGATCACCGCCACCTTGAATTCGGCATCTGGCTTGCCGCCATCCGGCCAGACATATTTTTCGTCAATGGTTACTTCCGTGGCGAGGTCGCGTCCGACCAGCCCTTCGGATGCCTTGGCTTTGGCCACCAGGCTTTCCTTGTCCAGATCTTCGGTGGAAATGACGCACTTCATGGCGCCCTTGTCGCGGATGTGCAGGGTAATGGCGCGCGTATCGACCTGGTCGACGCCGATTTTTCCGTTTTCCTCCAGATATGCGGGTAATGACTTGGTGGCGCGCCAGTTGCTGTACATCCGCGAGCATTCGCTCACCACCAGCCCGGCCGCAAAAATTCCGCGCGATTCCACATCCTCGTCGTTGATCCCGTAGTTGCCGATCAGCGGATAGGTCATGGTCACGATCTGACCATGGTAGGAAGGATCGGTCAGGATTTCCTGATATCCGGTCATAGAGGTATTGAACACCAGCTCGCCGTAAATCTCGCCCGATCCCGCAAAAGCGGAACCCTCGAAGCAGGTGCCGTCTTCAAGCGCTATGATAGCTTTTTTCATAATAATTTCCCGCGGAATTCCCCTCTGTATGAATCAGATTTATCTAAAATTCGGCGTATATTCGCTATCCAGCGCCCGTCTTGCAACCCTTTTCATTTGAGGATTTATTGTTTTTGACCCAAACCGCCGTGTGCGGGACTTGAAAGGCCCGAACCTATTGCTCGGTTTCCAACCATTGGAACGCCGTGGGAACGCTTTTTCCAGGGAGTTGCAGAGATTGCTATACAGACTTCCAGGCCTTGGAAAATACGCCCGCGATATTTCCAATGGTTGGAACTGCTTGACAGATGGCGCGCTTATCTATAGAACTGCCCGCTTAGTTCACAAAGGACGTAGTGTTTCCAACAACGTTCTCCTTTTTCTTCACTCCTCCGGCGGCGAGCAGAAAAATATTTTAATCGCCGGATGTAGGAAAAACATAATGAAGAAAGAAAACGACCGCAACGGCGTCTTCGGACTGCTGTTGCCGGAACTCGGTCGCGCTGTGTCTGAAGCAGGCTACGAGACACCATCACCCATTCAGGAACAATCGATCCCGTCGCTGCTCGAAGGGCGCGATATGATTGGCTGTGCGCAGACCGGAACCGGCAAGACCGCCGCATTCGCTTTGCCGA
Organism: Kiritimatiellales bacterium; assembly: GCA_021734595.1. Lineage (GTDB taxonomy): Bacteria > Verrucomicrobiota > Kiritimatiellia > Kiritimatiellales > Pontiellaceae > JAIPIO01. The sequence goes on along the minus strand of JAIPIO010000097.1, from coordinate 3,202 downwards.
TACTCCAGTATCTGGTGAAGAACAAGATACATCCGATCACTGGCAAACCGCGCGTACTGATTCTCGCGCCGACCCGCGAGCTGGCGGCGCAGATTGGCGACAGCATCGCCAAATACGGCAAACATACCAATGTGGCACACACAGTTATCTTTGGCGGGGTGGGGCAGAATCCGCAGGTCAAGGCCGTGCGTCGTGGCGTGCATGTGCTCGTCGCCACGCCGGGCCGGTTGATCGACCTGATGAACCAAGGGTACATCGACCTCTCCGGTGTTGAGATCTTTGTGCTCGACGAAGCCGACCGTATGCTCGATATGGGCTTTATCCATGACATTAAGAAAGTCATTGCCAAACTGCCGAAAAAGCGGCAGTCGCTCTTTTATTCGGCGACGATGGAGGGGCCGGTGGTACAGCTGGCCCGCACACTGGTGCACAACCCGGCGCATGTCACCATCACACCCGAAAACCCTGCCGTTGAGCGGATTGTCCAGAAGGTCATGTTTGTGGATAAGAAGCACAAGGACGAACTGATTGTCACCATCATGAGCGATAAAAGGCTCGACCGCGTCATCATCTTTACCCAGATGAAGCATGTGGCCAACAAGGTGACGCAGAAGCTCGAACGGGCGGGCACCAATCCCGCCGCCATCCACGGGAACAAGAGCCAGACCGCCCGTACCAAGGCTCTGCCCGACTTTAAATCGGGCCGGGTGCGCGCGCTCGTTGCCACCGACATCGCCGCACGCGGAATTGATGTCGACGGCATCTCGCACGTGATCAACTATGACATGCCGGTGGAGCCGGAAACCTATGTTCACCGCATCGGGCGCACGGCCCGCGCCGGTGCGGAAGGTGACGCCATCTCGCTGTGCAGTGCGCCGGAGCGCGACTATCTGCGCGCCATCGAAAAGCTGCTGCGGGCCGCAATACCGGCCGATCTCAAGCATGAACTGCATTGCGAGCACTCGATGAATGCCACCGGAGCCGACGCCAAGCCCGGCCCCAAGGTGAGGCAGCAGTCCCGCCGGGTGACCGTCGGTGCCGACGGACGCCCCAAACAGCGCGGCGGAAAACGTCCGCCCCGCATCCAGAGCCGTCGGAGCCATTGGAGCCGGTAATATGGTTGCGATTGGGAAAAGGAATTCACTCCAGGTGATACGGGGTTCGGACTTTGGGCTGTTTCTGGATGGCGGCAGTCTAGGCGATATCCTGCTGCCCAGACGCTATGTTTCCAATGGTTGGAAACCCGGCGACACCCTCGATGTGTTTATCATGCTTGATTCGGAAGACCGCCTTACAGCGACCACGCTCACGCCGTATGCGATGGTCGATGAGTTTGCGCATCTGCGGGTGGTATCGACCTCCGGGATTGGTGCCTTTCTCGACTGGGGGCTGCCGAAGGATCTGTTTGTACCGTTCCGCGAGCAGAAGATCCATATGCGCGAGGGGCAGTCGTACGTCGTACGCATCTATCTCGACCACGCCAGCGGCCGGATTGCCGCATCGTCCAAGCTCCAAAAGTATCTCGACCAAACAGAGGCACCGTATGAAACCGGTGAAAAAGTCGATCTGCTTATCTGCGCCATGACCGACCTGGGCTACAACGCCATTATCAACGGCGTGCACTCGGGGGTGATTTTCCACAACGAGGTTTTCCAGCCATTGGAACGCGGGCAGCGGATCGACGGGTTTATCAAGCAGATTCGCCCTGACGGTAAGATCGATCTTTGCCTTCAAAAGCCTGGGTACGAAAAAGTCGCCGAACTCACGGATGTCATATTAAACCACATCAGGGAGCAGGGCGGCTTCATGCCGGTTACCGACAAGAATCCGCCAGGGGAGATTTACGACCTGTTCGGCGTCAGCAAGAAGACCTACAAGAAGGCCATCGGCGCACTCTACAAGAAACGGCTGGTTACCTTTGAAAACAATGGAACCAAACTTGTAGGCTAATCGCCAGTCGACGGGAGCATGCATGAAAGGCTTTGACGATCGCAACATTGTCTACTCGACCGATCAGGGGCGGGTTCGCCCTGAAAAGAAGAAGCCCACCGCTCCGAAAGGTGACGGTATTGTACGCGTCGGGCGCGAAACCAAAGGCCGCAAAGGGAAGGGAATGACGCTTGTTACCGGCATTCCGCTCCACCCCGAAGGGTTGCGCGACCTCGCCAAAAATCTGAAACAGAAGTGCGGTACCGGTGGAACAGTGAAAAACGGCGTCATCGAAATCCAGGGCGACCACCGCGACGTGCTCGTCGCCGAGCTCCAATCCATGGGCTACATCGTCAAGCGCTCGGGCGGGTAAAGTTTGTATCCACTGGAAATATAATCGGAAAAACAGTCGTGTTTTTCTTATGTTATCCGCACTATTCACCCGTTGGTTCAGCTGACCTGCCAACGTCACGGATAGCTCTGGCGAGGGGTGCGGTGCAATGAAGAATAAAAGATTGATTCTGCTCTCATTATCGGGACTCGCAGTGATCGCCGCGGGAGTTGTGCTGTTCATCTCCTCTCCGCTTAAAAGTGCGGTGCTTTTCTACAGGCAGGTGACCAGGGAACGTGTCGGCAATGCAGTGGACCTACAGCCCGCGGCACAAACGAATGCAGTGTATGTCGGTTCGAAAGTCTGTGCAACCTGTCATGATGGAATTTATGCGGTGCAGCACCATTCCATGCACCCGAAAATGATTCAGGATGTGAAAGCGGACCCGTCGGTCATCGTCGCGGATTTTTCACTGCTTCCGGAGGATGCCTCTTTTTCGATGGACGAGATTGTCTACACCATCGGGAGCAAGTTTAAGCAACGCTATATGCTGCGCAAGGATACCAAGGCGGCGGATGGAACCGCGGTCGAAAACTATATTATCGGAAACTATCAGTGGAATACGGAGACGCAGCTGTGGCAACCGTACACGGTTTACAAGGACTGGTATCACGATGCCTGGCCGGAGGATAATGCGCAGATATTTACCTCGCACACGTGTGACGGCTGCCACTTTTCCGGATTCAATTCACAATATTCGCGGGTGGAGCCGGGGGTCAATTGCGAAAACTGCCATGGGCCGGGCAGTGCGCATGCTCTGGCAAAAACGGAAGACACCATCTATCTGCCGACTAAACAGGATCCTCTGCGGGCAATGGAGGTCTGTCTGCAGTGCCATATGCGGAATGTGGATAAGCGTTTGGAAGATCCGCAGGTAACGGT
>JAIPIO010000096.1 GCA_021734595.1 Kiritimatiellales bacterium | reverse complement strand
AACGTCTCAAGGCGGCGCACGCCCGAGCCATCCGCATTCATAATGTGCAGATTGGTAACATCGCCCCTTCCGCCATGGCAGGGCACGCCGGCAAAGCCGCTGGTGGAACCAAAAATGATGCGGCCATCGGGCAGGTAGACCGAATCATAGTTGTCGAGATCGCTGAGCTCGGGCTTGCTTCCCGTTATCTGCCGCAAGCCCGAACCATCGGTGTTGATCTCGTGAATCTGCCATGTACCATCCTTGTCCGGTTGTGAAAACATCAGCTTTTACCATCAAAGTGAAGATCGACTTCACCCACAGACACATCCCTATCCGGTCGGTACAGCGTGGACATTGATCCGGTCTTCAGATCCATTGTGGCGATCTCGTTGTCAAATTTTGTCGGCCCACCGGGGATAAAGCCGAGTCCGTGGAAGTTGAGGGGGAGGCCGTCCTTCTTTTTGTGCCGCTTGACCAGTAGAACCTTCTCGGGTTGTGTCCATAATCTTTCGCACTTTTGTTTTCGGGGTCCTCGGTTTTTAAAAAAGGAACGGCAATTTCCGGTCCTGCTATTTCCTCGCAGGCATCGAGCTGTTGCCGCAGCTCCGCGTCATCGGGGAACCTATCCGGTGCCGTGGCCGTCAGATCGTCGAGTGCCCGTCGCAGCGCGGCGGGGTCGAAGGTGTTAGTGTAGACAGGTGAAGGCTGCGCATTGAACGGTTGTTCTTTGCCGAGGTACCATTTGCTGGACGGATTTTCTTCACAGTTTCCCAGTCCTTGCCGTCTTTCGATACCTGGATATCGAAGGAGAGGGGGGATCGATCTTCCAACCTGCCATCGCGGTCCCGGGACAGAACCACCCGGTCGATCTTGATTTTTTTGGTCAGTTCAATCTGGCACCAGCCGGTCTTCTCGCCGCAGATCCAGCTGTGGAGATTCCCGTATTTCCCATCGTTCAAGTGTTCGATCCGATGCTTCTCGTACCCACCCAGACTGGAGGATGCGCTGGGCAAGCCATATTTCATCGCAAGGTTCCCGGTTGCTCCAGGTCTGAAGATCTCCAGTTCATCGATGCAGGGCGGTCGCGACTTGATGCTGTCGTGAATAACGATGCGCACGAATTTCGCCACGATGGGGTCAAAACTGAATTCGTTGGCTTCCAGTCCCAAGAAATCATGATGGCAGGTTATCCCGTCGGATCCTTCCTCGATGGGGTTTGCTCGCTTTGGCGCAGAATGTACTTCAGAGTGCCCATCACTCTCGCTGACATAGACATAGAATGCATCCAGCGACCGGCCCTCGGCGTCATGGAACCTAGCCGAAAGGCGGTACGAACCGGCGGTCAGTTTGGTCTGGAAAACCGCTGCTTTTGTTTGCTTGTCCACGGATGTCGTTAAGAGTTGGTCGCCAATGGCTAGGTTCGCTTTTATGGCAGGGAATCCGATTCCATGCCGGGTCCGGTTGGCGTTGCGTCCATATACTTTTGCTCCCGGCGGTATGTCGGCGTGTATTGGGCGGTCAAGCTCCACGGGCCAGCGGCGCAGCTCGATCCGGTATTCACCGTCTTTCCCGACCCTGACCGGCCAGTAGGCGGGGGTACGGTCGCTGCTCGGTTTGTCGATCCATTTTTCGATCGTGCGAATATCGCTTTGATGCCAGAAAAAATGCCGATCCATGCAATCGTGATAGTTCAGTGCGACCGTTCGCGCTCCCGGTTCGGTCAGTGGTATGTCCACCGCATTCTGGAAGGGAAGCTGAAACTCATCCCACAGCGAGTCGTAGTGGCGGGACAGCCGCTCAACGACTTCGGGATGTTTGGCGTAGATATTTTCCTTTTGGCCGGGATCTGTTTCGATGTCGTAGAGCTCCTTGCCGTCCACGAGCCGCCAGCGTTCGGTCATCACGGCTGTGTTGAACCATTTTGTCGGGAGTTGCTTGTTGTGGCCATCGGTCATGACGATGCGGTCCGGCCACCCGGGGTGGTCGCCCTTTTCAAGCAGCGGGCGCAGGGAGGTGCCGTCGAAGCGGTTCCCTTTCGGCTGGGGAATGCCGCAAAGATCCAGCAGGGTGGGGGCCACATCGATCTGGGCAGTCAGCGTTTCAATGCGCCGTTCGCTGTCAAAGCCGCCGCCGGGCCAGTGCAGGAAGAACGGCACACGGTGTCCGCCCTCGTACGGCTCCATCTTGTGCCCGCGCATCTCCGCGTTGAAGACGCTCTGGCCGCCGGCCGTTCCGTTGTCCGTGGTGAAGATGAAGATCGTGTTCTCCGCCAATCCGCGCTTTTGCAGGTAGGCCCGGAGTCTGCCCACATTCTCGTCGATATTGGCGATCATGCCGTAGAAGGTGGCGGTTCTCCTCGTTTTTCCTTTTGCATAGGGTTCGCTGTAGGCGGGCGGGCAAATCCTCGGTCCGTGCGGGGCGTTGGTCGCCAGATACACGAAGAATGGCTTTTTGGCTTTGGCGTTTTTCTCGATGAACCGCGTTGCGGCATCGAAGAAGACGTCGGTGCAGTAGCCCTCGACCTTGACCGGCTTGCCGTTGCGGGAGTAGTAGGTGTCGTCCACGTAGCAGTTGTCCCAGTAATCGACCATGACACCGATGGCTCCGCCGTGGTGGCGCAGCACCTCCCCGAAACCCTTGTCCTCGGGGCGGTACGGATAGTTGTCGCCCAAATGCCACTTGCCGAACATGCCGGTGGCGTATCCGGCATTTTGGAACATGGTGCCGACCATGGTTTCGTCGGTACGCACAAACCAGTTGGTGTTCAGGCGGTTCTTAACACCGGTACGGTCCGCATACCTTCCGGTCATCAACGTGGCGCGGGACGGAACACAGTAGGGGGAGGCGTGGTAGTCGTCGAGCCGCACGCTCTGCGACGCCAGCCGGTCCAGGTTCGGCGTCTTGAGAAAAGGGTTCCCGTGCGATCCGATATCGCCGTATCCCTGGTCGTCGGTCATCACCAGAACGACGTTGGGCTGTTGCGGCGCGGCGGCAAACAACAACGTTGCGGAGATCATCGTCAGGAAGGTTGCCCAAATATATAGTTTCAAAATTCGCTCCGTTTTCCCATGTTTGTAAATTTACGTGACGAGTGAGGCGCGAAATGAACTCTCACGCCTCATGTCTCAGTCCTACAGCTTCGGCGGAACCCAGTCGGGGATGCCGCGCACGGCTTTTTGCCTTTCGTACCGGACTTCCTGAGGGTGTTCCTTGGCGTAGGGACGGTCCTCATTGACCATCAGCGGCACAGGCTCCTTATTAACCGACTATTCCAACGATTGGAAGCGGCTTTTCTCTTTTTTTTCACAAAGACCCTGCGATTGCGCCGCAACTCATGTTCCTTCATTGCAAAATTTCCTTCCACGCAAGAATGATGCCGCGCTCCGGATCGGCGGCCAACGGGAATCGATAGGCATAGACGTCTGGAGCAGTTTCCATTTTTTGGGGTGTGCTACCGTCCCAATACTGAAGAAGATCCGTCATCTTTCCGTAGCTCCAGTACGACAGTTTTTTCACCCCTCGTCCGGGGTCGTCGTTGCCATTGCCTTCGTAGACCAGTCCGGTGTGGTCGAAAAAGCTATCGTCGTGTTTGAACCCTTCCATCATGCCCCATGCCCAGAAGATTCTTTCGACGCCGAGGTGACGAGCCACCGTGTAGCGCTTGAGCAGCTCGGCGGCTTGTTCGGTTTCGGTCTGCAGAGGTTCTTTGTCGTCGCCGCGCCTATTGGCCGGGCTTCCCGAATAGGTTCCGGTTTCGGTGATCCAAATCGGCAGACTGCGGCTGAAGCCGCAGTCCTCAAGATCTCGGCGCACGCGATCCAGAGCATCGGGCATGTTTTCCCAGCCGCCGACTTTCCCGAAATAGTGCAAATCAAGAATGTCGATATCATTGCCGCCGAGCTCGCGAAGGATCGGCAACTGGGTGCGGGTCCAGTTTTTGCGGGATCGTTCTTCCACGGGGAGTTCCAAGCCGCCGAGCAGCACCTGTGTGGTCGGATCGGCCTTTTTTATGGCCGAATATGTGATTCGCACGAGGTCGGCGTATCCCTCGCGCAATCGAGGTGGCTCGTTGTCGATCTGCCAGTATTTGACCGGGTTGGACAGTCCGGGCATATCGTCGGTGCCGTCGCCGTCGTAGCGTTCCACGGCGGCTTGAACCCACCGGCTGTAGGCTTCGCTGTCCGCGGGGCGATAGGTGGTGCCGTCCAAATGCCGCGAAATGTCGGGTATCTGCCGGTGGTTCTGCGATTGATGTGTTCTGCGGCCCGGCACCTTCACCATACCGTCGTGGGCGACTGTGATATTCTTCATGATCTGCATTCCGGCGGGCACATTGTGGAAATAGGGATCGTAGCCCGACCAGTCGTAGATGCCATTCAGGCTGGGGTCTGATAAAACCCACATGAAGTACTTGCCCGCACGCTCCCAGTCGATTCCGATTTCGCTGGCATACGTGTAGTCCCCGCCGGGTGCGGTTGCCGGATGGATGCCGAAAGGAGAGTCCGAGGTTGCCAGCCCGCGCTGGCTAGTCATATCACCTTCAATAATCCAAACCGGGTTGCTGTCAAGATGCAGCTCAAGGCGGCCGTTTACGGTCGCTAGGGTTTCCGTTTTGAAAACCGGCTCTCCGCTGATATTCGCGCCGGACTCTGCCTGCGGCAGGGCGGAAACCACAGAGACGGTTTCGGATGCGACAGGAAGGATCGTCGTGGGTTCGTTTTCGGATGCTGCTTCATTGGACTGTTCCAGCAGGGATTCCAAATTGAATTCAATGTGGAACCAGCGTTCCGCACCCTTGGCGGGAGGATTATCTGTAGTTTCAACCCAGGTGCGGGTGACGCATTCGGGATGGTTGCTCCAGGTTTTGCAGATAGCTTCGGGCATTTCAGCATCGGATGCCGAGGCGAGCGGGAAGCGGACATCCAGGATGCGCTGGGTGCCGATGTTGCAGAGGTTCAGGGTGAGCGCGCTGTAGTGGATCTGTTTTGTTTTTTCCGGCGGACGATTTTCGCGCCGCACATCGCGCGGGTTTTCGTTCGGGCGGCCGCGTGGTTTTGAAAGTGCGCCGCGAGGGGCTTCGCCCGTCCGGGCGAAGGCGGTCAAATCCTTTAGGGCTTGTTGTTCTCCAGCGGCGGTGGCTTCATACCGTTCCCCCCAGGGGTGGCGTTCACGCCAAAGTATTTTATTCTCCGCATTCCAGTCTTCGTGAATGACCGAAACGCCACAGACGGAGTAGCGGATTTCCGGCGTTTGGCCCTCGAACCCGGTTCCGAGCCGACCGGTTTCGCGGAACGAGGTGCGTCCGGCGGTCGCGCTGCCGTGGATCCAGACGCCGGTTTGGTTGGGAGCACAGGCGTAGAACTCGTAGGATCCAGAGGAGGTTCGTGCGGGAATATTCAGCGTCCGCATCATGGCCGCCATCAGGAGACTTTGTTCAACGCAGATCCCGCAGCGGGTTCTCAGCAGTTCGTCGGGGCGGTAGCACCAATCGAGAAAGCTCTTTCCCCAGCACCATCCCTCGCCGCTGATCGTCTGCCAGATTCCGCTGGTGGCATCCGAAAAGGGTTTCTCCCTTCGATTGCCGCCTTTTTCAAGAATGCTGTCGTGCTCAATGTTCCGGCTCATCCACTCGAAAAGCGCCCAGGCGACCGCCCGTGTGTCGCTTCTGTCAGCGGATGGCACGGTGTCCAGAATGCGCCGGGCCTGAGCAACAACTTCGGGATGGCTGGACTGGGTGTATTCATCGGGCTCAAGAAAACACCGGACCTCTTCGGGGTATCCGGTGGCGGTGTTCGGGATGACTGCACCGTCCGGAATGGTGTTGCGCGGTGTCATGCTCGATTCCGCCAGTGTGCCAAACCGGATCTCCAACAGGTCGGGATCGACACCGGGAACGATCTCAAAATTGGCGGTTATGGTTTCCCCGTCTGCAATATCCAGATCACCGGCCGTGCGGGTCTGGTAGTTTTCTTTGGAACACATCAGGACATAGCGAGGGAAGCTTGCGGGAATGTCATCCAGGCGATAGCGCCCGTTTCCGTCGGTGCGTGTTTCATATTCTTTACCGAAGATGGCACCGTGCAGCCGCACACGCGCCTCCGGCAAAGGGTTGCCCTCCGCCGTTACGATCCCCTCTATGCTGCCGACCGGGACTTCGCTGAAACACAGGTCGTCGAACCAGGCGGTGCCGCCTCCGCGCAGGCAAAGGTTGATCTGCGCCGCGACCGCATCATCGGGCACCCGGGTCTTCAGCCCAGAAGGATAATCCAGCGAAAAACCGCGCGATCCGGTATGCCCCGGCAGAGGAAGGCGCTGTAGAAGGCGGTTGTGATCATCAAGAAACACAATTTCCAGGCGGCATTCCCCGGGCGGTTCAATGTTTTCGAATGCGACTTGTCCCTGAAGCGAGTAGACCCGGCCGCTCTCAACCGCCACACGCTGCCTCCACATGCCGAAGCTCGTTCGCCCTCCCGCAAGTTTTGCACAGGACGTGCCGCTGGCGGCCAATGTCCGGTCGATATCGAATCGGCTTTCGCCTCGCATTTCCACACCCTTCCAAGGACTGGAATTTTCCATCTCGAAGCCGGGATTCACCAGCAGGTTGGGCTCCTTGGATGCAATGCAAAAGAACGGGGTAAATATTGCGAACGCAACTGCGAATCTTTTGTAAACGTTTTTCATTCCGCCCGCCTTTCTTTGATGTAAGACGTCGGCAGGGGTGCGCATATTGCCGCTTGAGTATCTTTTTTCCAATGGTTGGAACTTTTGTTCCAACCATTGGAAAACTACTACAGCTTCGGCGGAACCCAGTCGGGGATGCCGCGCTCGGCTTTTTGCTTTTCGTAGCGGACTTCCTGCGGGTGCTCCTTGGCGTAGGGGCGGTCTTCATTGATCATCAGCGGCACGGTGTCGACCCACCATTTGTCGTAGGCCTTCATGAGGCGTTCAACGACTTCAGGATGTTCCGATGCGACGTCGGTGGCTTCGTACGGGTCTTTGGAGATGTCGTACAGCTCCTTGCCGACCAGGCGCCAGCGCTGGGTGCGCACGCCAAAGCTCTTGTATTGCGATTCGTTGGGATCGGCGTCCTTTGCCCAGCGTCCCTTATGCGCGAAAAGTTCGCGGTCGGCCCATTTGGCTTTGGGATTTTCCAGCAGCGGCAAAAGCGTCCGGCCATCGATGTGCTGGATGCCCTTGGGAATCCTGGCGCCGGCAAGGTCGGCGAAGGTTTTGTAGAGGTCGATGTGGGCGGTGAGCGCGTTGATGTCGGTTCCTTCGCCCAGCACGCCCTTCCATCGCCAGAAGGCGGGAACGTGGGTGCCGCCCTCGAATACAGAGCCTTTGCCGGTTTTGAATCCGCCAGCGAAAAGGTTCTGTCTTTTGCCATTGAGTTTGCCGCTGCGCGTAGACTGGCCGTTGTCGGTCATGAAGATGACCAGCGTGTTGTCCCAGGCATTCCATTCGTCGAGTTTCTGCATGAGCAGGCCAAAGTTGTCGTCGATGTTTTCGATCATGCCGTAGCGCCCGGCAAGGTTTTCGTCCCAACCGAGATCGAGGAAGCGCTTCTTGTATTTTTCGGGGGCGATCATCGGGCCGTGGGGTGCGTTGGGGGTGATGTAGGCGAGGAAGGGCGTTTTGGATTCGTGCTGCTTCTTGATCCATCCGAGGGCGGCCTGGAAGAAGACATCGGTGCAGAAACCCTTGGTCATGACGATGGTGTCGTTGTGGAGGATGGCGTTGTCGAAATATTTTCCTTCCTTTTCCTGGTTGGGCGGGAAGTCGGCGCAGCTGCCTTCGTAGGATTGGCCAATGCCGCCGGCACCGTGGATAAACACTTCGGAAAAGCCGCGGTTGTAGGGCTGGTGTTCGTCATCGTCGCCAAGATGCCATTTGCCGAAGATGCCGGTTTCATATCCGGCGGTGCGAAGCACCTGCGGCATGGTGGTGGAGGCGGGGTTCATCAGCTCGCGCTCCTTGATGGTGTGGGTGACGCCGTTGCGGAATTCGTGACGGCCGCACATGATGGCCGAGCGCGTCGGCGCGCAGGTCGGGCTGACGTGGAACTCGCGGAAGCGCGTCGACATTTTATAGAACTTGTCGAGGTTGGGTGTCTTTAGCACAGTGTTGCCCATGCAGGAGAGATCACCCATGCCCTGGTCGTCGGTCATGACCATGATGATATTGGGGCGGGTGCCCTTGAGTGATTTTGCTTCTGCGGCGAATACCGTTAATACGGCGGCCAGTATGATTGCGAGTTGTCTCTGCATTGTTGCTTCTCCTTTTTTTGACAGGGATTAACAGGATTTACCGGATAGATTCAATAAAATCCTGTTCATCCCGTAAATCCGGTCTAAATTTTCTTCCATTCTCTCCCTGTAACTTGATGTGGACTCTTATTTACAGTAAACCACATCGTATTCAGTTTCGGTTATCCATGCGAGGTCTTTCCATTGTATTGATACATGCGAATATATTTATCGTAGAATGGCCCCATCAGGCGCTTTGTCACGGATTAATCGTCCAACTTCATTGATGTGTTGAAAAAAGCCAGCGCCCAAACCGGCGAGCAGGGCGGCGCCGTAGGAAGCTTCTTCCTCATAGACAGGAATGCGGATTGGATATTTGAACTGTTTTTCAAGGCACTGTTGAAGCACCTTGTTTTTCCGCACACCATTGCCTGAACCTGCCAGTGATTGTACCTTGTGTTTCAACGGTTCGGGAAAGAGAGTGTATAAATCGTAAAGCTCCTTCGCCATGCCCATTTGAAAGGAGAGCACCAGATTTTCGGGGGTGAGATTATTCATGCCGATGTTTTCGATGGATCCGCGAACTTCTGGAACAGAGCGGGAACCGGCAAAACGCGCATCTACGTTGAGCAACTCTTTCTCCGGCAGGTGATCGAAAGGCACCGTGGCCATAATATCGTAGATGGCATCGGAGGTTTGCCCGGTGAACAAGACCAGCGTCTTGCTGAAAAAATCCTTTAGCAGCGAAAAGCTTCTGCCTCCGCACAAAGGTGCCCCGACGTAGAGATAGCCCCCAGAGGGGAAGGGCCGAATATCCAAGCCGGGCGTTTCTATGTATTCATCAAGATACGCCGACACCTGGCTTCCAGTGCCCACATTGACCAATACGGAGCGATCCATTTCCTTCACTGCTCCGAGAAAGCTGGCCTGGTTGTCTCCCATGGCCGCATAGACGGGAATGCCTTGCTTTGTTTTCCCCAGCTCCTCGGATGAGGGAACTATTTCCGGCAGGATGGAACTGTCCAACCCGGCTTTTGCGAGAGCCTGCTCATCAAATCGCAGCGACTGTAAATTGAAGCACCCGAGGCTGGCGGCATCCGTCGGGTCCATTTTGGGTGCGGTTTTCCCAACGAGCTTCATGGACACATAGTCATGAATCGTACAGATGCACGCCGCATCACCCGGCACACAACCGTTGAGCAGATGATGATAGAGGGTAACGCATCCCATTCCCGAGGAAATCGGGTAGCCGGTCTGCCCAGACATCACTTCGGCGTAGGTTTTTCCGTTCCGGTACGGCCGATTTCCGCTCCCATCTTGCCACGTGTACAGCGGGCTTGCCGCGTTGCCTTTTTCATTCACGTAAACGATGCCGTGCATTTGCCCGGTCAGGGCAATGCCCCCAATATTATCATGGACGGAAATGAAGGAATCCAGAATGGCGGTCGTGATCTCCAGAATGGCGGCAGGATCCTGAATGCGCTCCCAATCCTTATCCGAAGACAGGGCCGTATCATTCCTCCTCGTCTCCGAGGCCAGAACACAACCGGTCTGCGCATCCAGCACGAGTCCGCAGATTGAGGTGGTGCCGATGTCCAAGCCAACAAATTTCATAAGGGGGATCCCGTTAGAATATTTTTGTTTGAAGTCCAAGCACGTCTGCGAGCACCTGTAGTTCCTCAATGTGCTCGCCGTAGACAATCGCCGTATGTTCGCGGGAAATATTTTCCACAAAGGCTTCCAGATCGCGGAATTCCAGCAGGGCAGACGATTCGCAGTGCGGCATGCCTTCATGGTGCGTACTCTCCAGCACCGAGCCGTCGGCCAGCAACAGGGTCCGACCGTCGAAGCAGAGTTCGACAACGGTCATTTTTTCGCCGCCCCGAAGGTCCGTGGCAACGCCGCATCCCTTGCCGTCGCGCTTGATTTCCCAGGTGCCGCCCCAATCTTTCAGGACCCCTTTTCCGTTGCGGCTCATTTCAGGCGAAATCACGCCGATGAATCCGCAGTGGGCCAAACGGGCCATGTTTTTCCAGCGATTCCTTGCGTAGAGGTCTTTGTTGGGGGACAGCGGATTTCCGCCGAAATGATCTTGCAAGGCACCAACATAGCTGACCGGATACATGTTTGACATCATGCAGGTCTTGTCCAGATAGTACGTTATGAGAACCATGCTCATCATGGCGCAGAAATCCCCGTCGCACGCCGCAATGTATCCATCCTCGCGGCATAGCATCTGCGCCAGGCAGGGAACATCGCGGCCGCCCTTGATAATAAGATCCCCGTAGCAGTTGACGCCGAAGCCCAAGGCCTGCTCCTCTTCCAGAATGGACCGGATGGAAAGGTAGACCTTGATCGCGAGTTTCAATTCATCCTCGGAGGCACCTTTGTTAATATAGCGACCCTTGCGCTTATTCCAGACCCTGTCCACCTCTTCATCACTGAAGCGGTCATAGCGAGAGCGCATATCCTCCAGTGTCTTCACCACGATTTCCGTTCCTAGGCTTTCCTGAATCAGATGCCCGGCGGCGTGGGCGTTCCATGGAAAATTCTGTTCGCCGAAAACCACCAGTTTCGCCCCGTTCAGCATGCGTTTCATGCCCAGGGCCTTGAGAAAGGCCAATCCGTGCCGCTGGTTTTTGATGATCTGCACCTCCACGCCTAGCGCCTGTAGAAAATCACGGGCCGACCATCGCCAGAAATCGGGTTCGTCGAATTCGACCAGCGGCCAGAAGATCAACGGCAGACCGCGGTCCACCAGCGGCTGGGGATGCGAGTTCCATATTTCCGTGGGATACGCGGGAATGCTGACGGGAAGTATGGCGTCTACATCGTTGCCGAGGCCGCCAATCACCTCCGCCCAGTGCTCCGGCGATTCAATGGCAATCATTTCGTTGATTACCGCCACGCCACCGACGGTTGCCCGCAACTTTTCGATATCTATGTTTGGCGTACCCTGTTTGGCCAGCACCGGCTGTATTTTTGCCAGGGGGCGTCTCAGATGCGCAGCGGGCTCCGCAATCAGGTAGCGGTCTACAACTTCAGTCATCGTTCCTTCCTCTCGATTAAACACGCTAAGCAAACTTCCCTTTAAAAATCGTTCGAACGGGTCCGGCCCAGCTCGGCGGCCCGGGCGTTGATCTGCTTTTTCAGCTTTTGGCAGATGGCGGCCGTGCCTTCCGTCCGAACCAGGTTGGTCATCTCGTGCGGGTCGCTCGAAAGATCGTAAAGTTCGTCGGCATCGAGCAGGTTTGGATAGTGGATGTACTTCCAGTCGCCGTCTCGCATCATCTGCCATGAGGGAAAGGAGCGGCTGGTTTTTTCCATGAAGTATTCTACGAAGAACGCATTGCGCCAGTCCGTGGCTTGCTGATCATGGAATAGCGGCAGTAGTGATTTCCCCTGCAACAGCGGGGGTACCTTGATGCCCGCCAGTTCAAGAAAAGTCGGAGCGATATCAATGTTGAGCACGAAGCAGTCGCTTGCGGAGGCAGGGGTGATCAGGGGCGGGTAGCGCATCAGTAGCGGAATACGGATCGATTCCTCGAAGGCGACGCGTTTCTGGTTGAATATACCGTGCTCACCCTGCAGGAACCCGTTGTCGCTCGTGAAAACGATCAGTGTTTGATCAAGAATCCCGCGCTTTTCAAGTGCGGCAATCAGTAGTCCAACCCCGTCATCGACTGATTGCAGCGTGCTCATCTGGTCCCGAATGTTGGACTCGGGATCCTTGCCTCGGCCCCAACGCGGCTCTTGGGGTTCGGGGAGGGCATCAAAGTTTTGGATGACTTCGAACTTCGCTTTGACACGATTGGTGTAGGGCAAGGGCTTCTTTTTGACACGGGCGTCGGCGGTTGGTTGATCCCGGAGGTCGTCATCGGCGCTGACCGGCGGCTTGTATTTGTAGTCGGGATAGTTGTTTTCGTGCCGAGAAGCCGGGAGATAGGGGATGTGAACCGCTTTGTGGGAAAGATAAAGCATGAAGGGTTGTTCGGCCTTTGGATCCTGCTCAATAAACTCCAGCGCCTTGCGATTGAGGTAGTCGGTCATGTATTCGCTTAATTGCTTCCGTTGTCCGTTTTCGTTGACCACCGGGTCGCGGTACTGCCCCTGTCCTTTGAAACTGATCCATTCATCGAACCCCTGCCGCCGGGTATCGTCGAAACCCATGTGCCATTTTCCGATGAAACCGGTGCGGTAGCCGGCGCGGCGCAGAAACTGCGGGAACGTGATCAGCCGGTCCCCTAGAATCTCGCTGCCGTTGGTGTTGATGTTGTAAATCCGATGCGTACTCGCATAGAGCCCCGACAGAAAACTCGCCCGGCTCGGTGAACAGATCGGCGTGGTAACGTAGGCCGAACGGAAATTGATCCCGTCCTGCGCGATCCGATCGATGTGAGGGGTCTGGATGTGCGGATTGCCATTGCACGCCAAACCGTCGTAGCGCAGGTCGTCTGCAATAATGAATAGGATGTTGGGTTTGACGGTAGCATGTGCATCAACCGCACTGCATAGACATACCAGCATAAACACAGCGACACGAATCCATCTCATTCCCTAGTC
>JAIPIO010000095.1 GCA_021734595.1 Kiritimatiellales bacterium | reverse complement strand
GACGTGACGGGTTCGCCGACGCCGGACGACCTCGATGGAGTGAGCATGCTTCCGTTGCTCAAGGGCGACGAAAGCAAGGCACGCGACTGGGCGTTTGTGGATTATTCCAAAGGCGGCACCCCGCCGTACCGCCATTTTGTGCGCACCAAGCGCTACAAGCTCTATTCGACGGGCGAGCTCTACGACGTACCCAACGACTGGATGGAACAGAATGCGCTCACCAGTCCGGAAACGGATGGCGTGCGCAAACGGCTTCAAACGGTTCTCGATGATATCCTTAAAGACCATCCATCGGACGAGGAGATCAAAAAGCGCCAGTCGGAAAAGGGGCTCAAAGATGCCGGCGAGAAGAAAAACAAGGGTGCGGGAAAAAAGAAGAAGGGCACCGGAAAGAAGAAAAAGAAGACTGCCGACGCATAACCGGCAGATATGACCCTGCTAATTGATTGTAATTTCCCGCCGGGATGGTTATCTATATTCGGTTAATTCCCAGCAGGCAGGAGATTCTGATTATGAAGGGTGAAATTGCCCATGTTGCAGCCGTTTTCTTTTTTTCCGCTACCGGCATTTTCGGCGGCGAATTATTGACGAATCCCGATTTTGAAAGCGGGACCGATGGATGGTTCGGCAACTCATGCTCCATTGCCCCGGAAACAACCCATAGCTACAGCGGCAGCGGGGCTGTTTATGTTTATGACCGCTCCCAGAATTGGCATTCAGTAAGGCAGGATATAACCGCTGTGCTGACGGCTGCCGGCCCGGGCAGCTATACCATGAAAGCGTATGCATTGGATGCGGGAGGCGGCAGTCCCGCCAAACTGAAAGTGCGGCTGAGATATGGTGGAAACACCTATTACATGGGTCCCATCGTGGACATCAACAGCAACAACTGGACAGAGCTGTCGGCGCTTCGGACGTTGAGCTGGACCGGTACGTTGGAACTGGCGGAATTCTATGTGGCCAACAATGATTCCAATGCCGCATATTACGTCGACGGATGCAGCCTGTGGATTGACGATCCGCCCACAAACAGCAATCCCACTGCCGCCAACGACATTCCCTATGAGGAATCGTTGGAAACCTACGGTAGCGGGACACGGTTGCTGAACACCAATGGCTGGTCGAGCGGGGAGTGGGATGCGCCGACAGTTGTGCCCAACTCATACGTCTACACCGGAGCCCGGCCAACGGCAGTTACGCATGAGCAGGTACTGGATCTGGGCGGCACGATGACCAACTTTTTCCAGTGTTCGCAAACCCATACCAACATACTGTTGGATACCATGATGCAACCATCGTTGAGGATCGCGGCGGGGTATCCGGTGGTCAGCCCGGACGCGCATGCCTCGTTCTATTTCAATTCCAACGGTGTGCTCACCGTGCATCACGCGGTTTATTCCAGCAATTTCACCACGGTTTCCAACCATTGGACGGAACTGAATCACGCGCCGATCACCGACGGGCAGTGGGTGCGGATGACGGCGAAGATCGACTATCTCTCGGACAGTCTGCGCGACGATAAATACTTTACCATTGCGCTAAATGGGCAGCCCGAACTTACGCATGCGCTGGCTTACAATACGCTCAGCCCGACAAGCGAAGGCTCCGACATGAACGGCAAATGGTTCCTGTGTCCAAACAGCGGGCTGGGGGGCGGCAGCGACGCCTTCTCCGGATTTATCGTGGATGGCGTGGCCCGGCTGGATGATGTGGTGATTTCCGATCCGTTGCGCAAAACATCCCGTGGCACCTCCCATGCATGGATCGATTCCTACTATGCCACCGGGGATTATGAGGGCATGGATATGGCGGATACAGACGGGGACGGCATGCTGACATGGGAAGAGTTTGCTGCGGGCACGGATCCCACCCGCGCCGATTCCATGTTCGGATGCGCATCTGTCGCCAAAGTCGATGGCAGCTTTGAAGTCAAGTGGCTTGGTTCGCCCGACGGCGCCCACACGCCGTATTGGATGTATCGATCCACCAACCTGCTTGACAGTGCCGGCGGATGGAAACTGATAGATGCCGCCATTCCCCGCGACTATTCCGGCACCAATGTCTGGACCGATCCATCGCCGCCAGTTTCACCATCGGTGTTCTATCGTCCAGCTGCATCCAGTGAATAGAGGTTTCCAAGATGTTGAGAACATCGAACAGGCGGAAATTTTTGCAAGCTGCCGCTGCCGGAGGGCTGGCTTTCAGGCAGGTGCTCAAGGCGCGCGCCGCCGAGTCGGATGACTATAATATACTGATTATCCAGACCGACGAACATTCACCGCACGTGCTTGGCTGCTACGGAAACAGCATTGTGCAGACCCCCGCGCTTGATTCACTGGCGTCTGCGGGAGTGGTTTTCACCAGCGCCTACTGCCAGGATCCGATCTGCGTACCGTCCCGCATGTCCATGCTGACCGGCAGGATGGGTTCCGATGTGGGCGTATATAACAACAGCGATCCGCTGAAACTCAGGTATAAAACCTTTGCAGATTCATTCAATGCGGCGGGCTATCTCACCACCATCATTGGAAAAATGCACTTCCAGGGGGAGGGGGAGGAGCGCGTCCACGGCTTCTACCGCCCTTTCGGCGATGGCGGATCGGAATACAGCTGGAGCACGTGGCAGAAGGACCGCATGGACGGGCAGGTCTACCTCGCGTCGCGCCTGCCGGAGGACGCCGAGGCGTCGGACTGGCCGATCAGTGCGGAAAAGGACAGCGGTGCCAGGGAATATTCTCTCCAGTTCCTGGAAGATCACCGGTATGAAAAGTTTTTTTTGATCACCTCGTTCATCAAGCCGCACTTTCCGTTTACCTGCCACGAACGGTATTTCAACCTGTATGAAAATACGGTGGATATGCCGCCGTCCGTAACACAGGAGATGCTCGATGACCTGCCGCCGGTGTCGCAGAACGAGCGGGATAAATACGGCTTTGCCAACCTGAACGATGCGCAGATCAAAACTGCGCGGGCGCATTACTACGGCATGGTCACCTATATCGACGATCAGGTGCAGGCGTTGCTGGACAAGCTGGACGAACTCAATCTGCGGGATAAAACCATCATTGTCTACACCTCCGATCACGGCGAAATGGCGGGCGAGCACGGCCTGTGGTACAAGAACTGTTTTTATGAAGCCTCCGTCGGCATCCCGTTTATCTGGTCGTTCCCGGCCCGTCTGCCGCAGGGAATGCGGATCAGTGCGCCGGTGATGAATATGGATATCTTCCCGACCCTGTGCGATCTCTGCGATGTTCCCCAACCGGATGACCTGCAGGGCAAAAGCCTGCTGCCGCTCATAGATGGTGCCGAATCCGGCGCAGACCGCATCGCACTGTCAGAGAATTTTCGCAGCAAATCCGCCGGTCGCATGATCCGTACCATGCAGTATAAGTACACTTGGTTCGCGGACGGCAAGCAGCAACTTTTCGACATGACCGCCGATCCGCTGGAGGTAAACAACCTGATCCATGAAAGCCAGTACGACGAACTCGTGGCGGCGCTTAAAGAAAAAGCACTGCGCGGCTGGAGATTTAATAGGGAAATTCATGAGCAAGGATCCGTAATGCAGATTCTCTGACCGCTGATCTCGTGAAATACCTGAATCCGCCTGCCCGGCGCGTATGCCGCGCTCAAGATATCCGGCAATGAACCCATTGAAGGCTCACGCATGGAAATATTCTGACAGCAATACACTTTCCAACGGCTGGAAGATTTTTCCCAGCCATTGGAATTTTTAGAGAGGGAGTTCCCAGTGCCTGGAAGACAGGCGTCCAGACACCGGGAACGGGGGAGAGATCAGTCATCGAGCCGGATAACAATATCATCGGCATCATAGCGGTTCCGGCCACTTCCGTTTGGTCCGAAAGAGCCCACGACGATGCGTACCGCATGGTCGATCGTGTAGTCGGGATCGAAGAAATAGGGGTTGCCCCAGGGGTCGGCTGGAATTTTGTCGATATACGGGCCGTCCCATCCGGTAAAGCTTCCGTTGTTGCCGAGCAACCCGGTGTAGGAGGGGGTCAAATCCCAGGCTTCCGCACTTCCGGCATTGTTACGTACAGTCCGGTTGGGCCACTGTCCGGTATCCCACGCCAGCTGGCTGATGGCGGTTGCAATCATCTCCAGTTCGGTCTTTGCCTGTTTAACATAAACCCGGCGGGTTATATCCTTTACCACAAAAACGGCCATGGCCATGAGAATGGACATAACGGAGATGGTGATCATCATTTCCACTAAGGTGAAGGCCTTTTTTTTCATCATAAACCCTTTCCAGGTACGGTTGACCTATTCCTGCCAGGCCGAAATGCCGATGAGCACATCGTTCGGGCTCCCGCCGGGCGGGGTGGGAATCGACTGCGCATATCCAGTCATAATATCGGAGTTGCCGGCTTTTTTGATATTTCCGTTCACTATGATTTGACCAACGATCAGGCCGTTGGCGGTGTGCTGCAGTCCGCCGGTTTTGGCGTACATCAAGCCATTGATTGTTCCGCTGGATGTGACCTGAATGTCTCCATCGCGGCTGACCACGGAGAAAGCGCAGGTTGTCGGGTTGATATCAATCTGCCCTGATAGATTGATGTCGCCCGTGGCGATTACAGATCCATTGATTACGGCATGGGCGGACATGTGGAAGTCTCCGTTTACCCAGAGAATGCCTCCATTTGGATTTACGTCAGTCGTTGTAGTGAACCCATTATGCACTTCGCCTTTTTTCAAGGCGTAGTTGTAGTAGGGGGTAAGGTCGATATCGGGGATTGTGACCGGGGCAACTGCTTTTGTAGTTAATGTGCCGCCAACCGTGACTTTACTCCATTTTGTTTTGCCAAAGTCAGGTGCCGTGACATCGCCGCCGATGGTTACACCGTTGTTGACCACGATAGAAACGGACGAAGAGAGATCGATCAGGGCATCGGTGGTTCCGCGCAGGAACATACCGCCATTTGAATGGAACCGGGCATCCCCTTCGGGACTGGCGATGGTGCCGCACCCGCTGAAATCAAACTCGCCTCCGCACAGGATCGCATAGCTGAATGCTTCAGCGTCCACGACGGTGCCGTCTTCGGAACTGCCGCCATAATTCTGCACGCCGATAATTGCGGTAGCAATGGCGGAGCCCCAGTAGCCGGTGGAGGAGACGATGGCGGCACTGTCTCCAACCGGAACCACACCTATATCATAGGTTTCGTCGCTGAAAGCCGTCGGCATCGCATCGACATCCGACATGGAATTATAATCACTGCTGGGAGCGGTGGAATCAAATGCGGACGGATCGTTGCGCAACTCGAAATCGGTGGAAAGCAGCGCATAGGCGTTTTCGCAACCGGATTCGGCGATGGCTTTTGCGCGAATGCGGTCGGAGAGCTTGCGGGCCATATGGATACGCTGCATCCCGTTGAACATCATGATAACGAGCAGGGATGATATGGCGGCGATGGCAAACAGAACCGCAAAGAGCGCGAACCCTTCTTTTTTTCGTTTATTTCCGGTTTTCATGGCTTTTTCCATTCTGTGTCCTACTTGTTTGTGTTGCGCGGCCTCAGTTCGGATGACAACGATGACGTGATCCGTTTGGTGGCCCGGTTGAATCCTAGTACGTCCCTGTAGATTTCCAAATCCACCACGAGGGCGGAGCGCAGCGGTTCGCCGTCGACGGTTAGTTCGAATACACCGTAATCCGGTCCTTTGGTGAAGATACCGCCGATATCAACCATCCGTTTTTCGCCGGTCCAGTCAATGGTGACGTCCTTGAGTTTGGGCGTGCGCAGTCCGGTGGAGTCCGATGTCATTGCGGTCTGGAACTGCACATACCGTTTATAACCCGAGCTGATAAAAGTGGGTGAGAAAGATGTTGAGGCAATTGCGCTCCAGTCTGCCGCATCCGACATATCCGGTTGGTCGCCCGTCCGCACCTTCATGGAGAAAGTCGTTGCGGCGGGCACATCCGCATTCCATGACAAATCCTTGTAGGTAGGCGTGTCCAGATGCGTGTCAAAGACGGGGGAGGTATAGGTTCCGGATTCAGGATGACTCGCTTTGATTTCTGCCAGACCGAAGATGCAACCGGTCTGAATAGGAGTTATGTCAGTGCGGTCGTTCCATGTTTTATCGCTGGCAGCAAGATCTGGCGGGGCATTGGTGACATAAAGGCAGACGCTTGGGCTGGCCGACAGGACATCGTGCCATTCCATGGGAGCATCCAGCGAAGCATTGTCGGCAATGCGGAAAGAGACCAAATAGTTCTTATCTCGATCAATCGGCATGTCAATCCAGTCTGAGGTAGCCGTTCCGCCTGATGGGACAGCGACGGATGTGCCGCCCGCGAACGTGACCTGAATCGGGGTGCCTCCATAATCCATTACATCGTTGGTGGAGGATACGCTTTCGCCGATATAGATGTCTTCGCACCCGAAGGCTCCGGTTGCGGAGGCCTGCAGAACCAGTTGGGATTTGCGGCCATTATAGGCAAACCAGTTGCCGTTGTCGGCCAGCTCGGAACCCTTTTGAAGAATGCGGACTGCCCAGTTTTGCATGTTGCCGAAGCTGGGATTCTGTGGTTCAGAGCCCGTCTGCGCCGCCGCCAGCCAGGTGGTGTCGTTCCCGTCAAGCTGGACCGCATAGTCTTTCGGGGAGAGCGATTCATCAAAAACAACTGTGCTGTCTTCGCCGATATAGCCTGAACCGTCGAAATTCGATTCCTCCCATCGGTCATTGTCCATGGTGAGTTCAAAGTACTGGTTGGGTGCCGTGGCGGGGAACGCCAGCTGGTAGTTGCCTTTCCAGGAGCCGCCGACCATAAACTGAGAAACGGCGGCCGCACCGGACTGGCTGGTGACTGGCAACTGCGCCTCCGCCTCGCGTTCGCCATAGGAGGGCGATACGACCAGCTGGTCGAGGCCGATTTTATATCCGGTGCTGGAGCTGTTTTTGTCGATTGCCTTGAATTTAAAAACGTGGTTGCCCGGGGCGAGCAGACAGTAGCCGAGACTAACGCGGTCGCGCTCCAGTTTGTCGGCGTACCCATCGTATTGCCCTTGCGTCGGCAGAACGGACCAGTTCAGCAGGTTCTCGAAGATGACCGTGCTTTTGGCGTTGGCACTATTGTAGGTTGAACTGCCATTCCCGTTTTTCACCACACTTACAAGCTGGGCCAGTCGCTGTTCGTCGGTAAGCGTGTTGTCCCGTGTATCGAAGGTGGTTACCTTCAATTGGTGGGGGGAGGAGGGCCAGATGTGATAGATCAGTGTGCGATCCCAGATAATCTTGCCATCATCATCGATCTCAAACAGGCCATCTTCGTTGTCATCACGAGCCAGTGGAAAGCTGATGGCTTGGTAGGGGCCGGGGCCGGCCGGATAATAAAAGATTTTGTCGAGCGAAGAGAGGCGCAGATCCATTTTCAGCCGTTCCATCGCCAGTTGCACATCGATATCGAGCTCATTCTGCACATCGCCCATATTGGATTTTTTAAGGGTGAACAGAAAGCCGCTGAAGGCCATGGTCAGCGCAACACCCAGAATAACGGTTGCGATACTGATTTCAATCAGGGAAAATCCCGCTGTATGGTTGGTTCTGTTTTTCATTCTTCAGGCTCCAGGTAGTGAGAGAAAAAGCTGACGAGCTTCTCTTCCGAACCGCCAAACGCCAAGGTTTCGCGATCCTGAATCTCCACGGTCACATCCAGTTGATACAGGTTGGTACTCACGGTAGTGACGGTGGTTGAACGACGGTACGGAGTTCCTGTTTCAGGCCTGCCGCTCGCATTGACCGGTATTTGAAGTTCGGAAAAATCAGGAATCTGGTCAAATTCCACGCTACGGAGACGCTCCAGCCGGTTTTTGGCAATATTGACTGCCGTATAGTGGGCCCGTGCCGTATCGAGCATTTTGCGGTGATAAAACACGAGCTGACAAACCCCGGTGGAAAACATCGAAAATATCACCACGGCCATGAAGGTCTCGACCAGACTCACGCCTGCGCGTTTGCGGTTCTTGGAAATCAGCGTGTTTCCTTTTTGTTCTTCCAGCTTTTCTCTATTTTTCATAATTCAGGATTCCATGTCTGATAACTAGCCGTGTATGAATTAGCAAATGACATGCCAGATTGGCCGGATCGATGTTCGTTGGAGCTGTTGAACTACGAAAAACCTTGAATATATCAGGGTATTATTGAATTTATTTTTTTGAGCGGGTTTTTTGCCGCTCCCTCAAAATATCAGAATTGAGAAACAAATTGGGAAAAAGAACGCTGGAATCAGTTATGCGACAGCTTTAAACGATCCGCATCCCATATTTCCAAGGTCTGGAAGCCAGTTCCCACTCCTTGGAAACGTTTTTCTGACCGGCCTAGCTTTGGCGAAGGCCGGTTCCAACCATTGAAAAAATTGCTTTGCGGGTTTCCAGTGTCTGGAAAATCCGTCACGATTCGTCTTTTGTTAAAACACAAGGGAGAACTTTAATGATGAAGAGACTACTGATGATCTGCATGGCCGTACTGATGGCCGCATCCGTTTGCCTGGCGAAGGATGCCCGCCCGAACATTATTTACCTTATGACCGACGACCAATGCTCGTACTCCATGGGTTGCTACGGCAATCCGGACGTCAAGACGCCCGTATTGGACAAGCTCGCCTCCGACGGCATGGTGTTCGACAACCACTACGACACCACCGCCATCTGCATGGCGTCGCGCGCCATCGTGATGACCGGCATGTATGAGTTCAAAACCGGCTGCAATTTTTCGCACGGCAACATGATGAAGGATATCTGGCAGAAGAGCTATCCGATCCTGTTGCGCCAGGCGGGCTACGTGACCGCGTTCGCCGGCAAGTTCGGCTTTGATATTCAGGATGGGCCGGACGGCAAGAAGCTGCCGCTGCCGGAATCCGATTTCGACATGTGGGGCGGAGGGCCGGGCCAGACCAATTATGATACAAAGAAGAATAAATCGATGGCGAAGTATGCCGCCGAATACCCGCATTCGACGCTCTCCTACGGCGCGTTTGGCCGCGATTTCATCCGCGACGCGGCGAAAGCGAAGAAACCGTTCTGCCTCTCCATCAGCTTTAAGGCCGCACACCGGCCCACCACGCCCGACCCGAAGTTCGACGCTGTCTACGCTGGCAAGAAGTTCAAGAAGCCCGGCAACTATGGCCGCGAAAAGGGTGAGCACTTTTCGAAGCAAAGCAAACAGGACAGGCAATATACACGGTTTGAAGAATGGGGCTATTCAGACCGTTACGACGAGGTCATGGCCATCTACCACCAGCAGGTCTACGGCGTCGATGTTGCCGTTGGCATGATCCGCGACGCGCTCAAGGAGCAGGGCGTCGACAAGAACACCGTCATCATCTACACGTCGGACAACGGCTTTTTCTGCGGCTCCCACGGCTACGGCTCCAAGGTGCTGCCCTACGAAGAGTCCGCCCGTGTCCCGCTGATCGTCTACGATCCGCGCCATCCAAACTCTGGGAAAAAACTGCGCTCTGAGGCTCTCACCGGCAACATCGACTTTGCGCCCACCATCCTTTCGCTTGCCGGACTTCCAATCCCTGGAAACATGGATGGTCGCAACATCATGAAGCTCTACGACAACCCCAAGGCGCAGAACCACGAATCCATGATGCTCATCAATGACTGGGGCAAGGCGCCGACCCACGCGCTGGCTATCGTTACCAAGGATCTGAAATACATCAACTGGAGCTACGCCGCCGAAGGGTTCGAGGTCACCGAAGAACTCTACCACACCGGCAATGATCCGCTCGAACTGGTTAACCGAGTCAAAAACCCCGAAGACAAGGCAACGCTCGACATGATGCGCAAGCACTACGACAAAGCGGTTTCCCAGTGGAAAACAGAGGCTGTTCCTTTCAATAAATACCAGCAGTACGGAACGATCTTTGACCGCTCCATTCCATGGAGCAAAAAGACGGGTCTCTCTAAAAACCTTGATGATACCGGTAGCGGTGGCGAAAAGACGAAAAAAGACAAGTCCGCCCGGAAAGCCAACAAGAAGAAAAAGAAAAAATAGGGGGCGTGCATGAGGAAAATGCATTGGTTGGTTTTGTGTGTTGCGTTGCTGGGCTGTCTATCGGTTCCTGCCGCAGGGAAACCCCTGCGACAGGCTCAGGACAGACCCAACCTGGTTTTCATCCTTATAGACGATCAGGGCTACTATGATCTGGGATGCTACGGCGCGACCGAGCTCGCCACCCCGCGCATCGACCGGATGGCGAAGGAGGGCATCCGGTTCACCGACTACTACGCGGCCGCCCCGATCTGCTCGCCGTCGCGTGCCGGCATCCTGACGGGTTGCTACCCGCGCCGCGTCGGTTTGGAAACGTGGGTGCAGCGCGCCGATTCGCGCAAGGGCATCCACCCGGACGAGCTTACCCTGGCCGAGCTGCTCAAGTCGTCCGGCTACGCCACGGCCTGCATCGGCAAATGGCATCTTGGTTCCAATCCGCCGTTCCTTCCGCAGGCCCAAGGCTTTGATCACTACTTCGGCCTGCTGCACAATCTCGACCCCGTCGAAGTTGTGCACTTCGAGAAAGAGGGCGGTGTTCCGATTGTGCGCAACGGCGAAGTTGTCAAACGCCCCGCCGACCCGGCGGAACTGACCAAGGTCTACACCGACGAAGCCATCGGATTTATCCGCAAGAACAAAGACCACCCCTTCTACCTCTACCTGCCGCACACCATGGCGCACATTCCAATGGGCATAAGCAAGGAATTTGAGGGCAAATCCAATTTTGGCCTCTATGGCGACGTGCTTCAGTGCATCGACCATCATGTGGGGCGGTTGATGGATACGCTCGACGAGCTGGGCATTGCCGACAACACACTGGTGGTCTATGCCTCCGACAACGGCCGTGGCCCGGGTCGCACACCCGACCAGCCCATCCAGGGCCGGAAACTTTCCACCTGGGAGGGCGGCATCCGCGTGCCCTGCATCGCATGGGGGCCGGGAGTGGGCGTGAAGTCTGACCGTGTTTCGGCGGAAGTCGTCAACGCCATGGACTGGTATCCCACCTTCGCCACCTTTGCCGGGGTGAAGGTGCCGGAAGGCCGCGTTATCGATGGCAGGGATATTGCGCCGCTGCTGACCGGCCAAACGGAAACCATTCCCGCACCTTCGGCCGGGCTGTCGCTCAACGCCGCCGTTCCCCTGCGTCGGCCGTGGAACCCGCCGCTGGAATGGGCGGAGCTCATCACGCAGGAGGAGTACCTTGAAGCGTTTTTCTACCACGGTTCCCAGGGCGCGCTGGCCGCCGTGCGCTGGAAACAATGGAAGCTGTACCTCAATCCCCAGCTTACACTGTATGATTTGGAGAAAGATCTTGGCGAAACCAAGCCCGTCCGCAGCAAAATGGTCCGCAAGCTACGCGGCATGGCCGTCCTCTTCCAGGAGGAAATGAGCGCCGATGCCCGCCCCGCCGGCGAGTGGGTGAAGTAGGTTTCCAACCATTGGAGATTAAAACATGAAGAACAACCGACGACGTTTTCTGGGAACCATGGCCGCAGGAGCCATTTTGGCATCCGTCCGTGCCGCGGACAAGGCCAAACCCAACGTGATTTTGATCATGGCCGACGACATGGGCATGTCCGATCTCGGCTGCTACGGCGGGGAAATCGAAACGCCAAACATTGATTCCATTGCCAGGAACGGCCTGCGGTTTACCCGTTTTTACAGCGAACCCATGTGCTATCCGACACGCGCGGGGCTACTGACGGGCATTTACCACCACAAGAGCCGCACCAAGGACGGTAAATTGGTTAAGGAGTGCCTATCCATTGCCGAAGCCATGAAGGCGGGGGGTTACGCCACTTATCTCTCTGGCAAATGGCATCTGGGTAGCGACGGGCCGGAGTATCACGGTTTTGATAATAACTTCACGCTGATCGAAGGCTGTAGCAGCTTTTTTGCGCCGCATAACCTGCAGCGTGACGGCAACGATGCGTCGCACGAATACGAAAAGCCGGACTTCTACTTTACCGATGCCATCACCGATAGCGCCATTGACTACATCAACCAGACGCCGAAGGGGAAACCGTTCTTTGCGTATGTCGCCTACAACGCCGCCCACTGGCCGCTGCACGCCAAGTCGGCGGATATCGAAAAATACAAGGGCCGCTATGCCATGGGCTGGGACAAACTCCGTGAACAGCGTTTCAATAGCATGATGAAACTCGGCGTCATCCCGAAAAACAGCAAGCTCTCGCCGCGCGATCCCGAGGTGCCCGCCTGGGAGGACGAAGAGCACAAGGCGTGGCAGCAGCGGCGCATGGAGGTCTACGCCGCGCAGATCGACTGCATGGATCAAAACATTGGCCGCCTGCTGGAAACCCTCAAGCAGCGCGGGCAGCTCGACAACACCATCGTCATGTTCACCATCGACAACGGCGCCTGCCACGTGGAGTACGCCCCGAACCGCAAGGGCAGCTTTCTCAACGAAAAAACACGCGATGGCCGCCCGCTGCGGGTCGGCAACCTGCCGGACGTCATGCCCGGTCCCGAGGATACGTGGCAGAGCTACGGCCGTGGCTGGGCCAACACCGGCGATGTGCCGTTCCGCCTCTATAAAAAATATGCCCACGAGGGCGGCGTCCACAATGCCATGGTGATGCAGTGGCCGGAAACCATCAAGGTACGCAACGAACTGACCGATGCCGTCGCGCACATGATCGACATCCCGCACACGCTGATGGAGGTGGGCGGAGTATCGCCGCCTGCCGGCATGCCGCCGATGGACGGGAAATCGTTCCTGCCGGTGCTGCAACGCGCGCCGCCGCAGCCGCGCGGCCCGCT
>JAIPIO010000094.1 GCA_021734595.1 Kiritimatiellales bacterium | reverse complement strand
ATCGGCCTGCTCCTGTTCGAGCATGGCGGCTTCCAGCTCTTTTTCCGTCTTGGCGTCGATCTTGTAGAAGGAGACCGCCAGACCGGCGAGCATGGCGAAGACCGCGGGGATCCAGCTCATGATCAACCGCAGACCGTGGATGGTCTCAGGGGTCTGCTCCTGGTTGGCCACAAAGCCGAAGTAGCTCAGCAGATACATGGAAATGGCCGGACCGATGGACCAGCCGATCTTCTGCGAAAAGGTGCCGGCGGAAAACAGCAGGCCGGTCGAGCGCTGGCCGAGCTTCCACGCGCCGTAGTCGGCCGTGTCGGCAATCATCGACCAGAAGAGCGGCATCAGCGGAGCGGCAATGAAGGCGCTGACGAACTGGTGGATCATTATGAGCGGGATGTTTTTCGGATCGATGAAATAGAACAGGGCAATCAAAATTCCCGAAGTAAAGTTGATAATGATGTAGGTGCGCCGCTTTCCGCCGAGCATGGCGACGATCTGCTTGGTCAGCAACACGCCACCGATCTGCACCACCGTGCTGATGCTGAGAAACAGGCTGCCCCAGTGCGCACTGCCCGAGACATACTTGAAGAAGTGAATGGTCGCTCCGCCCCGAATCGCGATCCAGAGAATCGTAAGGACGCTGACGAAGATCATGGTGATCCACGGTCCATTATGCCGCAACGCCTGCAGGTCCTTGGCAATGGATGATTTCTGGTCCTTGGGCGACTTGACGCGCTCATGGGTCGTCGCGAAGGTCATGAAGAAGAAACCGGCGGCCATCAAGGCGTAGAGGGTAACCGTCAGGGTGAAGCCCATTTTCTCGTTGCCGCGCCCGAACAGATTCACCAGATAGAGCATGGTGCCATTGACGAAGAACGTTCCGGCAAAGGCGCCCACGAAACGGTAGGATGCCAGGACGGTGCGATCGGCGGATTTAGCGGTCATGACTCCCATCAGAGCCGAATAGGGAATGTTGATGGCGGTGTAGATCATCGTCAGCAGGGTATAGGTCACGTAGGCGTAGACCAGTTTGCCGGTCGGCCCCAGATCAAGGGTGGTGAAGGTCAGGATTCCGACCACGACATACGGGGGGATCATCCACAGGAGCCATGGGCGGAACTTGCCCATCTTGGTGTTGGTACGGTCGGCAATGACACCCATGATCGGATCGTTGATCCAGTCCCATGTCCGTGTAATGAAAATCATGGTCGCCACGGCGGTTGCGGTAATGCCGAACACGTCCGTGTAGAAATAGCTCATGAAATTCATGAAGATGCCGAAGTAGAGGCAGGAGGCAAAATCGCCGCTGGCGTAGCCGAATTTTTCCTTGAAGGAGAGCGTGCTTTTCTTCATTGAGTGCCTTTCCATTGAAGGTTTACTGCCGCAGTTTATACATGTCCGGCAGGTCTTTTTCAAAGACTGTCATCGGATCATTATAGAACGTCATAAAATCCTTCTCGTTGCGCTGGCCGGGGTAGGGCACCCAGAAATGGCTCTTGTCGCCGTTGCGCCAGATCAGGCCGTAGGCGATGCCGCCGGCATCGGGTGTTTTTTTCAATTCCCGCAGGAAATGGGTGTACCATTGGTTATCCGGGCAGTCGGTCAGGCCGTTGCGGAACCCAAACTCGGTCAGTGCCGCAACCTTGCCGTGTTTCCGTGCCAGTTTCGAAACCGTGGCGCAGCGCGCCATCATTCCGGAAAATTCACTATCTTTCAGGTAGTTGTCGAAGCCGACGATATCGATATACGCATAGCCGGGAAAGCGGTTGTTTTCATACTCCTCTTCGCTCTCAAAATGGTTGCCCGACGGGGAAAGGGCATAGAGCAGATTGTGAACTTTCTTTTCATCGCGGAGATAGGTCACGGTGAAGCGCCACAGCTGGTTGTATTCCTCCGGCGTGCAGGTCTTGCTGCCCCACCAAAACCAGTTGCCCGTATGTTCATGCCAAGGCCGGAAAATGATCGGTACCAGCGTGCCGTTGCGATCTTCCAAGGTTTGGACGAATCCGGCAAATCCATCGAGCTCCTTCCGCAATCGACCATGATGCTTCCCACCCGGCAGCAGCGCTGCAACCGAACCCATCTTGACATCCTTCGCGCCTTTGCCCGTCGCCAGATTTTCCATGTGCCAACTGATGGTGTTGATGCCGCCGCGCTCGAATGCCTCGATAATGAGCCGATCCATCCGTTCGGTTCCGGTATGGCCCATGTCCCAGCCATAGACTGCCGGGTGGGAACCCGTCAGCGTTTTCACATCCGAGCGGTTTGTATCTCCGCCCTCCCAGCCGATGCCGTAGCAGGTCGCGTGCTGGTGGCCGAACAGCACCCGTTTGTCGCTGGTGCGCTTGAGATTTTCAAACAGCGCCTTCGTCTCCGGCGTTGCATCGGGATCCACCATCTCCGTTTCCGCGAAAGCGGATAGGCTTAGTGCTGCAACTATCATCACGAATATCGGGGTTAATGTCATTGTCCTTTACTCCTGCCAAACTCACCGAAGACATGGGGAAAATCACGGCTCATGGTTTTCAAGGTGCTTCGCATCTCTTTCATCTGTTTGGTGTATTCGGGATTCGTTGCCAGATTGTCCACTTCGTCGGCATCCGAGTTCAAGTTGTAAAG
The DNA here is from genome assembly GCA_021734595.1 of Kiritimatiellales bacterium. GTDB lineage: Bacteria > Verrucomicrobiota > Kiritimatiellia > Kiritimatiellales > Pontiellaceae > JAIPIO01. Next base: position 10,207 of record JAIPIO010000094.1, on the reverse strand, counting down.
CTGGTCATCGTCGTAGTAGCCGGGGAACCGCTCCGAGACGCCATAGCGGGCGGCCACGGCTCCGGCAATCGGATCGTATGTAACAGCCACGCCCTCCTGGTTGATGGTCTTGCGGTTTTCGTGCGTGATCATCGCCTTTACTTTTTTCGGGAAGCGCGTGGCGATATATTTCCAATCCTTGGAAACAATTCCTTTGGTGTAGGTGATTTCCAGCAGGAGCTGATCGCGAACCGAGCCGCCTTTTCCAAGCATTGGAATCAGGTCGATACCATCCATCGCATTATCAGCGGGGGACGTAACGCCGCAGGCGGCCAGCAGCGTCGGGGCGATGTCGATGTTCGCCACCAGCTCGTCGTTGACGACGCCCGCCGGGAGATGACCCGGCCACCAGAGGATCGCGGGGGTTTTGCAACCGAGGTCATAGCAGGTCATCTTGCCCAGCTCGTTGTGGTCGCTCGCGAAAAAGATAATGGTGTTATCCGCGATACCGGCTTTTTCCAAGGCCTGGAAAACCGCGCCGACCGCATCGTCAAGCCACGTATACGGTGCCGCTTCGCGCGGCAGGCCGGCTTTTTCAACCCGCTCGAACACATCCTTCCGCGACGGCTGCACTCTTGGCGCTTTGTCCAGATAGCCGTGCGGCGTAATACGCGGATCGGCCTCCATCGACAACAACGGATCGGGGCCGTGCGGAATCGTCAGCGCCATATGCATGAAGAACGGACCGTCCTTGCTGGCCTCAATGAATTTTACTGCGCCATCCGTCACCCAGTCCTGGTTGTGGTGATGTAGCGGTTGCGGCATGTCCAGGGTGTGGAAATTGTTGGCGTAAAGATTGATCACTTCGGTGAAGCCGGTGGTTTCCCGGACCTGTTCCACCAGCGTGTCGTAGTTTTTCTGTATCGTCTTCTTCACGGCCGGGTCGCGTGGATCGGCATCGAGCGGAACGCGGGTTTGATAAGCCATGTTTTCAATGTTGTGGTGCTTACCGACCAATGCCGACGTGTAGCCCGCCCGACCGAGCAGATGGGCGATGGTTTTTTCCCCGCCCTCCAACCGGCAGTTCCAGCGGATCAGCGCGACATCGCCGGACGGAAAATCGTCCTGCAGGGCTTTGCAGCGTGCGGCATAGCGGCCGGTCAGCAGCGAGTAACGACTGGGTGAACAAACCGCCGAAGTGGCGTAGTAGCGGGTGAACCGGATCCCCTCCTTCGCCAGCTTGTCGATGTTCGGCGTCAGCGCCTTGCCGCCGTAGCATCCGATTCCCGAAGGATTCAGATCGTCGGCATAGATAATCACCACATTGGGTTGCCGGGCCGTAACCGTGCAGCACATTCCGATGACCAAAAGCCAATATTTAATCATTTCCTCTCCTTAAACTGCATCGCTTCATCTCTGGTGAGTATCCCGTCGCCATCCGCATCGGCGGATGGGTTCTTTTCAAAGAACGCTTTGAGCCAGGGCTTGGTTGCCGAGGTCTCTTTCGAACCCGTCGAACTTTTCCTAACCTGCGGTTTTTGATCTCCCAGCATTAAAGAAACCGAAGACATGCCTGCTTTGGTCTTTAACGGTGTAAGTAACCGGATCGAGAGTGTCGTGCGACCTTCGACAAGTGTGAAGCTATCAGCCGAGAGAAAACTATTGCCTGAGGAAACAGTGCCCTTAGTCTCTTTCCCGTTCAGCCTGACTTCAAACTCAGCGGGTTCTTTGAATGCTGATTTGAAGACGGCTTCCACCCAATAGGATCCGGCGGTCAGGACATCAAGGTCGAATTGAACGGCATCTCCCGGCTTTTTCCAGTTGTCGAGACTATGGGCATCGTTCTTGAGTCCGCCCTTGGTGCCGCTGGCGCAATAGGCCGGAAATTCCGTTTGTGTTTTTCCGGTTTGACCCACCAGCAACAATGGGCGCGTGAACGAGCCCGGCTCCGCGAGAACCTCGTTGAACCAGGTTTTTATATCGGCCTGCATGATCGCACCTTGCTCCGGGAACTTTTCGATCAGGTTTTTTTCCTCCCGCGGATCTTTGCGGATTTCGAATAGCTCGGACTTCTCCCCGTTTTGCAGCAGCTTGTACCGATCTGTCGTCATTGCAATCTGCTGTATGGCGGCAGTCATACCCGACTTATCCGCAGGTGCGCGATATTTGTTCTTGTCCTGCAGTGAATTCGGGCTGGGTTTCGTAAAAAACAGTTGCCGATCCGGCCAGTCGGCTTGGGGATTCTGTAGCAACGGACGGAAGCTCTTTCCGTCCAGCGCGATATTGGCCGGAATCGTAGCGCCGCCGACCTCCGCCAGCGTGGGAAAGATATCCATCACGCACAGAAGGCTGTCGTTGTCCACGGGCTTGAGGCGGGTTCCCCACCGCACAAAGAACGGGGAGCGCACGCCGTTTTCGTAGAGCGTGCCCTTGTTGCCGCGCAGCTTCATCGGTTCGATGCGCTTTGTCCACTCCTCGTCCGTCATGTTTTGCTTTTGCGCGCTCCGGATTGGACCGTTGTCGCTGGTGAACAAGACAAGGGTCGATTCGCGCAGCCCCAGATCATCCACCGCCTTCAGCAGCCGGCCAATGTGGTGATCGAGATGGGTAATCATGCCGAAGAGTGTGGCGGTATCTTTGGTGTAGCCCGCCTTGCGGTAGGGCGCACTATATTCCTCGGGTGCAGCCCACAGGCCATGCGGCGAGAGATAGGGAACGTAGGCGAAAAACGGCCCATCCTTATGCCGGCGCATGAAATCGATGGCATAGTCCGTCAGGACCGCAGGCGTCCAGCCTTTTGATTGCGTCTCCACCCCGTTGAGCAGGCCGAGATTGTCTTCGTAGTGATAGAGACTGGCCATGTAGGCCTCGTCGAACCCGCGCTCCCACGGGAAATAACCATCGGTCTTGCCGCTGTGCCACTTGCCCCACATGCCGGTGCGGTAGCCCGCGTTCCGCAAGACCTGCGCAATCGTGGTTTCATTCAGGTTCATGAAATCCGTCCCGCCATGCACGCCGCTGACGCCCGTGCGCCAGAAATGCCTGCCCGTCATCAGCGAAGCGCGCGTCGGCGCACAAACGGAATGGACATAATAGTGGTCGAACCGCATCGATTGACTGCCCAGCCGGTCCAGATTCGGGGTTTTAATGCACTGGCTTCCCGTAATCCCCAGATCGCAATAGCCAAGGTCGTCGGCTTGGATGAGCAGGATATTGGGTTGCTGCTTGGCAGCAACCCAACCGCACATACAAAGCATTGCGATAAACACTCTCATTTTTTCTTTTCCGCCCTGAATAGTTCCACTTCATCCCTGGCCAGTACGCCGTCGCCGTTGGTATCGGCCTTGGGATTTCGCTTGAAAAAGTCGGCAATCCACGGCTTGTTCTCCGAGGTTTCATTTTTGCCGCCTTTGCCCTTTTTCTTCTTTGTCTTCGGTACGTCCGCGTCGGTCCGCTCCTTTTTGCCCTTGTAATACCACGAGTCGTCGCCGCGCGGCATATTGGAAGTTGTTTTAACACCCGGTGGCAGGGCGTTTTTCCAACCCTTGGAAAACAGGTCGCGGTGTTCTTCCAATGTCTGTTTGAATTCGGGGTTCCCGGCAAGGTTCTCGGTTTCGAGCAGGTTTGCGCGCTCGTCGTAGAGTTCCTCGAAAACCGTTTGGCCGCCGTCATGCTTTACCCAGCGGGTGTAGCGGAAATCCTTTGTCCGAAGGCTGTAGCCTTCGAGGTTCCCCAGTTCCTTGTCGTTGCGCGGGAACTGGCTGAAAGCGGCCTTTTTCCAAGGTTTGGAAACGTCCTGCAGCAACGGTGCAAAACTCGTTCCCTCCAGGTAATCGGGAATGGGCAAGCCGCAGAGGTCGAGCACGCTGGGGAAGAGGTCGACATATTCCACCAGCGCATCGGTTGGCTTTCCGGCGGCTTTCATGCCGGGCACATAGGCGAACAGCGGCGCATGCGCCGACCACTCGTAGCAGGTGCTCTTGCCCCACATGCCGTGGTCGCCGAGATGCCAGCCGTGGTCCGACCAGACGACGACAACCGTCGAGTCGAGCAGGTTCTGTGCCTCCAACTCGTCGAGGATTTTGCCGAGCTGGGCATCGATGAAGCTGGTGCAGGCATAGTAGCTGTGGATTAACTGGCGCGCGTTTTCATCGTCGATTCCGGTCTCTGGATATTTCCACCATTTGGAAGCCCCGGTCGAACTGGTCACGGTGAACGCGGGTTGGTTCTTCCCGCGCTTGGGATGTGGGGCGAGCTCGATGTCCTTGTCGGAATAGAGATCATAATATTTTTTCGGGCAGACAAACGGCAGGTGGGGCTTCTTGAAGCCGGGGGCTATGAAGAACGGTTTATCTTGCTTCACCGCGCGGCGGATGGTGGCAATGGTTTCATCGGCGATCTGACCATCGCCATAGGCGTTGTCCGGCAGGTCGGCATGTTCCCATGGTTTCACCAGATGGATGTAGTCGGGTTTCTTGCCAGGGTGTTGATTTTCCGGCAACAGAAAATCTGGGGTCTTTCCTCCAAAATGAGGCTCGCTGAGTCCCGCGTCCGAGGGGCCATGGTGGATCTTGCCGAGAGTGCGCGCATAGAAACCGTTTTCGGCAAATACCTGCGCCACCGGTTTGTACTGCTTTATGAAGACATCCTCGAACCATGGGCTGTAGGGATAGTTCACGCCGGTCGTGTCCGGCCGGCAGCCGGTCAGGAAACTGGCGCGCGACGCCGCGCAAACCGCCTGCTGCACATAGGCGCGGTTAAACTGGACACCCATCTCGGCCATCCGGTCGAAGTTCGGCGTCTTCATTTGCGGATAGCCATAGGAGTTCAACTGCACCCGAAGGTCGTCCACACCAATAAAGAGTACATTCAACGGCTTGCCGCTTGCTATTCCTGCCAGGGACAGCACCATGAGCAAACCTGCGAGAGTTACCACGTTCTTTTTATGCATTGCTTTGTTCCTTTCTAATTAAATGGATCGGGTCGACTTGCGGACGACCAGTTCAACCGGGAGGTATTCTGCCTGCGCCGCCGCATCGTCCGCGTTCCCTGCTATGCGTTCCATGACCATTTGCGCCGCGCGCCGTCCCATCTCGTAGGGGCAGGCGTGCACGGTGGTCAGCGGCGGGGCCAGGTATTTTGAAAAGTCCAGATCGCTGTATCCCACCACGGAAAGGCCGACGGGAATACAAAGTCCCAGTTCTGTAGCTGCTTCGTAGACATCCTGCGCAATGTGATCGGTGGAAGCGAACACGGCCGTGGTTTCCGGGTAGGCTTCGAGGGCCTTGCGGATGATGGCGGTGCGCGGGGGCTTGAGAGGAACTTCCACTGAAATGCAGTTGGGAGTCGTTTCAAATCCCTCGCGCCGCATGCGCGACCACTCTTCCGTTTCGGGGCCGCAGAAATGGATGATGTTTTTGTGGCCCAGCCCAAGCAGATGTTCCGCAACGGCTTTTGCGCCGGCCCGGTCGTCGCTCAGAACGGCATCGGCCTTGACACTGCCATTGATGCGGCAGTCGACCGTGACCACCGGCAGGTTGCGCAAGGAAAACTCATGGATATGCTGTTCGTACATCCGCGCAAAATGGGGCCACAGGACGACGCCATCGATGCGGCGGTCGAGCAACCGATGAACCTGTTTCAGTTCCCGTTTTTCGTCCATCTCCTCATCGCGGTGCGCCGACCAAAGGAAGATCGGGGCGTAGTCGTTTTTGGCCAGCTCGTCGTGGATGCCGTAGACCACCTGCGACCAGTGGGAGTCGTACGGAGGAATCATCACCCCCACCATGCGGGACTTGCCGGTACGGATGCCCTGCACCAGCATGTTGGGGCGGTAGCCAAGTTCCTTGGCCGCTTCCTTCACGCGCTCCACCGTCTCTGGTTTTAGTCCCTCGCCGCCACGCAGCACCAGCGACACCGTGGTGCGCGCCACACCGGCGCGCTCGGCAATCTCGCTCTGGCTCGGATCTTTTCTCGTCGGTTTCATTAAACACTGCTGTTGGCTTTGGTCCACTCGACAAGATCCTGCACCTTGCCAAAGGCCAGTGCCGTATAGGTGTCGGCCGCGCCGTAGTAGATCGCAAGGCGGCCTGTGTCGGCATCGCACAGCGTTGCGCACGGGAAGGTGACGTTGGGCACGAACCCGGTTGTTTCATAATCCTTTTCGGGCGACAGCAATGCCTGGTTCCCGCGCGCCAGCACCTTCGACGGATCGTCAAGGTCGAGCAGCACCGTACTCATGCTGTAGACGAAGCCGTTGCAGTTGTTGATGACCGCGTGGTAGATCACCAGCCAGCAGTCGTCCATTTCGATCGGCACAGGGCCGGGGCCGATCTTCGTGCCTTCCCACCAGCCGCCGACGCCGGACTTCATCACGAGGCGGTGCTTGCCCCAGAAGGTCATGTCGGGGCTGCGGCTCACGTACATGTCGCCGAACGGGGTGTGGCCGTCGTCGCTCGGGCGGTTCAGCATCACGAATTCGCCGTTGATCTTGCGCGGGAAAAGCACGCCGTTGCGGTTGAACGGAAGATAGGCGTTTTCCAGTTGCACGAAGGTCTTGAAGTCGTCCGTCTTCGCAATGCCGATGGTGGGGGACATGGTTCCGGCAAACTCGTTGCACCAGGTTACATAGTAGGTGTCTTCGATCTTCACCACGCGCGGATCATAATAGTATGCCGAGCGAGGCATTGGATTTCCATCCTCATCCACAAACTGGATCGCGTCGTTGTTGATATCCCAGTCAACCGCATTGGCGCTCGTGCCGAAATGCAGCTGCGGCATGGCGTTGTGGTGATCGATGCGGAACACGCCGACATAACCGTCGCCGTAGGGCACCACCGCGCTGTTGAATGCCCGCGCTCCGTCCGGGATCGGGTTCCAGTCAATGATCGGGTTGGCGGAGTAGCGCCACAATTGCTTGGTGCAGCCTGCGGGTTTCTCTTCCCAGGGCATATCCGGCAGACTCACTCCATTAACTACCTTGCTCATAGCGTGATCCCTCCTGTTAAAATCATGAAAGCAACCTATTTATCATATGATAATAAAAGGGCAAAGAATAATATTCCAATGATTGGAAACCATGCCGCCCGTATCTTCCAGACCTTGGAAAAACGGCGGCCGAATCTTCCAAGGATTGGAAACAATCCTCCAGCCATTGGAATCCTTTGCCTGCGGGGACGGCGTTGACACCTGCGGTGTAAATCACTAATTTCCAGCCTTTCCAACCAACAAAGGACGAGAATATGAGCACATTTGATTTTGCGAAGAAGGAATTGGAACTCTCCAATGGCCGGAAGATTTCCTACTGCAGCCTCCAGGCCCTGGAAGAAAAGGGCTACGGCGATCTCTCGAAGACGCCGAAGTCGGTCAAGATTCTGATTGAATCGCTGGTGCGGATGCAGGGCCACCCGGCCTACACCCCCGAGCAGGTGGAAACGCTGGTCAAGTGGACCCCGACCGCCGAAAAGCAGGAACTGCCCTACATGCCCGCCCGCGTCCTCTTGCAGGACTTTACCGGCGTTCCCTGTGTGGTCGACCTCGCCGCGCTGCGCTCCGCCATGCAGAAAGCCGGCAAGGATGCCGGGCAGATCGAGCCGCTCATCCCCGTCGACCTCGTGATCGACCATTCCGTCCAGCTTGACGATGCCGGGCACGCCGCATCGTTCAAAATCAACGTCGGGCGCGAATTCGAGCGCAACGAAGAACGCTACAAATTTCTCAAATGGGGACAGCAGGCATTTGAAAAGCTGCGCGTACTGCCGCCCGGCCTCGGCATCTGCCACCAGATCAACATGGAATACCTCGCCGGTTGCGTGATGGTGGGCGACGACGGCGTCGCCTATCCCGACACGCTCGTCGGCACCGATTCGCACACGACGACCATCAATTGCATGGGCGTGCTGGGGTGGGGCGTTGGCGGCATTGAAGCCGAAGCCGCCATGCTCGGCCAGCCGATCCCGATCCTCACGCCCGAAGTGGTCGGTTTCAAGCTGACCGGAAAACTGAGTGCCGGCGTTACCGCCACCGACCTTGCGCTGACCGTCACTAAAATGCTGCGCGAGAAAGGCGTGGTCGGAAAATTCGTCGAGTTCTACGGCGAAGGCGCGGCCAACCTGTCGCTCGCCGACCGCTGCCCTGTGGCCAACATGGGGCCGGAATACGGTGCCACCATGGGCTTCTTCGCCATCGACGACAAGACCATCGACTACCTGCGCGAAACCGGCCGCTCCGACGAGCAGTGCGAACTGGTTGAAAAATACTGCAAGGCGCAGGGGCTGTGGGGATTCGACGGAGAAGCCGACTACACCGATACGCTTGAGCTGGATCTCGGCAGTGTTGTCGCCTGCGTCGCCGGCCCGAACAAGCCGCAGCAGCGCCTGGCCATCGGCGAACTCAAGCAGGAGTTCAACGACGACTTCCAACCATTGGAAGAAAAAGCCGTGGAAGTTCCAGGCTTCGGAACCTTGAAGGACGGTGCGGTGGTGATCGCCTCGATCACGAGCTGCACCAACACCTCCAACCCGAGCCTGGTCATGGGCGCGGGACTAGTCGCCAAAAAGGCGGTTGAAAAAGGACTCAAGGTTCCGGCCTACGTCAAGACTTCGCTGGCCCCCGGCTCGCAGGTGGCGACGGAATACCTGAAGGAATCCGGTCTGCTGGCTCCGCTCGAAACCCTCGGCTTCAACGTCGCGGCTTACGGCTGCGCCACCTGCATCGGAAACTCCGGCCCGTTGGCCGAGCCGATCGAGGCGGCCATTAAGGAGAACGGCCTCACCGTCGGCGCCGTGCTTTCCGGCAACCGCAACTTCGAAGGCCGCGTCCACCCGCTCACCAAGGCGAACTATCTGGCCTCGCCGCCGCTGGTGGTGGCCTATGGCCTGGCCGGCACGGTCAACATCAACATGGAAACCGATCCGATCGGTCAGGACAAAGACGGCAACGACGTCTACCTGAAGGATATCTGGTACACCGAACAGGAATTGGCGGAAGCCATTAAGATTGCGGCGAACTCCGAATACTACAAGTCCGTCTACGCCGACATCTTCACCGCCAACGAGCAGTGGAATGCGCTCGATGTGGCCGGTGGTGAGGTCTTCAACTGGGACGACGCTTCGACCTACATCCGCGAACCTTCCTTCTTCGAAGGTTGCGATCAACCCGCTGGAATACTGGCGGATATCGACAACGCGGCCGTGCTCGGCTACTTCGGCGACTTCATCACCACCGACCACATCTCTCCGGCCGGCGTGATCCCCGAAGATAACCCGGCGACGCAGTACCTGCTCGAACGCGGCGTCGAGAAGCGCGACTTCAACAGCTTCGGCTCGCGCCGCGGCAACCACGAAGTGATGATGCGCGGCACCTTCGGCAACATTCGCATCAAGAACAAGCTCGTCGACCGCGAAGGCGGATTCACCGCCAAGGACGGCGAAGAGATGCCGATCTACACCGCCGCGATGAAATACATCGAGGAAGGCAAAAACCTCATCGTGCTCGCCGGACAGATGTACGGCGCCGGCTCGTCGCGCGACTGGGCGGCGAAGGGCACCAAGCTCCAGGGCGTCAAGGCGGTCATCGCCGAAAGCTTCGAGCGCATCCACCGCTCCAACCTCGTCGGCATGGGCGTGGTTCCCTGCGAGTTCATCGACGGCGAAACCGCCGAAAGTCTCGGTCTCACCGGAAAAGAGAACTACACCATCACCGGCATCGCCGAAGGTTTCGAACCCGGTAAGATCCTCACCATCAAAGCCGACGATAAGGAGTTCCAGGTCAAAGCCCGCGTCGACACCCCGCTGGAGATTGAATACCTCAAGAACGGCGGCGTATTGAACTATGTGCTGCGGAATTTCATGCAGGGGGCATAGCCTCTCGAGGCTTTGGGCGGTTCGGAAACGGGCCGTCTTTTTCGTTGGTGGCGTTTAGTGGAGGGATAGCGTCCTCGCTGTCCGCGGTCGATGAGCCCGCGTTAATTCCTATTCCGCCCGGGCGACTTCCAGTTCGTAGAAGCTGTTGGCTTCTGCCGTATGGACGGTGTCGGTATAGCTGTTTTGCGGGTAGGGGATGCCGCTTTCCAATGACTGGAAACTGTTGGTGAGCGAGTCGGTCCATCGCACGGTATAGACACGGCCGGGGGCGGTATCCCAGTTTATGACAAAGCCTCCGGGAGCGGCGGCTTGCGAAGTGACGCGGAAAAAGGACGCTCCGTTGGTGGGATCGGTTCCGGCAATGT
>JAIPIO010000093.1 GCA_021734595.1 Kiritimatiellales bacterium | reverse complement strand
AAAGAGCGCGCGCGACGGGTTGGTGCGGGCGCTGCGCCGGGACTACCGCGTGTTTGCCGCCGAGAACGGTACCGCCGCGCTGGAACTGCTCGCCACCCAACCGGACGATGTGCTGCTGAGCGATGTGCGCATGCCGGGCATGGACGGCATTACACTGCTACAGCGCGCGCTGGCGAACAACCCGGAACTGACCTGCATTATCCTGACGGCGTATGGAAACATCGATACCGCCGTGAAGGCCGTGAAGCTTGGCGCGACGGATTTCATGGAGAAGCCGATAAACTTGGACAAGCTGGAAATGACGCTTGATCGCGTGCTGAAGGCGAAACGCGTCGAACTGGAGAATGAACAGTTGCGGGTGCAGCTCGATTCCAAGTATGGGATGGAGAATATAATTGGAAACTCGGCTCCGATGCAGGAGGTGTTCGATACGGTCCGGCAGGTGGCGAACTCGCGCGCGACGGTCCTGATTCAGGGCGAGAGCGGAACGGGCAAGGAGCTGGTGGCGAAAGCCATTCATCAGTTGAGTCCTCGGTCCAAAGGCCCGTTTGTGGCGGTGCATTGTGCGGCACTTTCGCAGAATCTGCTGGAGAGTGAACTGTTCGGCCACGAAAAGGGTGCGTTTACCGGTGCCACGGAGCGGCGGGTCGGCCGTTTTGAAAAGGCGGATAGCGGATCGCTGTTTCTCGATGAAATCAGCGAGATTGATCCGTCGGTGCAGGTGAAGATTCTGCGGGCGCTCGAAGAGCGGCAGATCGAACGGGTGGGCGGTCAGGATCCGGTGGATGTGGATACGCGGTTGATTGCGGCGACCAACCGGGATCTTAAAAAAATGGTGGAAGAGGGTGAATTCCGCGAGGATCTCTTCTACCGCCTGTACGTGGTAGTAATCACCCTGCCGCCGTTGCGCGAGCGCACGAATGATATTCCGCTGCTGCTGACACATTACCTGAACGCATTCAACCGGGAGAACGGGAAACACATCGGTAGCATCACGCCGGAGGCGGTGGAGCTGCTGTCGGCCTATGACTGGCCCGGAAATGTGAGAGAGCTGCGCAACCTGGTGGAACGGATGGTGGTTCTGGCGCGGAGCAACAAGCTGGATTTAAAGGATATTCCGTCGCAGGTCCGCGACCAGATACAGAGACAGGGAGCCTCCGCCGTACTGAACCAGGATCTAACGATGGTTGAAATGAAAAAAGAGATGATTGTCCAAGCCTTGGAAAAAACCGGAGGCAACCGCACCAAGGCGGCGGAAAAGCTGGGCATCAGCCGCCGGACCCTGCACCGCAAGCTGCATGAGTACGGTCTGGCCAAATCCTCAGAGAGCTAGGTTTCCAATCCTTGGAAACATGGTTCCATCCATTGGAAGTTTTGCCTCGTACTGGTTCCAGGCATTGGAACTTTTTTTCAACCATTGGAAGCCGGCTAGTCGTCGACAATGTAGTTCTGCAGGTCTTCTTCGTCGGCAAGGAATTCGGGGATAAGCTTTTTGCGCGCGGAGGCGCCGTGCGCATGCACGGATTCCGGATTTTTTGTGATGAGCGGATGCCAGTCGGGCAGAGGCTTGCCTTCGTGCATCAGACGGTAGGCGCAGGTTTCGGGCATCCATTGGAAGTGTTCGGGGGCGTCGGCGGAAAGGACCGCGCAGTCGGGCACGAGTTCGTGGCGACGGGGGTAGTCGGTGCAGCGGCATGTGTTGACGTCGAGCATGCGGCAGGCGACGCAGGTGTAGTGGATTTCGCCGGTGTCCTCGTCCTCGAGTTTATGCACGCAGCATTTTGCGCAGCCGTCGCACAGCGATTCCCATTCATGGTCTGTAAGCTGGCTTAGGGTTTTGCTTTCCCAAAAAGGCTGTGGCGAATCGGTCATGGCGGCGGTTGAAATCAAGTGCAATATTGGTTGATGATGGCGGTAAGCTGTTTGCGGCTGACCGGTTTGGAGAGGTAGTCATCCATGCCGGCGAGGAGACATTTTTCGCGGTCGTCCTTCATGGCGTGGGCTGTAACGGCGATGATCGGGGTGTTGCCGTATGGTTCCCGCATCTGCCGAATGCGTCGGGTGGCTTCGAATCCGTCCATGATCGGCATCTGGCAGTCCATGAAGACGATGTCGTAGTCTTCCTTCTGCAGCTGGTGAAGGGCATCATGGCCGTTTTCCACTCCATCCACCAAACAACCGGCTTTACGAAGCATGGCCATAGCAACTTTCTGGTTTACTTTATTGTCCTCGACGAGCAGCGCTCGAACACCTTCACGCACTGCACCAGTGGAGATCGGTTGTTCCTTCTGTTCTGGCTGCGGCCCAACGTCCGATTTGCAGATGGGAAGCGCAAGTGTAAAATGGAAAACCGCACCACTGCCGATGGAACTGACAACCCCGATTTTCCCGCCCATGAGTTCAACCAAATGCTTGCAAATGGCCAGCCCCAGACCCGTGCCGCCATACATGCGTTTCGACGATCCATCGGCTTGGGTGAATTTATCGAAGATGTACTGCTGATGTTCCTTCGAGATGCCGATGCCGGTATCGATCACTTGAAAATAGATCTCGGCGCGCTTCTCATTCTTTGTATGACAGTCCACATTTACGGTGACGGAGCCCTTGTGGGTAAACTTGAGCGCATTGCTGGTCAGATTAACAAGTACCTGTTCAATCAGGCCTTCATCGCCCATCAGGCACGGGGGTATGCCGTCGTCGCAGCGGCAAATGAATTCAAGGTTGTCTTTTTCAGCCTGAACTGCGAAGAGCTGGTTGATGGTTCCGCACAGGCGCCGGAGATTCACGGGAGTATTCCTCACATCCATTTCGCCGGCTTCAATCTTGGAGATATCCAGAACGTGATTGATGATGTTCAGCAGGCCGTTGGTCGACTGGAGAATGGTTTCGGCACAAACAGTCTGTTCTTCGGACATTTCAGTGTCCGCGAGAAGTTGGGCCATGCCGACAATCCCGTTCAGCGGGGTCCGGATCTCATGCGACATGTTGGCAAGGAACTCGCTTTTTGCCTGGTTGGCGGCTTCCGCCATCTCCTTGGCCTGCATCGCCATCTCGCGGGCTTCCTCCGCCATTTCCCTGGCTTTTCGCATTTCCTCTTCGGTTTTTTTCCGCAACGTCATGTCGCGGGCATTGATCTGTACAACATTCTGTCCGTCCACCACCAGCGGGGTGCCGATCAGTTCGACCGGAACAATGGTTCCGTCCGCCGCGAGACTCTCGCTTTCGCACCGCCGCAGCGCGCCCGTAAACCATTTGCTGAAGTTTTTCTCCACCGAATGAGCCTGCCCGGCAGGGACAAGCTCACCGATATTCTTGCCGATGAGTTCATCTCTTTCCATCTTATGAAGATGGCAGGCTTCGGTGTTTACATCGACGATGATGCCGTCTTCGGTTTCGACAAACATGGCATCGGGGGCATTTTCAAAAAAGAGTCTCAACCGTTCCTCGCTGGCGGCGTATTCCCGCGTTTTTCGGGCCACGGTCCGTTGCAAGCTCCGGTTCCATAGCAGCGTCATCAGGGTGATGAGCAAGATCACGGAAAAAACGATGATGGTTGGAACGAAATGGCGGACAAGGGATCTCCTTTCCCTTGAATAGTCGGAACCCAGCCATTTGCCTTGGATCTTGTAGAGGGTTCCGTCCTTCTGGGCATTCACGATTCCTTTATTTAGAATCTGTAGCAGGAGATGGTTGTCTTTTTTCACCGCCATGCAGAGCCTGGCGGTGTAAAGCGGTTCGCCGACGCGCTTAATGTCGGCCAGTCCGGTGGTGAAGATGTGATGCCTGGTTACTATTTCATTGCCGATGAGCGCATCCGCTTTCTTTGTGCTGAGCAGCTTTATCGTATCACTCACTGTCCGGCCGGAAACGGTTTTACATTCAATTCCCCGTTCCTCCAGAATCTGTCCGGAATACCCGCCGCCTAACAGAGCCACCGTTTTCCCGGCAAGGTCGTATATATCCTTAATGCCGGCGTCCTCGCTGCGCACATACATGGTCAGGGGGGTCGGCATCAGGGTGTACGTGAAGGAAAAATTTTCCTCGCGTTCCAGCGTATCGAATATGCTTGTCAAGGCATCCACCTCGCCGGACAGCAGCATTTCCTGCCCTTTTTTTAAAGGGGCGGGCACGAACTTCGCCTTGAATCCGAGCTCCGTTGCAATCCACTGGGCCAGTTCGATGTTCATGCCCGATCGGTTGGATTTGACAATGAATTCAAACGGGGCGTGTGCCGGCTGAAAGGCGAAGGTGATTTCCTGTTTTTCCTTTAGATATGCAATCTCTTCGTCAGAAAGAGGGGACGCCGCGACGGCGGCGGAAATCAGTGCCATGATTCCCAGCGGCAACAACCCTCTCTGTACTCTCTTAATCATTTGGAAGTCCTGCACAAAGAGATACTGTTTTGATCTGGAACAAACAATCAAAAACCCGCAAACGACCTGCGCGACAGGAAACTTTTGCTTTTACCTGATTCGATATATGTTCTACCTTCATCCAATGGCTGATTTGCGGAAAGTTGCACATATTATGCGCCGTTTCTCACTGGAGAAGTGGGGCGGAACGGAAACGGTGGTCTTCAATATTTCCCGCGCCATGGCACAGCAGGGAATCGAATGCTCGATCCGCTGCACCAATATGTTTTCCCGTTCAGGCTATGAAGCGATGGACGGCGTGCAGATCAAACGGTTCTCATATCTATTCCCTTGGATTGGACTAAGCGCGAATGCCAAGGCCCGGCTGCGGCTCAAAGGCGGCAGCCCGCTGGCACTTCCGCTGTTCTTCAGCCTGTTGCGGGAAAAGGATGTTTCGATCATCCACACCCACGTACAGCACCGTCTCGGCGGAATGGCCCGCACTGCCGCAAAACTCAAACGCATTCCATATGTCGTCAGCATTCACGGCGGCCATTTCACGATTCCGGCGGAACAGAACGAAAAAATGATCGATCCGTTCCGTGGCAAACCGGAGTGGGGGAAACTGTTCGGCTTCCTGTTCGGTGCGCGCCGCACGCTGCAGGATGCCGATGCCGTCATCTGCGTGGGAGAGAATGAATGCCGGGAAGTACAGAAAAGATTCCCCGCCAAACGTGTTTCCTACATTCCCAACGGGGTGCATGTCGATATGTTCGCCGGGGCCGACGGTGCGGCCTTCCGCGAAAAATACGGTTTCCAATCTTCGGAAAAAATGATCCTCTGCCTGTCCCGGATCGACTATCAGAAGAACCAACTCGGTCTGGTACGCGCGTTTGCCGAATTCGCGGCCGGGCATCCCGAATACCGCCTGGTGCTGATCGGCCCCGTAACCGTTGAAGCCTACCATGCCGAGGTGGTCCGGGAGATCGAAACGCTCGATATAACGGAGCGGGTGTTGGTCATTGAGGGGTTTAAACCGGATGATCCGCTGCTGCCCAGTGCGTACAAGGCGGCGGAAATGTTTGTGCTGCCAACCCATCACGAGCCGTTCGGCATTGTTATTCTGGAGGCGTGGGCCGCCCGGGTGCCCGTTATCGCCACCCGCATCGGCGGGATACCGGGTTTCACCACCGACGAAGAAAACATCCTGCTGGTGGAGAAAGACGATCAGCGGCAGCTGGTTGGGCAGTTGGAGCGCCTGTCTGCCGATGAATCTCTTCGGCGGCGGCTGGCTGAAAATGCCTATCGGGAGGTTTCTGAAAAATACGACTGGAGCATTATTGCCCGCCGCGTGCGGGAGGTCTATGAGCAAACCATCTGCGACTATAAACCATAGCCGGGGCAGGAAAACGTTTGCCCCGTGCACTTCTTTTGATACTTTCCAAACACAACCGAGGAGATGTTATGCCGCATAAAGAGATCAGAAAATCGATTGACGAACTGAAGCTGGAACTGGAACAAACCCCGAAGGAAACCGGGTTTCTGGAAGAGAAGCTGGAACAGGCGAAAGAGGGGATTGAACGCTATACCCCCGAAGCCGTCCAGGAACTGGTGGAAACCCTCCAGCGCGAATCGGACGAGTTCGAGGTCGAGCATCCCCGGATTACGGCGCTGATCAACCAGGTGATGACCGCTCTGAGCGACATCGGCATTTAATCGCGGGGGAAAAGCATGACCAAAATCTGCTGTATTGGAGCCGGCTATGTTGGCGGGCCGACCATGGCCATGATCGCGAAAAAGTGTCCGGAGATCCAGGTCACAGTGGTCGATATCAATGAACAAAGGATTGCCGCATGGCTGTCGGACCACCTGCCCATTTACGAACCCGGCCTCGCCGAGGTGGTGAAAGAGGCGCTCGGGCGCAATCTCTTCTTTTCCACCGAGGTCGATCGGGCGATTGAAGAAGCCGACATCATTTTCGTCAGCGTGAATACGCCGACCAAGACCTTTGGCGAAGGGGCCGGCTGTGCCGCCGACCTCCAGTACTGGGAACTCTGCGCCCGCCGCATCCGCGCCATTTCCACAACTAACAAAATCATCGTCGAAAAAAGCACGCTGCCTGTACGCACGGCGGAAGCGATGGAACGGGTGCTGCACAGCGGCGACAACCCGGTCCATTTTGAAGTGCTCTCCAACCCCGAGTTCCTGGCGGAAGGTACCGCCATAGCGGATTTGGAAGATCCCGACCGCGTTTTGATCGGCGGGCACGACACCCCGAGCGGCCAGGCCGCCGTCCGGAAGCTGGTCGATATCTATGCCACCTGGTTGCCGCGCGAAAAAATCCTGACCACCAACGTCTGGTCCAGCGAGCTTTCCAAGCTGACCGCCAACGCCTTTCTTGCCCAGCGCGTCAGTTCCATCAACGCCATCTCCGCCCTGTGCGAGGCCACCGAGGCCGATGTGACCGAAGTCGCCAACGCCATCGGAAAAGACCGCCGGATCGGATCAAAGTTCCTGCGCGCCAGCATTGGTTTCGGCGGCTCCTGTTTTAAGAAAGACATCCTTAACCTCGTCTATATCTGCGAAACCTACGGTCTACAGGAGGCCGCCGACTACTGGCGGCAGGTGGTTCTGCTGAACGACTACCAGGAAGCGCGCTTCGTAAAGAAGATGCTGAAGGAAATGTTCAATACCATCTCCGGCAAGCGCATTGCCATTTTCGGTTTCGCCTTCAAGGCCAACACCGGCGACACCCGCGAAAGTCCCGCCATCCGCGTCTGCCGTGCGCTGGCCGCCGAGCGCGCCAAGCTGGTGGTGACCGATCCGCAGGCCATTGACAATGCCAAGTTGGAGCTTCCCGAGCTGCTCGGTGAAATTGAGTTCGAGGAGGACCCCTACAAGGCCGCCGAAGGCGCCCATGCCATCGCGCTGCTCACCGAGTGGCCCGAATACAAGGAACTCGATTACGAAAAAATCTATGCCTCCATGGACAAGCCCGCCTTCATCTTTGACGGCCGCAACCTCCTCGACCACAAAAAGCTTTTCGACATCGGCTTCGAGGTCTATTCCATCGGCAAGGAACTCCGCTCGCACCTCAAATAGTTTCCAAGGTCTGGAACACCTCTTCCGGAGATGGGAAATGGTGTATCCGCTTGACAGATTCCATTGCTTTATCGATTGTGACAACTCGTTTGTGAAAGGGGTTTTATGCGCCAGTGCCTGCTTGTTGTGTTATTGTTCATGTTTCATGCGGCTGTTTGTTCGGCTGTGCCGACGCGGCCGAACATACTGGTTGTGCTGGTGGATGACATGGGGTGGGCGGATATTGCATCCTACGGCGGCGAGATCCATACACCCACACTGGACACGCTGGCTGCGACCGGCCTACGTTTCCGTCATTTCCACAACGAAGCGCGCTGTTCGCCGACCCGCAATGCGCTGATGACCGGGTTGCACATGCAGACCGCCAGCGTGGATCCCAATGCCAGCCTGCCGGCGATGCGGACGGACAACAATGTGACGATCCCTGAGCTGCTCGGAACCATTGGCTACCGCACCTACTTCACCGGGAAATGGCATCTGGGCAATACCGTGGCGAAGTCGCCGACGAGCCGCGGATTCCAGCAGGCCTATGGCCATGGGGCGCTGGCCGCCGGTTCCGGTGGATCGTACTGGGATACGAACCTGCTAAACTTTGTGTCATCCAACGGTGAGATTTCGCCCATCGTCTACGATGGGAGCGATGCGGATGCCACCATGCCCTATTATAAAGTCAATTCGGTCACCGATTATTTGATGAAGTATCTCGACCACCACTACAGCAAGGGCGACGATGCGCCGTTCTTTGCCTATCTCGCCTACAACGCGCCCCACTTCCGGCTGCAGGCCCCGAAGGATGTGATCAATCTCTACACCGACATCGGGCAGGATCCGGCCGCCACGAACGATGTGGACTATTACCGCTACGAAGAGGGCTGGGACGTGACCCGGCAGCGCCGCTACGAGCGCCAGCTTGCGAACGGCGTGATCGGACCGGAGTACCGGCTTTCTCCCAGAGGATACCAGCCGAACGGCGGGCCGAACCTGCCGGTTTGGGATTCGCTCACGACGGCTCAGCAGAACGACCTCGCCCGGCGCATGGCCACCTATTCGGCGATGGTGCATCAGGTGGATGCAAACCTGGCCCGTGTCGTCAGTCGCCTTGAAACCGAGGGTGAACTGGACAATACGCTGATCTTCTTTTTCGCCGACAACGGAGGAAACTATGAAGGCGGCATTTACGGGAAAACCGATGACGGAAGTGTGTACACCAACGATTTTCCGCTGACCGGCGACCGGTTGGCTGAAATGGGTCAGGACGGGGAGCCGCTGCTTCATTTGGGCGGCAGCTGGGCCAATGTAAACAATACACCGCTGCGCTTTTTCAAGCACCACACCCACGAGGGCGGCTGCCGTACGCCGTTGATCGTTCACTGGCCGGACGGGCTGGCCGACGGGTTGGCAGGACAATGGACCGATGAGCGCGGGCATGTGACCGACATCATGGCTACCATTGTCGATGTCACCGGTGCTGAATATCCAACCAACTTTGAAGGCCATGCCGTCGAGCCGCTGCAGGGAACCAGCCTGCTGCCCGTACTGGAGGGCAACGCGCTGTCCGGCCGCGATCTGTTTGTCGAACACGAAAACAACCGCGCGATGTTCCGCGGAAAATGGAAGCTGGTCGCGAAGAAATTTTCATTTGGAAGCACCGATCTGCCGGCCCATACGCTGGAGCTTTACAACATGGAGACCGATCCGGTCGAAATGAACAACGTCGCCTTCTACAATACGGAACTGCTGTCGGAGATGGTCACTGCGTTCAACAACTGGGTGGACAGCCAGACAGGATTGAATACCAACCGGTATCTCGGTGCCGTCACGGTGGATGCCTCCTCCTTCGCCATGCCGCTGGGCACGGAGTTGTTCTACGATACGTTCAGCCGGGCGGATAAAGACAACCTTGATGCCGAACACGGCGGAATCTCCGGCAAATTGGCTGGGCTGAACAACGAGCCGCTCAACTCCATTTACTACGAGGGATTCAATGCAAGCCGCACCATCATCACCAATAACCGGGTGCGGATGGCGGTCGGAAACGGCGCATCCGAAAACGGGCTGATGATCAACTTTGCCGACCCGGCCCTCACCAATGCCGGGGGTTTCAGCGTGGAACTGACCATCTTGGAAATCAACACGACAAACTCCCAGCTCATAGACCGCTATGGTGGATTCGGCGTCGGCCTGACGCAGGAAGAAGCATCTGGAGGTCAGGACATTTCCAAGGCCGGTTCCTTTCGCGGTCGGGTGGATCTAACCAACGGAACGGCAGACTGTTTCGTGGACCTCGACCTGCAGGGCAACGTGAAACTGTGGACGCACGGCGAGCTGGTCGACACCGTGAATGTGGGCGCTTCCAACGGCACGTTGCTGGCCGCGTTCGAACTGGCCGACGGGTTTTCCGCCAGGGATCAGGTGGGCGTTACCGTATATTTCGACGGTTCCGCCGTGATCACCAACTCATTCAGTTGGGAGCATTCCAACACCAACTATATCGGACTGAGCGCCCGCGGAACCGGTTTTGTTGAAATGGACAATCTGATTATCCGCCCGCTGCCGTTGGGTAGTGCCCAGACCGCCACTTATGCACTCAGAAAAGGACTTTCCGGTTCGGATACCGATCAGGACGCCGACCCCGACGGCGACGGCGTGAACAACTGGGCCGAGTGGGCATGGGGAACCGACCCCGCCACGGCGGACAATCCAAAGGCGCGCGCCATGATGATCCAGACCGGCGGGGCGGAGGATATCCAGCTACTGCAGCGCCAGCTCAAGGACTTCGCGGTGGCCGGAGTACAATACCGTATCCTGTACAGCGACAGCCTTTTCACACCCATGTCCGGTTGGGCGGAACTATTACCCGTCGTCAACTCGGTGATGCCAGACGGCACCGACCATGTTGTCCGCGATCTCGGACTGCCCCCGGAACTCAACACCGACCAGCAACTGTTCTTCATCCTCATCACCGAGCAACTGTAGATTTTCCAGACATTGGAAATCCGCCAGCCGAACCATTCCAATGGTTGTAAACCGATTTCCGATGATTGGAATTGTTGATGGAGCAAAGGTCAACTCAGGCGGGTGTCTTTTTTCACGATGCCCTTGATCTCTTCCCATGTTCGTCCACGCAAGTCCCGCGGATCCGGGTCTTCTTCGGCATCGTCAAAATAGCAGAGCGACTTTTCAACATTCCATATGCTATCGTTTTCGTACTTCCGGCCGCAGAACGAGAACATTTCATCGCGGGAAAAAACATTGAGCAATTCGGCGTAGTCCCAGAAATCCTTTTTGCTTCCCCGGTTTGCAATGGCGTTGAGCTTCATGGCGGCCAGATCCGCCAAAGACAGCATGCGGATTCCGCCGTGCTCCTCAACCGCTTCGAGCAACGGGTAGCGATGGGCGATGACATCAATCTTGATTCCATTACTAATTCCGCGCACGGTGTTTTCAGCAATCTCCACCTCCGTCATTCCATATTCAGCCTTCAACAGGTCGGCGATGGTTGCTTCGTTAAAGGCAACGTCGGTGAAAAGGTCGATATCGATGGATTCCCGGTGGCCGAACCGGAGTGCCAACGCCGTTCCGCCAACCAGATAAAACGTGTCCAACCGATCTTCCTGCATCAACTCCTGAAGAAGCTGAAGCAGGGCGGGGGCGGCGGCATCGGTATGCAGGTTTATTGGTTCCATGTTTTGGAAGACTCGCGGTATGCCCGGAAGTTTTCACGGGGCAGGTTGAATTGGTTGGCGAAAAATGCGATGGTTTTTTTGTTCAACGAGGATGCGCTGAGCAGGGCCGCGCGGACTTTTTCCTCTCCGTAATAATTCCACACCGCCTCCACATCGGCCAGGGTTCCCCGGTCCATGACGCGCGGAATAATAAACTGCCGGTGCTTTTCCGGATCAACGCCCTCCGGATAGACATCCCAGAAAAGATGGCCGGACAATTGCTGTATGAGTCCCGCTTTCTTCATGCAGATTATGGTAGCGTAGAGACCGCCGTCTGGCAAGTGGAGGGAGTTTCCAAACATTGGAAACTTTCGTCCGGTTTCTTCCAATGGCTGGAAGGCATGCGGAACTCACGGGGCTTTGCTCTGGTCCTTTTTCACTGGGCGGGGTGCACTTTTCTGCGGGATCATTTGTTGCGAAACCAGCCACTGGAGAGACCGGTTCTGCCACGCGTCCCACATGGGTCCGCTGTATCTGTTCAGTCCGTGGCCGCCGCTGGGTAGTTTGAGATATTCCGCCTCCACCTTATGGGAACGCAAGGCATCATAGAACATCTGGCTGTGCGCGGGCGGCACAACGCGGTCGTCCGCGGCGTGGGCGAGGAAAACCGGTGGTGTCTGATCGGTAACCTGCTTTTCGTTGGAGAACAGCTTCGCCATTCCCTCTGCGGGGTGTTCACCGAGCAGGTTTTTCATGGAGCCCGCATGTGTCGCGGGCCCCATGGAAATTACCGGGTAGATCAGGATCGCAAAATCCGGGCGGCTGCCGACTCTGTCGACCGGATCTTCCGTGCCGGGCTCGCCGTTGTCGAAGTGGGTCGCGGCAGTCGATGCGAGATGTCCCCCCGCCGAGAATCCGATGATTCCGATTCGCGCGGGATCGCATCCCCATTTCCTGGCATTGGTGCGCACCGTACGGATGGCGCGTTGCGCATCGCAGAGCGGGCGGTACGCGTTACCTTTGGGAAGTCGGTATTCGAGGACCACCCCCAGGATGCCATGCCGGTTTAGCCACTCGGCGATGCCGGCTCCTTCCGCCCCTTTAACCAGGTTCCGGTATCCACCGCCGGGACAGATGACGACCGCCGCGCCGTTGGGTTGCGCGGGACGATAAACGGTGATGAAGGCATTGGCTTCCTCTGTTTCGCCTCCGCCGACCGGTGCTTGCCTCGGCCATAGCGCGATTCGCTCCGGCTTCGGTGTCGCGGCGGACGCCTGAAAAGCTGTTGGGATGAATGCCGCCACCATGCAGAATACAACCAACCGTTGAATACAGATCATGACATTGTCCATATGGGTTCTGTGATTGAAAAATCAGCCCAGCGGCTGCCAGCTGCCGGCGTCGGCGCACGCTTTGAGCTTTTCAAACGCGGTCTCGTTTTCCAGTGCCTGGAGTTTCCCGGCGATGGCGCCGGTGAGCGGCGGCAGGGCGCCGATGGATGAGAAGAGCGCGATCTTGCGGTCGTTATCGCACTGGCACTTGGCGTAGGAGCGTCCGGCGAATCGGGCCGCGATGGTGTGGCCGACCATGATCTGCGCGCCGCGCAGGAAGGTGTCCTTGAATTCGCCGAGCACTTCGCCAGCGAGGTCATCGACGAAGGGCAGGCCGGCCTTATTCATTTCGGTGCCGATGTTGATGGGCATGTCGAGCCCGTCGGCGGCCGTTACCATGGCCTTGAGGTTGGCCGCCTTCAGCGCGCGGGTTGCGGGATCGGCATAGTTCCAGTTGCGGTCGGGGAC
>JAIPIO010000002.1 GCA_021734595.1 Kiritimatiellales bacterium | reverse complement strand
GGCGGATCGCCCATAACCCCGTATGTCATCAAGGTGGATCGGAGCGAACGCTATCGCGGCGCCATTAAGACCGTACTGTCTGACAATGTTTTTGATGAAAACGTAGTGTTGCGCCACCAAGGTGATTTCGGGGCCCATGCGGACTCGCTTTTCTTTGAATGGTGGTACCGTCCCGACGACGGCAGCCTGGATGTTCCCCCGCCGGATGACCCGCTGTACGATGCGGAAACATCTCCTTGGAAACTGTTCCCGGATTTGAGCGGGCAACAGGGCAAGGCCCGCTACGAAGTGACGCTTAAGGGCAACCCGAATGCACCGGAAGCCCTGCTGGCAGACACCTGGTGGTTCTGCCGCTACCGTCATGAAAACGATGCGGTGAACGGGATCGACTGGGATGTTCCGCAGTTGGACGGCAAAGACGAGGTGAACTTTACCTGGGCGGGCGCGGGCAATTCCGATCCGCTAGGCGTCTACAACTATGGTATCCCGGACTACAAGGCGCAACTGGTGATGGGCTGGATCAAGCGGGTGCTGGATGCGGTGAATCCCTACGAAGCGCGCATCAGCGATTTCGAAGGGGACAGCCCCTCAACGGTGGTCAGCATGCTGGCGCAGTTCGGCGCGCGCTATGAAGGCCCGGTGGCGCTCAATCCCGATAAGGATGTTATTGAAAATGTTGGTTTGATCGAACTTTATGAAACCATTCTCAAGCGGGGACGGGACCTGAGCATCGACCTGTCGCGTCCGGTATCCACTCCGGCCATTGCCAATGCACTGCAGCTGGCCGCCACGCGCATCAGCGATTTCTATATGCTTTTGGCCAACGAGGCCTATACCGATGCGCTTGATCCGACCATCGGCCACGGTAGCGAAAGCGCGGCCTATGGAAGCCTTGCCCCGTCGATATTTGCCTTCCAGAACCAGATGAGCACACTAATCGAGGAAGAGCTGGCTATGTTGCGCGGCGTGGACGACAACTTTGCCCGGCCGGTCTACAACCGCCTGTTCTGGAACTTCACCAAAGGCGAAGGCGAGGCGGCCTATGCGGTGAACTATAATATATCCGATGTGAACATGGACGGCTTTGTGGATGAAGACGATGCCATGGCAATGTATCCGCAGGGACACGGTGATGCCTGGGGGCATTATCTTACCGCGTTGCGCAATCAGTATGATCTGCTCAACCATAAATACTTCAACTGGGTATCGCGCTCGGAATTCTACAATCTGATGGATGTTGTCATGAAGGTGGATTTCCTGGATGAGCGCAAGTTCGCCCAGATGGCGGCGGCCAAGGCTCAGGCCGGCGCGGAGATCGTGGATCTGACCTATCGCGAGAAATATGTTGAGGAATCCACGGCCCAGTGGCAGGGCTATACGGATAGCGATGAGCTCCGTGGCTGGGGGGTCCAGGGATGGGCGCGCCGGGCGGGGCAGGGTGCCTACTTCGATTGGATCACCGCCAATGCGTTGCTGCCTTCCACTCATCCGAATGAAACGCTGGAGGGCATTCAGAAGGTGGATCGAAAATCCAATTCTGATATTTCCGTTATTTCGGCCAATCTGAATGCGGTGCAGCGGACCTTTGACCATGCCAACAACGGATATAATCCATTGGGGGTGGCACGCGATGCCGTACCGATGGATATCGATCCACAGTATATCAGCTTTGGACGGACGGATCTCGCTACGCACTTTGGGCAGATCTATGAGCGTGCGGTCAAGGCACTGGTCAATACCCAGGCAACCTGGGACCATGCCAACAAGGCGGCCAACATGCTGCGCAAGATAGGAACCACCGAGGCCGACTACCGCAACACGACCTTCCAGCAGGACCTGAACTACCGGAACAAACTGATACAGATTTTCGGCAGGCCCTATGAAGGCACCATTGGGTCCGGCCAGCTTTATCCGGCTGGCTATGATGGTCCAGACTTGGCCCTGCACATGTATATTGGCGTGCGTGAAATCAACAATGATACGGTTCCGGGTCCGGCGGCCAGTTTTGCGAGTTTCGATGCCGATGGTGTGCTGGACGGCGGTGACATGAATGATCAGTTGAGTTGGACGACGCCGTCGCTGAACGCGCTGAATCTGTTAAATTTCGATGTCAACTATTTGGGCGCACCGCATGCGATGTCGTTGGACGTTGCCAGTTCGTGGCGGAATCTCTACGCCCCGTCGTTCGCAGGTGATTTTGCGGCCGCTGCGGGAGGCGGCGTCGAGGCCAAGGTGCAGGATGGGCTATACAGCGTTGATTATACGGACTTGGAATCGCCCAAGGTTCCGCTTGAAGGGCTGACCGGATTGATGCCGGTCACGACGGCCGGTTATTCCTTCCAGGCACCCGATGCGTGGGGTTCACGCCTTAGCGAAGGCAAACTTCAGCAGCAGCTCAGTGCGATGCTCCAGCAGGAGGCCGCCGTTGCCAATGCGATTGCATCATGGGATGCTCTCGCCGGAAGTATCATACGGACCTTGCGGTTGACGGATGCAAAGTGGGTTTCCGCAGACGCAATGCAGGTTAAGAATGAAGTGTTCACTCGTTTGAAAAAGGGGATTCTTGGCACCGTCACGGCACTTGAGGCGGTATCCAAGGCACTTCAGGTGAAGAAGGATGTAACGTACAAGGTTATTGAAACCGCCCAGGCGGCGCTGCCCGAGACATTGCCGACCGGCGGTGTTGCTGTTTCACCGGGCGATGCGCTTTTTGCGGCGGATGCCGGTTTTGAGGTTACCAAGACCGTTGAGTACGCATCCTATACCATTTTTGATGCCGTATTAAGCGCTTCAAAAACCGGGTTGGAAATTGCGCTGGACGCCGCTGAGAATGAGTTGAACCTGTGGGAACAGCGCGAGCAGCTGGCCTTGAGCAAAAAAGAGTGGCTCAAGCAAATCGAGGATCTGGTCGGTGATGAGCCGGCCAAGCGCATTGCGGTGTTTAAGGCCATTGAAGGGTTGCGCGCCAAGTCCGCGGAATACCGCGCACTGCTTGACGAAGGCGCGCGTTTGATCGATGAGCGTGCGGCATTCAACAAGCGTGTGGCCGCTCAAACACAACGGAACCGCTACCAGGACATGACGTTCCGCGTGGCGCACAACCATGCCTTGGAAAACTACCGGGCCTCGTTCGACCTGGCTGCCCGCTACGCCTATCTGGCAGCCAAGGCATATGATTATGAAACCAACTTTGATTCGTCGGATCCATTCTCGCCGCAGTCTCTGCTGGAAGACATCGTCGAAGCCCGCAGTCTGGGCCTCGTCTCCTCGGGCACGCCGCAGATCGGTGGCGGCGGTCTGGCGGAGGTGTTGGCAAAGATGAAGGCCAACTTCGACGTATTGTATGGCCAGATGGGGCTGAGCAATCCGCAGTGGGAGGTGGGAAAAATGTCCCTGCGCACAGAACTGTTCCGCATCCTGCCCAAGGGTCATGTCCAACCGGATGATGAAGATAACTTCCCGTCGCCCGGAGGGGATGCAGACGACCTGTGGAAACAGAAGCTGACTTCCTGCGTGGTAGAGGATTTGTGGGATGTTCCCGAGTTCCGGCAATACTGCCGTTCGTTTGCCTCCGAATACGACGTCGACGACGAGTATGATCCGCAACCGGGCCTTGTTATTCGGTTCGGCACGACGATCAAGGCCGGTGAAAACCTGTTTGGCAAGCCGCTTAGCGGCAGCGACCATGCTTATGATCCGAGCGTGTTCTCCACCAAGATTCGCGGCACCGGAATCTGGTTCTCTGACTATCAGAGCACCAATGTACTGCAGGATCTGCCTGAGGCCCCCCGGGTCTACATGGTTCCGGCCGGTTCGGATATCATGAGTGTGGCCAATAGTCCCGACCCGGAAGTTGTCCGTATATGGAATGTGGTGGATCAGAGTATTCCAGCACCCATGCCATCCGACACCAGCGAACTGGACGATTCGTCGTGGGTGCCACTGTACGACTCGCTAACCGGCCAATACGGAGAGATAAGGCGTTTCTCGGGCTTCCGGGCCTATCACGACGGTGGCGATCAGGTGGACGAAACTGAACTGGTTTACAACAACCGTCTGGTGGGGCGCTCCGTCTGGAACACGGAATGGGTGCTGATTATACCGGGAATCACCTTCAATGCAGACCCCGAGGAGGGACTGCGGCGCTTCATCGACCAGGTGAGCGACATCAAGCTTGTTTTCGATACCTATGGATATTCGGGGAACTGACAATGAAAAGTATCATAAAAAAAGCAGTGTGCATAAACTTGGCGGCGGTGTTGCTGGCCGGAGTGGTCTTGGCGGCTCCGATTAGCGAACCCTCCACGGTATTTTACGGCAAGGTTACCGGAACCGGCGGTGCCCAGCCGTTCCTGGTGGCAGATGGGGTTTTGGAATGGACCATACTCAAGGCCGATGGCAGCGAGATGGTGCTTCGTACGGAGCTTTATCCCTTGGCAAATGCACAATACAGCTATCGGTTGGATGTGCCGCACAGCGCATCGGCGTATGAGTTGGAGGACGAGGGCATACCCTTGCCGCCAATAGCCGAAACCAATGTACATGTCAGCGCTTCGGTTGACGGGTTGGCTGCTGTATTCACCGGGCCCAGTGGGGCCACGTTTGCCGCCGGGCAGGCGACCCGGGCGGCGACCTATCGGTTGGATTTGGAAATAGCGTTGGCTCCGTTGGACTCCGACGGCGATGGAATCCCGGATTGGTGGGAAGATGAATACGGCTTTGATTTGCAGCGTGTGGCCGATGCCGCCGATGATGCGGACGGTGATGGTTTATCGAATCTTCAGGAATACCTGCGCGGCCTTAATCCGCTGCTGGACAGCCGTATCCCCGAGATCGCTACGGAAACATTGCTCGCCTATGCCGGTTGCACAACCGGGGTGCGGCTAAAGACTGATGATATCGACAGTGCTTTCGAGGATCTTATCTACACATTGGTTAGCGCACCGACCAAGGGAACGCTAGTGCATCGCAATCAGGTTTCAATCCCGGAAGCTCCCGACCTGCCGTTGACTGCCGGCGCTGAATTCAGCCAGCAGGATGTGACGGATGGCAAAGTGGTCTTTGTCCATGACGGTGGAAGCGTCAGTAATGATCTGTTTGTGTTGAGTGTGCGGGACGAAGATGGCTCGCATGCCGCGAGTACAGGTACGTTGGCCGTCTCCTTCTTCGAACCTGCCGAGACTGTGCCGTCATCGCTGAAGGAGATGCGCAGGCAACGCGCCTATGCGGTGGGATTGCTTCAGGATGCCGTGGTATGGGATGGTCAGGATGACTATGGTCCCGTGGCCGTTTCTGCGCCAAGCTCGGAGCTGACCGACCAGGAATATGCCGCCGCCTATGTTCCAGCCTTTGGAAACGAAGTCGGACAGATGATGACCGGCGGACGCAACGATGACGAGCTTTCCGGCGGCATGGCGAACGATATGCTGGTTGGCGGAACCGGTGCGGATGTGTTGTCGGGCGGCGGTGGAGCCGACCGGTTTGTTTTTGATGAAAGCGATCTTGGGGTCGATACGATCACGGACTTTTCTCCGGAAGAGGGCGATGTGATTGATCTTTCCGGTGTCCTTGGCGGGGCGTTCGGGCTAGTGGATGACTACCTTCGTTTTGATTCGGATGGAACCAACACCTTGATGGGACTGAACCTGGACGGCAACGGTGGGGCCTTCACTGACTTAGTAGTGTCGCTGCAGAATGTGCAAGTCGATAGCCAGGAGGCGTATGACCTTGTTTTGAACAGCGATGTACTGGCGGGTTCCCTTTGGCTGTTGCCGCGAATCTCAGTGGCGGTATCCGATGCGGAAGCGTCGGAAAACGGAAACAATTCGGGAACGTTCATACTGAGCCGTGTCGGAGATTTATCCGCCGAACTTGATGTAACGGTTTCTTTGGGCGGTTCTGCGGTGAACGGAACCGATTATTCCGCGCTGGACACGGCGGTGGTTTTTGCCGCAGGTGTCGATCAAGTGACCCTGACGGTCAGTCCGTTTGCGGACAGCACGGTGGAACCGGCTGAAACCGTGGAGCTGCTGCTGCAACCCGGCAACGGGTATTGCCTGCACAGTGCAGACCGCGCCAGTCTGACGATCAAGGATCTTCAGGCGGTGGTGGGGGTGGAATTGCTTGAAGGCCTGGCCTCAAAAGATCCGCTGGCTCCGGCGACAGTGCTTGTTACACGCAATGGCCAGACGGCCAACAGCCTGCTGGTACGTTTGTCGATCGGGGGGAGCGCACAAAACGGTACGGATTACCGGCGTGTGCCGGCATACGTAAACTTCAGTCCCGGTCAGACTACGGTTCCGATAGATTTGCTTCCGTTGGCCGACGGGGAGCTCGCTGGAGGGGCTGAGACCGTCCAGATTTCCATATCGGAAAATGCAGAATATGTGCTGGCCGATGTGCATTCTGCGCGCGTGATTCTGGCGGACCGCCGCGACAGCCTGGCGGACTGGCAGGCGCGCGAGTTCCCCGGTTCAACCGAAACGCCGGAGGAATTCGCCGCCGGCGATTCAGGCAATACCGGAGTGGACCACCTCCAGCGCTATGCATTCGGAATGAATCCGCTCAATCCTGAGGATTCCCGCCGGCCGCAACTGGTGTTCCGTGACGGTCGCTGCTGTTTGGATGTGTTCAAGAACCAGGGCGCGGTGGATATTGAGTATATTGTCGAGGTGTCGACCGATTTGGAGAATTGGGATTCGTCGGATTCAGCAGTAGAGGAAATTACCGCATCGGAATACGAACTGGCGGCCGATGTGGAGACCTACCAGGCGGTTGCGCCGGTTCTGGTTACGCCCCGGTTGTATATGCGGGTGCGTCTGGTTTATCAGCCGTAGACGGGAAACGGATGAAGCATAACGAAAAAACAACCATGGTTTCGGAGCGTGCCTCGGTGCGGTGTCGCTTGGCTGTCGCCGCCATGTTGCTGGTTTGTGCCTCCTGTGAAAAACGGCCGCCGCAGGCCGAGCCGGAAGGTGTCGTTGCACGGATTGGGGGACGGGTTGTTACCGTCGATGATATCAGGGCAGAGGCTCTTCGCCGGCAAGCGATCCACCGGCCGGTTCTTTCCAAGGAAAAGCTGCTGGAGCACCTGCTGGCGGAAGAAGCGCTGTTGCTTCGGGCGCAACGTGAGCGGTTGGCCGAAGATCCGGGGATCAAGCAGGAAATCGATCGCTTGCTGGCCATGCGTTTGCGTGGACGCGCGCTGACCGACAAGCTTAAAAGCGTCGCGGTTTCCGAAGAGGAGATCAAGAAGGAATATCAGCGGCATATCAACAAGTACATTCGTCCAGCGCTTGACCGCATTGCGGTTCTTTTCCTGCGGGTGGAAAAAAATGCCAGTGACGAAAAGAAACAGCAAATTCACGGCAGGATGGCGGCAGCCCTGAAACAGGCGGAGCAACTGCCGGAAAAGAATGGATTTGGATCGTTGGCGATCAGCTGTTCGGACGACCAGCTCAGCCGATACCGGGGCGGGGATACAGGATGGATTGCCCGGGGTCAATCTTCCGCACGGCTGCCGGAGCTGGCCTTGGAGGTCGGCAGGGCTCTCGCCAAGGGTAGCATGAGCGATGTGCTGGAGACCGGGGAGGGCCTCTATCTGGTGATGAAAACGGATTTCCGTCCCTGTTCAACAACGGCGTATGAACAGGTGCGCGGTTCATTGCGGCACAGCCTGCTCGCGGATCGTCGCAGGTCGATAGAAGAGCAGTATCTCGATGAATGTGTTCAATCGGCACATCCTGAAATCAACGAGGATGTGCTGGAGGGGCTGAAACTGGATACGATGGCGGAACCGGCGGCAGATGAGCCCGGCCCCATATTGACCGGCGGTCTGCCGGTGGTTGCGAAATAAATGATTTATCGAAAGGCTAGAGGCTAGCCAACGCTTTGACAAAGAGGGAACCGGACAAATGATAAAACGCTTATTGAGTGAAACATGGGGCGGAAATATGAAAACGGCATGGTTGCTATGGATGTGTCTTGTCTTCAGCGCGGTGGGTTCGTGGGCGGCGGCTCCGAACATTATTGTACCCATCATAGGTCCCGTTAATATCAATGAGGACAGTCCTTCCAGCGCCCTGACGTTCAGGATTGGTGATGATGATACCGCCGCCGGAGCCTTGACTATCGCCAAAACATCCTCGGATACCATCTTGCTGCCGCTTGCAAATATTGCATTAGGGGGCAGCGGTTCGAACCGTACCGTAACCATTACGCCGGCCTTGGATCAGAATGGCAACTCTGATGTGGAGCTTATTGTCAGTGACGGCACACTGGAAACAACCAATGCGTTTACGCTGAACGTTGCCGCACAGAATGATCTGCCAACCATTTCCGGTACACTGGATTTCACCGTACCCGATTCCGGCGACGTCAACCTATACACCGGAATAACCGTCGGTGATGTGGACCATGACAATCCGGCGTCAGAGGAACTGTACCTGACGCTTACCGTGGATGAATCCGCTGCCGGAACATTTGACGGTCTGGTTGACGGATTGCTTGCGCGCACCGGCACTCCTGCGGTGTTGAATGCAGCGATTCATGAGCTGCTGTTCACCCCTTATGAAAATACCTTGCCGGTGGGAAGCAGTGAACTTGTAAATGCTGTAATAACAGTCTCTGATTCTACCGGTCCCGCAGTGAGTGCGAACAGCCAGGTTTCCGTTGAATCCGAAAACAACGCTCCGGTAGCGACGCTGGATGTCAGTCCATCGCTGATAGATGATAACATTACTGCAATGCCTTTCGGGTTGACGATCGATGATCCCGACCTGAACGAAAGCTTTTCGGTAAAGATTCTGGCCGCCAACGATCCTGCCAATGAGTTAGGAACCTTCAATCCTGACCCGGTTGATGTTTCAGGAACCAGGCTGATTGTGCAAAACTCGATCAATACGGTGCGTTACATACCGAACGAGAATGTTGTCTCCGGTTCCACGAACGTGGAGTTCATGGTGATTATAGCGGATAATCACGGATCAACGGTTACCAATGCCCCGCCGTTCCCGTTCCTGACCATTCGCGGTGTGAACGACGCACCCTCGATTCGGGGCGTTTTCCAGTTGCAGATCCGGATTGATGATGACGAAACCGTGCAGCCCTTCGCCACCGTTGTCCTGGAAGATCCCGAGCAGGACCCGTTGACCGTCACGTTGTCTGTTGGGGACGGCTCGTTGGGAACGCTTGATGCCACGACAACCAACCTGCCGAATCCGACGGCGGCGATGGATTGGATCCGGAACCGGGTTTTCACTCCGGCACCCAATGCCGTCGCGGTGGGTGATGTGGCAACCGTATCGCTTACCATCACCATCAGCGATGGCGAGGATACGGTGGTTAACAGCGATACCGAAATCGCCATCACAGGCGTTAACGGGGCCCCGGTGATTCTGAATATTCCGGCTATTCAACCCATAACGGTTGATCCGGTGGATGCAAGGCCCTTCATTGATATTGTTATCGACGATGATGGCATCGGCAATCTGACGATGACGATCGAAATCGACGATACCGCAAAGGGTTCGTTGTCCAACGGGATATCTGGAGTGGATGGGTTCACTTCCTTCACCGGCAGTCTTGCCGACATCAACGATTTGTTGACCAACCTGGTGTTTGAAGTCGATTCCTCCTATCGGTTCCCACCGGAATTCTTCGGCGAGACCGTGTTCACCATCGAGGTGGTGGACGAGCTTGGAAATGCCGTGCAGGATACCCTGCACATCGTGGTGCAGGATGCTCCGCGCAATATTCTGGTAACCCGTCGGGAAGACGATTTCGAGCCGGGCTCGTTGCGCTATGCCCTCGCACTGGCTGCGCACAATGACGTGGTTACATTTGCATTCGAAAATTCGACGAAAATCCGCCTGAATGAGATCAATGGCGTAATCGTGCTGCAAAAACACCTTACCATCAAGGGCCCTGGCGCCGATAAACTGATCATCAGTGGCGATACCGATGGCGACATGCTTCCCGACACCCAGTTGTTCCAGATTGAGTCAACGGTGGTTATGGAGGGTATTGCCATGGAATACGGTGCTGGCCAGTTTGGCGGTGCGGTTTCGGTAGGGGCTTTGGGCGACTTATCCATGCGCTACTGTTCGGTTTCGGATTCAATCGCACAGTTGTGGGGTGGTGCGATAGATGTCGACGAAGGCCGGTTGTTCATGGAAAACTGCCTCTTGAGGAACAATGCCACCGATGCTTCCCAGGGATTGGGCGGGGGCGCGGTTTCGCTGTATACCGATAAAAATTGCGTGTTCGTGAATACCACGTTCTCCAGGAACCGGCAGGCATCAGGGACGGGCTTCGGGGGCGGTGCCATGTATGTCGAAAACCTGACAAGCGCAACCTATCTCGATGTGGATGTGGTTCATTGCACCTTTGCGGAAAACGAGGATGCCGTGGCCGTTGCCAGTTCGGTCTATGCAAACGGTTTTGGTTCCACCGTTTGGCCAATGAACACGATCTTTGCCGATGGCCTTGGGTATAACCTGGAAGTGGCCGGAGCCGGCGATGTTATTACGCTGGGCGGAAATATTTCGGACGACTCAACCTATACGGCTTTGATGCAGGGAGGGACGCCCCAGAATGTATTTTTGCTCGATGCTCCTTCCGACCAGACCAGCGTTGGGGATGTAATGCTAGACGCCTTGGCTGATCTTGAAGGCCCCACGGCCATCTATCCGCTGAATACCGGAAGTCCTGCAGTGGACGCTGCCGTCTCTTCGCGTGTGGCCATTGACCAGCGCGGTGTGGTTCGGCATTCCATGCCGGATTGCGGCGCGTATGAATACGGTGAGCTGGATCGTATTGTCATCAATGAAATCCAGCCCAACGATGACCCGGATGATTTTATCGAGTTTTATATTCCCCGCGACTCGGTTGATATGGATCTTACCGGCTATAAGCTCTATGTGGACGGGACGCTTTGCCATGAGTTCACCAATACGGTCGTAAAACCGGGCGCCGGTATCATCGTGGCGGATTCAACCAGTGTTATAGCCAACGGCCCGCCTCCGACTCCCGTAGTCGAGCCCTCCGCGCATTCACTTGATTTGGGGGAAGTAGGAGCAATCACGCTGGCAGCTCCGGGCTCGGACACGAATATTATCCTGTACGTCACATACAACGACGCGTTCCTGTCGATTTCAAACGTGTTCGACAATGCGGACTATCCAACCGATTCGCAGACCCTCTTGCCTCAGTTTTGCGGGTTTGCCTATCTGCCTCATGGATTTGTTGGCGCCGGCACTTCGTCTGCCGGATTCGATACAGCGCCGCAGGCCTTCGGCTCGCCCAATGCCTCCGCTGTTGCAGTCGACGACCAGTTTATTGTCAGCGAGGATGAACTGTCGTGGATCGATGTGCTGGCCAATGATGTCGATGCGGACCGGACGGATACGCTGATTGTGACGGGAGTGCCGGTTCCAAACCAGAGCGATGTGACCACAAACGGTGCATTATATTCTGTAAATACCAATGCAATCCCGTTGCCGGATGGCGTTTGGTACAATCCTCTCGCTGCACCGCTTATTCAGGAGTTGGCGGAAGGCGTCGAACTGGAGGAAACCTTCAGCTACTCCATTATGGATATGGGGACGGGAACCGTTGCGTTCATCGAGAATGTTCCGGGATCCAACCTGTTGCATACCGTAGAGGATCATCGGCTTACGACCAACGATGCGGTAGTTTTGTATGGAACAGGTCCCTACGACGGAACCAATCTTATATCAGGCGTGGTGGATGATGACACCGTGGTGTTGGGTACTGCTGCGGCCGGCAATGTGTCCAATGGGGTATGGATTGTGTTTAGAAGTGCCGCCGAAGCGGACGTTGAACTGACCGTTATCGGTGTCAACGATGAACCGCAGGCAATGGCGGATGCCGTGGTCTGTGGCGAAGAGGATGTATTGCGGATTCTTGGCGACCCCGACCTGTTGACCGCCGGTGTGGTGTTTGAAACCGATGCGGACTATCCCGTTGCGGTGGATGTGGCGGCAACCAACTTGCTGGCCAACGACGAGGATGTTGATACGGATGATGACGCCTCGACCTTGATGGTGGTTGGGGTGGTTGGCGGCAACCCCCTGCAAACCGCAAGCACGCTAGGTGCGGATGTTGTCCTGGAAATCCGCGACGATCGCGCGGAAACAAGCATCGTCTATAATCCCCGTGTATCCTCAATTCTAAATGCATTGGCGACGAACGAGGTCGCCTACGACACGTTCCGGTATATCGTTGCCGACAGCCATGGTGCCTTGGGTACGGGTACGGTCGTAGTCACGGTGACGGGCGTGAATGACACACCGGTAGTCGGCGACGATCCTGGAACGATGGGAGCGCTTTGGCCGTTCGTCGGAGAAGGCGAGTCGCTGGCCGATGTGATTGCCGGATTGACGGTGCTGGATGCGGTTTCGGCCGCTTCCGGTGTATCCGGCAGGATGGATGCGCGGATTGTGGCGGAGGGCTACGGCGAAGCCGAGAGTGCGATTGTTGAAAATGTATGGGGAACCACCGAAGACGATGTGCTCAATATTGATTCTGCTGACATTCTTTCTAATGATTCGGATGTCGATCTTTCGGATGTACTGACGGTTCTCGCGGTTTCCCCCAGCCGGGAGGGTGTGCCGGTCAGCGTGATCAACGGCAATACAACCGTGCAATACAACGCCCCGGCATCCGCCGTACTGAATGCACTTGCGCGGGGCGAGCTGTTGATGGATTCGTTTGATGCAATTATCACCGATGGAAACGGCGGGCAGGTTACAAGTACGGTGGCGGTGTTGGTAACCGGCGTGAACGATACACCGGTAGCCAGGGATGATCTAAACGGCACTTGGGAAGATCGAAAACTGGTATTTGATCCGATTCATTACCCGACGAATAATCCGTTGCTGTGGGACGTTGATGCCGACACCAACGGGGTTCCGCCCGACAACGCGTTCTGGATTGTGTCGGTAACGAATAGTCCGACCACTGCGAACGGTCGGTTTACCATCACCAACAATATCATCGCCTACGACCCCTCCGTTTCAGCCTATCTGGACGGGCTGTCGGCGATTACGTCCGTGGTTGATACGTTCGAATACACATTGACGGATCAGTCGTTTGTCTTTGCCTGCGACGATCTCTTCCGCGTGGAAGCCGATGGAACAGGCGCTGTACTTCAGGTAATGGCAAACGACCGCAACTACAATCAGCAGGGCGGCGCAATCGAAATCAGCGTTGTGGGTCTGCCCGATAGCGGTGGTTCTGTCACGTTGAACGGTGACGGCACGGCGCTGATCTATGCTCCGCAGACAGGATTTGTGGGCGACGAGGTCTTTACCTATGCCGTTTCGGACCCATGGGGCAATATCGACAAGGCGCGGGTAACGGTTCGCGTTACGGCGGAAGTGCGGAATGGAAACATCCAGGCAAATGAAGACCGTTTTTCGGCGGCCAAGGGCGAACTGGTTGTACTAGATGTGTTGGCCAACGACAATCGGTTGCCCGAGGCGGGGGCGGCGCTGACGATTACCCAGCTTGTGCAGACGAATGGACTGGCCGGTCGCGTTCAGTTGATCGGTAATACGTTGGTCTATTCGAATACGAACGGCGCCGGTACGGAAACGTTTGCCTATGTAATTTCAGGCGGAGGAACCGCAACGGCCCAGGCCATGGTTACGGTGGAAGTCATTGACCGTGACAGGAAACTGCCGGCAAGGAACGACTGCTTCAGTGTGCTCCGCGACAGTGTGGACTCGGCGTTGGATGTCCTAGCGAATGACAACATTCTGCCGGATGCACCGGATATCTCCATTAGCCTACTCAGCGCGAACCCATCTTATGGCACCGTATCCATTGATACGAATGCCAGTGTGCTGCGCTATTCACCCGATACCGGGTTTGTGGGGGTGGATGAATTTGAATACAGCGTTTCCGACGGATTGGGTGGAACGGGCTACGGCCGGGTTATGGTGTTTGTTGGCGCGCTCACGGCGCAGGATGATGTGTTTACAGTGCCTGCCAATTCGATGGCCGCGATGCTGGATGTGTTGGCCAACGACAGTATTCTACCGGAACTGGGCGGAACCATCTCCATTGCATCGGTCGCCACCCAGACGGTTTCGATCGGCACGGTGGTCAACAATGGCAACAGCCTTGGCTTTGTTCCCAACCTGGGCGCCCATGGCACCGAAACCTTCAGCTATACCATCGAGGACACCGCCCTGATGGGTAGCCGCACCGCCCAGGGATCGGTGACGGTTACCATTGCCGATCCGGGCGCATATGCCAATGCGGATCATTTCGCCGTTCTGGGTGGCAGCGAAGATGTCACGCTGAATGTCTTGGATAATGATGCATCGGTCGGCTTTAACCGCACCATGGTCATCACGGGCATAGGAACGGGGATTGATGCCCCGAACCAGGGTGGGTCCGTCGCGGTTTCGTCGGAAGGCGATGAACTGATCTATACGCCGGCCGCCGGGTTTGCCGGCGAAGAAACCTTCACCTATTCCATGACCGACTCGCTTGGCACCGATTCCGCCAAGGTGATTATACAGGTCCGGCCTTCGGAAATGGCCGTTTGCGACGACAACTACATTGTCTACTTTGAAGGAACAAACACACCGCCGTTTACCCTGTCGGTTTTGCTAAACGACACCCTGCTGCCATCCGGTGGTGGAGTCCTGCAGATTGAGGGCACGGGCATGGATGACCCGGGCGGGACCAATGCGCCCAACCATGGTGGCTATGTCGAGGTTTCGGCGGATGGCCAGTCGCTCGAATACACCCCCTTTACCAATTACAGCGGGGCGTTCCCGTATGATGAAACATTCACGTATGAGGTAAGCGACGGCACACAACGCCGGGCATCGGCCCTGGTGTCGGTTCGGGTGGAAGAACGGATCGGGGGACTCGAACTCGAAACCAATAATGACCGCTATTCGGTGGAGCGCAACAGCGCCGCCAACGAATTGCTGGTTCTGTTGAACGACGGTATCCTGCCTGCGACAGCCGCTGATTGGGAGATTTCCGGGGTCGGTGACTGTGCCTTTGGCGGCAATGCGGTCATTTCCGGTTCCACGATCCTGTTTACTCCCGCACCGGATTTCAGGGGTACCGATTACTTCACCTATTCGGTATCCGACGGACTGGGCGGGACGGCTTCCGCCACGGGCAGTGTGGTGGTGGGGGATGTCCTGTTGAACGAAGATTGTTTTGCTGTGATCTCCGGCTCTGTTTCGAATGAAATCGATGTGCTGGCCAACGATGATGTCAAACCGGGGCCTGAATTCGAACTAAACCTGCTTGAAGCGTTCAATGCATCGGTTAGTGGTGCCGTCAGTGTGGCAAACGGCATGCTCTACTACACGCCGGGCGCCGACTATGCAGGAACCTATCCCTATGTTGAAACGGTTGACTACAGTGTCGTTGATGATTCGTTGCTTGCGGTGACGCAACAGGTTGCCGTGATGGTGGTTGAAGCCGGGAATGATCGGGATGTCGGGACCGTCAGCATGGTGGTGCAGGGCGTCAACGACCCGCCGGTTGTCACCAACCTGGCAGAACAGCTGGCCACGGATGACAAAACGCCGATTGCGCCTTTCCCTGCCATTAGCGTGTATGACGTTGACGAATGGGGCGACGAGTTGTTGTCTGCCACGGTCAGTCTGGACGATGCCGTGAAGGGAACCCTTTCATCTCTCGGCGGATTTGCGCTCTCATCCCCGGGCGTCTACGAAATGGTCGGAACAGGATCCAATATCACCGTTGCATTGCAGAATGTCATCTTTGTGCCCACGGAAAACCGCATAACCATCGGGACCAATGAAACCACAACGCTTACGGTCAGTGTTGCCGATCCGTTTGTGGCGCTCCCGACGACTGCTCAGGTGGACATACTGGTAACGCCGGTGAACGATGTGCCGGTCATTGGCGGCACCCGTGCGAATCAGCGCGTCTATCACACGCTCCGTCTGAAGCCGTTCTCCAGTGTAACGGTTGCCGAGGTGGACGACTTGACGCTTCAACCGTTGGTGGTGCAGGTTGCTTTGGATAATGCCTCGCACGGCATATTGACCTCGCTGGGTGATTTCACCGATCTCGGCGGCGGCGTTTATTCGGCCTCTAATATTACCCAGGCCGCTGCGACAACTTCGTTGCGTGGAATGGTGTTTACGCCCACCACCGATGGACGGGTTTCATCAACCAACACCGCTGAAACCACACGATTCACGATAACTGTTGATGACAGCGTGGCACCGGTGGTGACGGATAGCATAACCACGGTGACCGCCTATTTCGGGTTGCTTAAGACGGTTGATTCCATATGGGGCGGCACCGGAAACCCGGAAGGATTTGGCATGACCGTTGGGGCGGCCCGTGATTTGGTGGCGATCGGTTCGCCATGGGCGGATGCAGGCGGTGCTGTAACGCTGTTCTCCCGCCATTTGGGCGGTGCGGAAGAATGGGGTGCGCTGCTCACCATCCCATCACCGGATGCAACCGGGAATGATGAATTCGGGCTCTCCGTTGCGCTCTGCGGCGATACGCTGGTAGTCGGTGCGCCGGCCCATGGCACGGGCGGGGCGGCATATGTATTCCAGCAGAACCAAGGTGGGGCGGATGCATGGGGTCTGGTCAGGAAACTGTCTGTTGCTGACGGCGCATCCGGTGACCGCTTCGGTGGTTCGGTGGCCATTGATGGCGACACCACTGCTGTGGGTGCTTATCATGCCACCTTCAACAATCCCGACTCCGGCGGCGTCTACCTGTTCGAACGCGACCAGAGCGGACCTGACCAGTGGGGGCAGACGCAGAAGATCGGACCGAATGATGGATTCACCGCGAACCTGTTCGGTTATGCCGTGAGTTTGCACGGCGACATGCTGGTGGCCGGTGCGCCACTCGATAACGAGATTGCGCTCTATGCCGGTGCTGCCTATGCCTTTGAACGCGACAGTGGTGGTTCGGGGCTCTGGTCGCCGGTTCAGAAACTGTTTGGTGACAGCGCCGGGGTGGATGACCAGTTTGGATATTCAGTGGATATCTACGAAGACGTCATTGCGGTCGGCTCTCCGTTCGACGGTGACGGTTCGTCTGGCTACGGTGCCGCCTACGTATTCTCTTACACCGGCGATATAGTCAACGGTCCATGGGAATTCGACCGGAAGCTCGTGCGGGCGGATCAGGAAATCAGCGAACTTTTCGGCGCGGCAGTCAGCGTCGACCGCGGAATCCTGGCCGTCGGCGTTCCAGGCTTCGGCGCAGGAGCAGAGAATATAGGCGAAGTCTATGCATACGGACGCAATGAAGGTGGCGTCAACCAGTGGGGTCTTATCGAACTGTTTGCATCGCCGGACGGCAATACGGTGGGGGCATTCGGTTCCGCGCTCTCATTGGAGCAGTACACCCTTGCGGTCGGCTCTCCGGGCGGGCGTGTGCTGAATACGTATACGGGCTCATTCAGTATATTCAGGTTTAAGTTCAACAACGCCCCGTTCGTTGCTTCGCCCATTGCAGATCAGGTGACGGAAACTGGAACGTTGTTCGAACTGACGGTGCCAGCCGGAACATTTGCGGATCCGGATATGCCCGATGTGCTGACCCTGTCCGCCGTTCAGTCTAATGGTACGTCTCTCGCCGCCACTTGGTTGTCGTTTGACACAATTACGGGCGTATTCAGTGGAACGCCGGCCGTGACGGGCTCGGTTGATATCCTGCTCATTGCAACCGACACGGATGACCTAAGCGCGACGAATGCATTCAGCCTCCATGCGGTTTCGTCAAACGTTACCACTTCCCTGACGGCGAAGCTTCAGTGGATGCAGGATCACTTTGGTTCTGCCGCCGTGGCTGCGCCTGCTGTAGCGGGAGAGGATTGGTCCGATGACACCGACTTCGATAAGGACAATCTCAGCAATATTGCGGAATATGTGTTTGGCACAAACCCGACCCTATTGGGCGATGTGACTGCTCACAAAGTTGAGATCATTGATGATAGCGTGCCGGGTCAGATCACTCTGGCCTATAACAGACGCACCAATGATAAGTCGCTGATATACATCCTGCAACAGTCCGCCATCCTCGGCAGCTGGCAGGATGCTACGCCCTTGGTGGTGTCGGAAATGGCGGTTACGTTGCCCGATGACATGGAACGGGTTATAGTGGTGCTGAACGTGGCCGATACAACCTCCTTCTTCAGTGTCAGAGTCATATATTAAAGCTATCAGAAGCTCGGGACGCTCGTCGTTCCGGGCTTCCAGACATTGGAAAATTTCAACCGTACAGTTCCAGATGTTGGAAAAAACCACTCTAACATTTTCAGGTTCTGGAAACATAGAGCGGACATCTGCAAAAGAAAACCGCCGCCGAAACGGTCGGCTCGGGTGGAGGCACGTTACAGAGCGGCCAACTCGCTTTCAAGACCGACTTGTATGTGGTTCTGAATCGCCTGAACCGCCTCTTTCATATTTCCGCTGAGGATGGCTTCGGCGAGTTCAATATGATTCTGGTGCAGCTCGGAAGGCACTTTCCAGGAGCGGGCGGCGTTGAGCATCATCAGGCTGGGATTGATCACCCGTCGAAGCATTTGAACGAGCAGGGGACTGCGGGAACTGGATGCGATGAGCAGGTGGAACTCGTGGTGAAGCCGGGCGAATTCCGGATAGGTTTCTGCCTCATGTTCCCCGACCAACCGGTCTAGTTCGCGTGCGGTTTCAATCAGTTTGTTTTTTGCGTCATCCGCAAGCCTTCCGCATATCTGTTCAACTGCAGCCGTTTCAAGGGCTTTACGGATCAGGTAGCGGTCGCGCACGGTCTGCGGCGTATCCTCCGGAATGCGGACACCGATGCGTGGCACGTTGACAATGAGTCCTTCATTTTCAAGCTGTCGCAGGGCACCGCGCACGGAAATCACCGATGAACCCGTCAGTTCAGCCAGTTTGCGCTGGGAAAGAAAGTTCCCAACCGGTAGATCACCATTCAGAATATGGGAGCGCAGTTTATCGGTAACCTGCTTTTCGCTGGTGGGGGCATGCTCCCGGGATGACTGCTCGGTAGTATTCATAACTTCTCCGTTGACAGTTGTTATATTGGTGTTATAACACCGTGATAACAAACAAAATACGCGAGGAAATTTCATGGGGACGACCAAAGCGAAACTGATGCGAGGCGAGGTCGCACTCGGCGCGTGGAATATGATTCCGCATCCGAATGTGGCGGAAATATTGGCCGGAGAGGATTTTGACTGGATCTGCGTCGATATGGAGCATACGGCGCATGATTTCCAAACCTTGGAAAATATTTGTCGGGCGGTTAAGGGCTCCGGCAAGGATCTGCTGGTTCGTCTGCCGTCCTGCGACGATGTGGCCGCCAAAAAAGCCCTCGACTGCGGTGCCGATGGAATCATTGTTCCGTGCGTGAACACCAGGGAACAAGCCGAGCACGCGGTTGCGGTTGCCAAATATCCACCGGAAGGCATCCGCGGGGCCTCACTCGCACGATGCACTGATTTTGGCCGCAATTTTTCCGACTATTTTAAAACTCATAATGATGGTGTATTAGTCATCGTCATGCTGGAACATATCGACTCGGTGCAAAACGTCGATGATATCCTCTCCGTGCCCGGCATCGATGCCACTTTTATCGGGCCGTACGATCTTTCTGCGTCGATGGAACTGGCCGGACAACTGGACCATCCTGAAGTCCTCGCGGCGCAGAAAATACTGCTTGATGCCTGTATCAGGCACGGCGTGCCGCCCGGTTTTCATATTGTTCCCAACGATCCGCCGCAGGTGGCCCGGCGGATTGACATGGGCTTTCGCTTCATCGCGCTCGGCCTCGACACGGGATTTATCATCGATGGCTGCCGCACCATGCTTTCCGA
The DNA here is from genome assembly GCA_021734595.1 of Kiritimatiellales bacterium. GTDB lineage: Bacteria > Verrucomicrobiota > Kiritimatiellia > Kiritimatiellales > Pontiellaceae > JAIPIO01. The sequence goes on along the minus strand of JAIPIO010000002.1, from coordinate 39,812 downwards.
AGTCCGTAAAAAACAGAAAAGCAAATTATGAACATCGTTATCGAACAGACCATCTATTCGCGCGCACCGGAACTGTTCAACGCCGCCGCAAAAAAAAACGGATTCAACTGGTGTTTCATCCATCCGTTGGAAGAAGAAAAAGCGCTGACGTTCCATCGCGAGCAGAAGGCGGATATATTCATTATTGGCACCAAAAAATATTCGGCGGAGTTTTACGGCGCGTTGCGCCCCGGAACATTGATCCAGCGCTTTGGTGTCGGATATGCTTCGGTGCCGGTCGCCCTATGCAAGGAACACGGCCTGCGCGTGGGCTACACGCCCGGCGTGCTGGAAACGGCCGTGGCCGAGCATGCCATGGCTTTGATGCTGGCGCTCGCGCGCACCGTCTGCACGTTCAACCGCGAAATGAAATCCGGGAAATGGAACAAGATTGCCGGGGCTGAACTACGCGGAAAAACGCTGGCGTTGATCGGGTTCGGCCGCATTGCCCGCGAAACGGCTGCGATTGCCAAACATGGTTTTCGGATGAACATTGCCGCCTTTGATATTATGCCGGCACTCGACTCGGCCGACGCCGAGCTGGCAGACGCTTACTTCACAGATATTAACGCCTGCATTGCTCCGGCCGATTACGTATCGCTGCATCTGCCCGACACGCCGCAGACCGCCGGTATGGTCAACGCGGAGTTTCTTCGTCAGATGAAACCGTCCGCGTTCTTGATCAACACGGCCCGCGGCTCGCTGATCGATGAAGCCGCACTTTTCCAATGGTTGGAAAAAAGGCAAATTGCCGGTGCGGCACTCGACGTGTTTATTAACGAACCCTATAAACCGGCGGGTCAAAGTTTCCAGACATTGGAAAACTGCATCCTCACCCCTCACTGTGCATCGAATACCTTCGAGGCCAATGCGCGCATGGCGGAAATATGCATCCGAAACAGCGTGGTTTATGCCGCCGGAAATTTCGGTGAACTGATCCTGATACCCTGAACGGGCGGCCGTTGCTAAAAAAGCCCTGCGAACAAAACGTTCGCAGGGCTTTCAAATGGTGAGCCGGCCGGGGCTCGAACCCGGGACCCTTTGATTAAAAGTCAAATGCTCTACCAACTGAGCTACCGGCCCTCAAAAAGGAGCGCGAAAAGTACATGAATGGCCAGAGCGAGGCAAGTGTTAAATTTGCTGATTTCTGTTGTTTCCGTAAAATGCAGATTCGGTTACTCTCAAATTGCATTGGGCAGATGAAAGGGAATGGAATATGAGCGTGGTCGGATTGATTCTGGGTGGAGGTAAAGGGACCCGTTTGCAGCCGTTGACGGACGAGCGTTCAAAACCCGCGGTGCCGGTGGCCGGCAAATACCGGCTGGTGGATATTCCGATCAGCAACTGCCTGAACAACAATATCAGACGGATCTACCTGCTCACGCAGTTCAACAGCGTATCGCTGCACCAGCACGTCAACGCAACGTACCGCTTTGATCAGTTCAGTGGCGGATTTGTGCGCATCTTGGCCGCGGAGCAGACGCCGGATTCCGCCGGGTGGTTCCAAGGCACGGCGGATGCTGTGCGGCGTTCCATGCGTTATTTCATGTATGAAAAACCCGACTGTGTGGTGGTGCTGTCCGGTGATCAACTTTACCGAATGGACTTGGAAAATGTAATTGCCCAGCACAAAGCGAACAATGCGGATGTAACTATTTGTACCAATCCGGTGGTGCGGCAGGAAGCTGGCGCGCTGGGACTGATGCATGTGGATAAAACGGGTCGGATTGTACGGTTTGCGGAAAAGCCGGGCGATACACCGCTGCTCGATGAGTTGCGGGCCCCAATGTACGATGAAGAACGATTCCTGGCCAGCATGGGCATCTATATCTTCAGTACGAATGTGCTGGAAACCCTGCTGACAGATAGCGACGAACCGGATTTCGGCAAGCACATCATCCCGAAGGCGATCGAACGCTATAATGTCTTCAGCTATATTTTTAACGGATACTGGCAGGATATCGGAACCATCCGTTCGTTCTGGGAAGCCAATCTGGGGCTGACGGATGCACTCCCCAGCTTTTCATTCTATGAGGCGGGCGCACCCATCTATTCGCGCATGCGCTTTCTGCCGCCTTCGAAAATCAATCAGTGCCATTTGGAGCATTGCCTGCTCTCGGATGGATGCATCGTTTCCGGTGAGCGCATCAGTCATGCGGTGATTGGCTTGCGGGCCAAGATCGGGGAGGGCACGGTGATCGAGGATTCCATTTTAATGGGCGCGGATTTCTATGAACACGGGGAAATAGGACACCCATCCGGAATTCCACTAGGTATCGGGCGCAATTGTAAAATCAGCAAAGCCATCATCGATAAAAACGTGCGGATTGGTGACGACGTTGTCATAGCACCCGATGGCAAGCCTGCCGATGAAGTCAGGGAATTCTACCATGTCTGCGATGGCATCATCGTGATCCGAAAGAACACCGTAATTCCCGCAGGAACCGTGCTTTGATTCCCCCCGTTGTGCGGGGGTCGTATCGCCCGTGATTACATGCTTGCCCTTTTTTGACGCATCATGTACCGTCCTCACCTTTTATTGCACGGCAACACGCCGCCAAGCTTCCGCATAATGAAAAATCGGTTGCGGCTTAAACGACGGCGTAAGTGCATGGTGGAAAGTGGAAAGCTAACAAAAAGGGAATAAACTATGAGCTTCTTAAGCCTGTTTAAGGCAGTACAAAAATCGGTGGTGGTGGATGGCGTGTCGTTTGCGGAAGTAACGGGGACGCGGGGACGCATGGCCCCGCGGAATCAGTTGCAGATGTTGCGGCGGTTGTCGCGGTTCGCCAACCGGGAAAAAGTGGGTATGACCGTTGTTCTGTGCGGATCGCCGCTCAACAAGGCACCTGGCGGCAAGAAGTTTGAAGGCGTCCTTATCATCTATAGCAAGTCGGAGAAGGCACACGCGGGTTGCCTGATCAAAACCATAAAAAAGGCCGGGCGCGGAGCCGTGCTGGTGGTGGAAAACAAAACGCTGGAGGCACAGGCGCACAAAAGCGGACTGGATACGATGCGTGTAAACACCTTCCGCAAGGCATTTGAGGCCGGCAGTTTCGACGGCGAACGGGAGCGTGGAAATGACCGTGACCGCAGTAGGTCGCAGCAGCGCCGCCGCTCCCCGAACCGGCCGCAGCCGGTCAAAGATGTGGCGCCGGTAGATCAGGGTCAGAAAGAGGATCGGTCGGAACAGGATGCGATCAACGATCTGATTGACCTCATCGATTGATTTTCCAATCATTGGAAAACCCCATGAGCGTCGGCGATCGATATATTTTCTGCGATATTGACGGGACGCTGCTTTATGCGCGCGGCGCGGGTCGGGATGCTTTTGCCGCCGCGTTTGAATCGGCATTCAACATTCCGATTGATATTTCCCACATCAACTTTGCCGGTGCCACCGATATCCGGGTGCTGGCGCAACTGATGCGCGAACAGCAGATTGCCCCCGACCCGGCATTGGAACAGGGTTTTTTCGATTGCCTGCCACCGTTGCTTGACCGTTTCTTGGTGGAGCAGCCACCGACGGTTTTTCCAGGGGTTGGAACTTTTCTGGAAAAGGTTTCCAACCATTGGAAACTCGGTTTGGTGACCGGCAACATCCGGTCCTGCGCCTACATCAAACTCAGGCACGCGGGCATTGGACCGTATTTCAGCGACATCGGCGGATTCGGCGATGACGACGGCGACCGCGCCCGAATGGCCGCGCTGGCGCTGGAACGCGCGGGAAATCCATCCGGCTCTTTTCTGCTGGGCGACACCCCCTCGGACATCCATGCCGCCCGGGTCAATGGAATCACCTCCGTGGCCGTATGCAACGGCCAGTTCGACCGCGCAACCCTGACCGCCGAGGGCGCGGATATAGTCGTTGATTCATTCGAGGATGCCGACGAACTGTTCCAGGCATTGGAAGTATGAACGCCCCGGTCGTACCAGCCTTTGAAGCGCTGACGCCCGACTGCATTCTTGATGCCGTGGAAACCGCGCTGGACTGCCATCTGACAGGACTGACCTCGCCGCTTCCCAGTTATATCAACCGCGTCTACGAACTGGAAACCGTGGCGGGCAAACGGCTGATTGCAAAATTCTACCGTCCAGGCCGCTGGGAGCGCGCAGTGCTGCAGGATGAACACGATTTCATGCTGGACTGCGCCAACGATGAGATTCCGATTGCGGCACCGCTGGAACTGCCCCGTGGCGGAACTCTGGCCGAGGCAGACGGAATCATGTTTGCGCTTTTCAATAAAAAGTCCGGGCGAGAAATGGAACTGCAGTCCGATGAGGACTGGCGACGGCTCGGCAGTCTGGTGGGGCGCATCCACCTTGCCGGCAGCCGCCGTGCCGCGCCGCACCGCCTGGTGCTGCACCCCGACAGCACCACCGGGCCCGAGCTGCGCCAGCTGTTCGGCGGCGGTTTCATGCCGCCGGTTCTGGCGGAACGTCTGCGCGATGTCTGCACGCGCATTGTCGAGATAGCCGTGCGTGGGTTCGAGGGGATCGAGCTGCAGCGGATCCACGGCGACTGCCACCGCGGCAATATTCTGGACCGGCCCGACGAAGGGCTGATGGTGATTGATTTCGACGATATGATGACGGGGCCGCCGGTGCAGGACCTGTGGCTGCTGCTGCCGGACCATGCCGACAAGGCACGCCGGGAAATGGATCTGATCCTGCAGGGTTACGAGCAGTTTCTGGATTTCGACGACCGGTCGCTGCGTCTGGTGGAAATCCTGCGCGCCATGCGGATCATCTATTTCCTGGCCTGGTGCAGTACGCAGCTGGATGACTTCAGGTTTAAAACCAATTTCCCCGACTGGGGCAGCGATATGTTCTGGCAGCGCGAAATCGCGGATCTGGAACATCAATACCATGTTATTCTGAACGATCCGCGGTTGTGCGGATACGGAGCGGGTTTATGAGCACAAAAAAGAGATATAATATTACCTGTCCTGCCTGCGGGCATGCGCAGGATGTGGAACTGTACGAATCGGTCAAGGCAACGGACAACTCCGGACTGCGGCAGGCGATCATGGAAAACCGTCTGAACCGCGTGGAGTGCGAAGACTGCGGCGACTCGTTCCGGGTGGACATGCCGCTACTCTACAACGATCCCGTCAACAACGTCCTGATCCACTGGATGCCGGCGCTGGACGAAGCCGCGCAGGTAAGGATACTGGAGGAGTTCGACCAGACCATGGAGGAATTGAACGATGCGCTTCCAGCCGATTTCACGCCGCCGCGCGTGCGGCTGGTGTTCTCGCGGGTCGAGCTGGTTGAGATGATTTTCATGATCGAAGCGGGCATGAACGAACGGGTGGTGGAATACGTTAAGTACAGTATCTACACCCGGAATCTGTCCAAAATACCGCCCGAAAAATTCCGGCTGCTGCTCAATGTGCACGACTCCACCGACGAGGAGCTCTGCTTTGTCATGCAGGATATGGAGACAAAGGAACTGAAGGATATCCTGCGCTACGGGCGGGCGGCCTACGAGTCGCTGTGCGAAATGTTTGAAACCAGCGGTGAGGAGTTCTTCGAAATGTTCCCCGGCCCCTACATCAGCGCCCCCCGCCTGCTCCTCGACGAAAACGAAAGCGTCGATTGAATCGCGTATGCCGAATTCCAAAATTTCCAATGTCTGGAAGATTGGTTCCAATCCTTGGAAACGGCGCAGCAACGCATAAACATAACCGGTAATTCTGCTTGCCTAAAACCTTTCAATATCGGGAAATGCGGGAGTATTTTTTCTGACGGGAGAATCAACGTACAACGAGGTGGAAACGATGAAATATGCAGTATTATGTTTGCTCTGCGCCATAACCGGATGCCGGAATCCTGCGGTCGGAAATGCGGCGGAACCGCACCCTGACACCAGTGGCTGGGAAGCCTTGTTTGCCCCCGACCTTTCCAACGCCGACTACGACGCGGGGGTATGGACCACCTCTGGTGGTGTGCTGACGGCCAGCGAAGACAAAGTTGTCTGGACCCGGCGCGACTACAACAACTTTATCCTGGATCTGGAATGCAAAAATGGAACAAACGCGAACAGCGGCGTGGTCGTCTATTGCTCCGACACAAAGAACTGGATTCCCAACTCCCTCGAAATCCAGATACTCGACGACTTCGGTAACAAATGGACCAAGGTTGACGATACTTGGCGCAGCGGCGCCATTTTCGGTCGACTGGCACCCACCCAAAGAATGATTAACAGGCCCGGCGAATGGAACCGCTACACCATAACCTGTATCGATACGAAAATCGATGTGGTGATCAACGGAGAGCTTGTTACCTCCATGGACATGACCCAATGGACCGACGCCGCAATCAACCCGGACGGTTCTAAAATCCCAAACTGGCTGGCAAAAAATCCGGTTGCCGGCATGCCCACCCACGGCCGGGTAGGGTTGCAGGGCAAGCACGGCGGCGCGCCGATCTGGTTCCGCAACATCCGGATCAGGGAATTGAATTAGGACGTCCAAGCCTGTTTGATCCGCATAGTCCATGATGGTGCGATAGATTAAGCGCGCCAAATGTGCGCAACGAAGTCGGTAGCATCGCATGCAATCCGGATTCCGATGTTCGGAAACTTATTTCCAACCATTGGAGTTTCTGTAAAACCCTGTGCGAAATCGAGAGCGGGTGTAGGGCGTGCTTCCGTTCCGCTGGAGCGCGCTCCCGCAGACGGGACGCGACCAACGGGAGAGGGGCTCCTGTCCTCGGAAGCAAGGAGCGGTGCGAGTGGCAACCACGCCCTACACCCGAAAAGAAGAAATTCTCCTAGCCAGGGGTTTTGAAAGAAGCTCATTGGAAAACACCCGTCCCGTTTCTTCCAATGCCTGGAAATTTCCGGTCTGCATTTTTTCAATAACTGGAGGGATGCGGACTCGCCGTCCGTGTGTGGGTTGCCGAGGTCGGTACCTCTCCATTTTGGCTCCCAATCTCTGGAAGATTGTTTCCTCTCATTGGAAACAATAACGCATGCGCGCATCGCGTACTGCATAAAGGATTCTGCTTGCCACAACACCAATCAAACACCATCGTTCACTTTTGTAGGAACAAGGTTCGATGTTGGAAGCAAGCAAATTTGCCCGATTACAAAGTGAATCGCCGAGTTGCCCGGCACAGTGCTCGTGCTGTCACGGAACTCGATCGGACCAAGAAATCCTGCCGCACGACCATTAGCGGGGCACCGTGCCGCTCAACTCGGCGATACTCTAAGTCTATGAATCGGTATTAACAAAAAGGATGTTAAGCAATGAGAATTACAATCGCATATAATCTTCGCATGGATGATACGGAAGCTACAGCTGAACTCCTCACGAAGGCGGACATCAACCGGATATCCGATGCCATTAATAGTCTTCAGCATACCGTTACGGAAGTTGAGGTTTCGGGGAAACCTAATGACGTGATTGATCGCCTTCTCGAAAGCGAACCTGATCTCATCTTCAATCTGGCAGAGGGGACCATCGGCAGTTCCCGTGAGGCGTTCTATCCCGGGCTGTACGAGCAAATGGGCATTCCGTTCACCGGGGGAAACGCCTCCCTGCTTCATCTCAATCTTGATAAGCATCTTGCTAAAACGGTTTTGGCCTCGCACGGAATCAACATCCCCAAAGGGGTTTTAATTACCGAGAAGGAACGCAACCTACCCGATAATTTACAATATCCTCTCATCATTAAGCCGAATTCTGAGGGATCGAGTAAAGGGATTACACAGGATTCCGTTGTTGAAACACATGATCAGGCGCAGGAGCGAATAAACAAATTATTAAAACATTATCCCGCAGGCCTTGTTGTTGAGGAATTCATAGTAGGCCGAGAGCTCAGTATTCCCTTGCTTGAAAGCTTTCCGGGCAAATTGCTTGATGTCGTTGAACACACGTTTGATATGGACAAGATCAGTGGCAAATACAATGTATATGATTACGACATGAAACAAGGAGGAGAAGCCGCAAAATCAGTTCATGTTGTTTGTCCTGCCGATCTTAATTCACAGGAAAAAACAGCTGTTGTAAAAATGGCCCGTGCGGTTTTCGATATCATGTCCTGCCCTGATTTTGGCCGGGTCGATATTCGATTACATACAAGCGGGCAACCTTATTTTATTGAACTTAATCCACTGCCAAGCCTGCATCCAAACGCTTCCCTGATCACGGCAGCCAAATCGCGCGGACTCGAATCCAGAGATGTTATGCGCTTGATTATTCGCTCTGCCGCTCGCCGATACGGTTTGGCGATCAGATCGGTGAAACAGCCCAAAAACGGCGAGCTTACATCCGGTGTCTCACGACCTACCGCCAGAGAGTTGGGAATCCAAATTGGCCGGATGCGCCCGGGAATTCATAATGCAATCACCGATGTTAAGGGCGTTCGTGTCGGCCACTTTTCCCGGATTGAAGATGGGGTTCCAATTCCCGGCGGGAATGGGGTCAGTTCCATACGTACCGGGGTTACGGCCGTTATGCCCGCGGGACAGACCTATGCGAATCGGATTGTGGCCGGAGGTTTTATCCTGAACGGTGTTGGAGAGATGGCTGGACTTACCCAGGTCATGGAAACAGGTTGGCTGGAAACACCCATACTTCTCACAAATTCGCATTCCGTTGGTCGGGTACATGATGGAGTGGTCAACCAAATGATGAAAAAGCACCCTCTTCTTGGAACCAAAACGGATGTGGTTCTACCTGTAGTTGGCGAAGCCGACGATTCTTTTCTAAACGATATAAGAGTCGGGACCTGTTCAGCACAAGACACCATGAAGGCCATAAAGGCGGCGGCATCCGGACCGGTCATGCAAGGCTCGGTTGGGGCCGGCACAGGAATGACAACGTTTGACTTTTCCGGAGGAATCGGTACTTCTTCCCGAATAGTAAACCTTTCTGAAAACAATACATTTACAGTTGGGGTACTTGTACTTTCCAACTTTGGGAAGATGCATAATCTTACCATAGATGGTGCCGTCGTGGGCCGACAACTGAATGAGGAGTTCGATCTGGCAGGACGTCGGGAGGTGTCAGAGGGATCCATCATCGTTGTGGTGGCCACCGATCTCCCCCTCCTTACCAGTCAACTCAATCGTGTCGCCAAACGGGCCGCTCTTGGTCTTGGCCGAACAGGCTCTTATGCGGCCTCAACCAGTGGTGAAATCATCATTGCTTTCAGTACGGGTAACCGAAAGCCTAGGCAGCCCAGTACAAGCAGTAAATTTTTAACTTTAAAATGTATTTCTGATACTTATATAAACTTGGCTTATGAAGCGGTAATAGAAGCAACCGAAGAGGCCGTATTAAATGCAATCTGCTGCTCTAATGGAATGGGTGGACGTGAACAACGCTGGTGTCCGCCAGTTCCACACAAACGCATTATCGAACTGTTGAAAAATGGAAGGAACATCCATGAAAGTAATTGAGAAATATAACGACAGTCAGCACAACCCATATTGGAAATATCAACTTGGACCGGATACGTACGAAGTAAAAGATACGCCCAAACGCGTTGAAGCCATTAAGAAATCCCTTCATGCCGATGAACGATTTGAATTTCTTACAGCAAAGCCCTTTCCGGAAAGACTCATCACACGACTACACCCCTATCACGATTATATCAGGAACACATCCTTAAGCTTACAAAGCGATGATGAGGAGTTTTATCCCGATCTTTTTCCCGGCGAAGGGGCCCATCGCAGAAAAAGATCTGATTCCCCTCTCTGGGGCGGGATCTGGTGTACCGATGCCGTTACCCCCATTAAAAGAAAAACCTATGAAGTTGCACTTGCCTCTGCTGAAACGGCGTTAACCGGCGCTGAATTAATCCGCGATGGCCATGAAAAAACAGTATATGCCCTGTGCCGACCTTCCGGACATCATGCAGGACCCCGTGTATTTGGTGGCTATTGCTATTTTAATAATGTAGCGACTGCTGCCGAGTATTTATTACCCAAAGGTAGAGTGGCGATTGTCGATATAGATTATCATCATGGAAACGGAACACAGGAGTTTTTTGATGATATAAAGTCAGTATTTACGGCATCTATTCATGGTGATCCTGATGATGAATACCCCTACTTTTGGGGCTATGCCGACGAAAAAGGCAAAGGTCAGGGCATCGGTACCAATCATAATGAACCGTTGCCAAAGGGCACACAGCTGGAACAATACAGCAACGCATTGGATCGCATACTGAATAAAATTCGTGAGTTTAATCCAGCATTCCTAATTATTGCCGCAGGTTTCGACACGCATGAGTCTGATCCTATTGGTGGTTTCAAGCTTCGCACGGAAGATTATCTTGCAATCGGCAAACAGTTTCAGTCACTTGAAATACCCACCTTAGTCTGCCAGGAAGGTGGCTACAACATCGGTGTTTTAGGAGATTGCGTGAAGAACTTCCTTCTTGGGCTGAAATAAACCAGCGCATCTGATGAACGAAAAAACAGCGCGCCAAAGGTCCACTTCTCAGGAAGGTCGGCGCCAGACTGTTGATTATATGCATGGGCAAACGGTATTTGGTGTCGCGGCCGGGCGCAAGAGGAAAGCGGTTCTTCGCCCCTTGCGTTCCAATGCGGTGGCATGTAGATTAAAATTCTGTTTGCAAAGAAAGGAGATCATTATGAAGTGTGTTTGGATAATTGTGTTGGCGGGGATGATGGCGCTGAATGTTTCAGCCAAAAAGCAGAAGGTGGAGCCGGGTTCTTTCGAGGAGAAGGCCGGCAAGTATTCGTGGGAGGTCAAGGCCGACCCCAACCTGCCGAACATGCTGATTCTGGGCGATTCGATTTCCATCGGCTATACGCTTCAGGTGCGCCAGTTCCTGAAGGGCAAGGCGAATGTCTACCGTCCGCTCAGCGGCGCGGGGCCGGAAAACTGTGGCGACAGCGTGAAAGCGGTTGATTCAATTGATAAATGGCTCTCGTCAGCCCCGAAGTGGGATGTGATCCATTTCAACTCGGGCTTGCATGATCTGAAGCGCATCGACGGAAAGAATACCGGCCCGGAGATTCCGTCGCAGGTTTCGATTGCAGACTACAAAAAGAACCTCCAGACCGTGGTGGACAAAATGAAGGCAACGGGCGCGAAGCTTATCTTCGCCACGACCACCGCCTATCCCGCCGGCGTTAAGCCCTGCCGTCTGCCGGAGGATGCCGTAAAATACAACAACGCCGCCGCGGAAGTGATGAGGAAAAACCAGGTGCAGGTCAACGATCTCTACGCCTTTACCGTGAACCGTCTCGAAGAGCTTCAGAATCCGTTGAATGTCCATTTTTCGGAGGAGGGCTCGACGGTACTCGGCAAGGAGATTGCCGAAACGGTTGCCACGGCCATGGGCTGGGGGAAGATCACGTGTCCGGCCTACACCTCGTTCGCTGCCGCGGCGGAAGCCGGCAATGCGTTTATCCGCGCGAAGGAATACAAGAAAGCAATCGGGGCCTTCGAAGTCGCGGCAGAACTTTCCAAGACCGTACAGCAGTCGTCACTGGCTTTGAAGAAGCTCGAACAGTGTCGTGCAAATCTGAAGTAGACAGACTTCCAGGCATAGGAAATCCGTCAACCGACGGGTCCAACGTCTGGAAATCCCGGCTGGTTGAATTTCCAATGGTTGGAACTTTATCTACAATCCGTTCCAATGCTTGGAATGGATTCATCAGGAGGAATGGGTGTGGATCGACGTTGTTTCAGTGCGGGATTGAGTGCCGCCGTGGTTCGCCGCTGTCCTGTCTTGCTCCGTACCGTTTGTTTAGTGTCGTTTCTTTTTGTTTTTGCGGCATCTTCTTCCGTGTCGGCCACCCAGTTGTACGTGGTGGATGTGCGCGACAATCCCGATGGGTTCCGATACAACCGGGCCAAACGCGCGCTATTGCAGAGCTTCCAAGGGGTGGTGAATAAATGGAATGATCCGCTGCTGTTTGTCATTCATGAAGAGGATCCGGCAACGGAGCTGGACTGGCTGGATGCGCTGGTGGTCCATAAAGGAGTCACTTTTTCCTATGTGAAACCGTGGGATGTTTTCAGCATTCCCGAGTTCAAGGCGCGCTGCAACAGCGTTTACCTCTATGATTCGGCGGCTAATCCAGTGATGGAAACCGTGGCCATCACGGCTGCCGGTCAAAACAACCGTGCAATGGTTGACAACGACCAGGGTGTGATCGATATGATAACCGCTGCTCCGTATAACTTTACCGTTTGCGATTGGCGGGACTCATATGTGAATGATCCCGCGGCCGCCCAGCTATGGAATAGGAACCATTGGTTGCGCAGCAATAAAAACACAGATGTATATGCAATCAACGACAGTTTTTCGGTTTTCCCGCGCGGAATGGACTACATGATCCAGCAGGGAATGTTCACCTGGGTTCTCGATGCCGCCGGCCGCAATCTGTCCGACTTCGCCACCACGCAATGCGCTATCATGAAATCCTTTGGACCCATAACGCCGGTCTATGGTTGGTGGACCTCCGAAGGGCCGGATATCCATGCGCTCGGGAAAAACGGGCATGTCTATGCGGGGTGGGGGAACAACGATTCCGTGTACAAATGGTTTCCGGCTGAAACCCCCTTGGCGCAACCTGTCCGACCGCTGCCTGCATACAGTCGCGGCAAGCGCTATGTGCTGATCAGTTTTACGCAGGGCGATACTTCCCGCCGCAGCACTTACTGGAATCAACGGTGTTTAACTGCGATCAGCGACGATGGCTCCGGCAAGCGCATCGCCGAAAAATATCCGTTCGGAATGACTCAAATGGCACATTGGCTTGATCGCGCCGCATTTATTCCGTGGTGCCAATACAATCTCGAACAGGGCAACGGAACCTATATGTGCGGCAGAGGGGCTGGATATGCCTTTCCGACAGATCTCCATAACAACGGCTATCTACAGAACTACTGCCGGCAGACCGACCGCTTGTTTCCGGGGATTGGAATGCAGGATTTTTTCTTAAAGGACCCCGATGGGCAGAAAGACCCCGAACATACCGTGATCAAATACATTATTGGCCACACAACTATTCGGTCCATTATCAGTATCAATCAACTGGATGTGGCCAACGGCCGTGAAAACGACGAGGTTTGGGAATATAAGGGTGTGCCGGTTTTTGCCGATCCGGTAAAAACCAAGAGGGATGGAAAAAAGAACATCCAGATACAGAAGATGCGGGATGCCATCAATAATGACTCCCGCCGCTTTTTCTGGGTTTTTCTGGACAACCCGGTCACACCCAGGGAATTTGAAGATGTCTGTGACGGATTGCAAAGTGATATTGTGCTGTGTAGTACCGATGAGTTTGTTCGGCTGTATTTAGCCAGTCGGACTCAATAGCTTCGGATATCCGAGGATACTAAATATAAAGAAGGTGGATTATGAAACGACGTTGTTTTCTTGCGGGATCAACCATGACCGCAACTGCGGCATTGGTGGTCGGCAAGCCCGGAAAGCGAAAGCCAAACGTGCTGTTCATTATCACCGATGATCAAAGTGTGGATCACTTTGGCTATCTGAAAGGATCAAAGCTGATGCCGAATGTCAACCAGCTGGGTGAAGAGGGAGTGTGCTTTACCCGTGCTTATGCCACCTCCAGCGTTTGCACCCCGAGTCGCTACACCTGCCTGACCGGACGCTATGCCAGTCGCAGCCAATGCCGCCGCTTCACCAGTGGCCAACCGGTCGAAGGCCAGACCTGGGTGCAGTGGAATGCCGATGTGGCGGCGCATGAATGGACAGTTGCAAAATTGCTGAAAAAGAATGGCTACACCACCGGACTGGTCGGCAAGCTGCATGGACTCGACGAGCTGGGGCAACTGCCTAAATCAATCGGCAGCAAGTCCGATCCCGACGATCCGGAAGTCGATGCCGCGTTGCGCCAGCAGCAGAAGGATACGGCGGAGCTGTTGAAAGAATATGGCTTCGACTATGCGGCGGCGATGAACCACGGCAATATGGGCAGCCGTAGCAAGTTTCCGAAAAAGCTCTGCGAGCACACGCCGGAATGGAAACTTGATGCCGCACTGAAGTTTGTGGAGCAAAACAAGGACAAGCCGTTCTACCTCTACTACGCCACCACGCTTACGCACGGCCCCGATCCCATCCAGTCGCTCAATGCCGATCCGATCTACACCGAGGGCGGCAAGCTCGACAAGGTGCTGGATGTACAGCCGTCCCGGCAGGAGGTCATCAAGCGCGGCGAAGCCATTGGTGCGAAGAAAAACGACTTCGGTGCCATGTGGCTAGACGATAGCATCGGTGTGCTGCTCGAAAAGATTAAATCGCTGGGACTGAAGGAAGACACGCTGGTCGTTTTCTTTAACGACCACGGTTGCGACGGCGGTAAGGGCAGCGTCTATGAGAACGGAATCCGGACGCCCGTCATTATTTCATGGCCGGGAACCATAAAGCCGCAGCAGAGCGACAAGATTGTTGCCAATATTGATTTTGCGCCGACCATCTTCAGCGCGTGCAGTGTGGTGAAGCCGAAGGATTATCTGGTTGATGGCATTGACCTCATGCCATTGCTGACCGGCAAGGCGAAAACCACGCGCGACAGCCTGTTGTGCGAGATGGGTCACACCCGATCCGTGGTTTCCAAGGACTGGAAATACCTCGCATTTCGCGTTCCGCCAAGCCGCGTCCGTACCCCTGAACAGGTGAAGGTCGAGATCAAGGAATACTATGCCGGGAAAACGGGCGGCAAGGCGGGGATGGTCGAGAAAATCGCTGTTGCAAACCCCGGCTACCGCGTGACGCACATCCACCGTTTCCCCGGCGGTGACGGAACGGAGCTGGGAAACGCCGTCAAGTCGCGCGGCGAAACCTACTTCGATCCCGATCAGCTTTACGACATCAACAAGGATCCAGACGAACTCGAAAACCTGGCCGCCAATCCCGAATACAAGGCCGTTCTCGAGAAGATGCAGGCCGAGATGAAGAAACACCTCGCCAACCTGCCCGGTTCCTTCGGTGAACTGAAAACCAAATAGTTTCCAATCAATGGAAACGTTGGTCGTTTGGGATTCCAATCATTGGAACTTTGCCTATAATCATGTCTTTGATTTTTTGAATAGGAGTAGTTATGAAACGCCGTTGTTTTCTTGCCGGTTTAACTGTTGCCGCCGGTGCGGGTGCGTTTGCCCCAACTGAACGCAAACCGAATATGATCTATATCCTGCTCGACGATGCGGGCTACGGCGATTTTGGCTGCTACGGCCAGCGTAAGATCGAAACGCCGGTGATCGATAAGTTGGCGCGCGAAGGGATGAAGTTCACCAACCACTATGCGGGTTGCACGGTCTGCGCGCCGTCGCGCTGCGCGTTGATGACCGGTTATCACACGGGGCACTCGTATGTCCGCGGCAACAAGGAGATGGTCACGGAGGGGCAGCATCCGATTCCGGCGGATACGGTGACGATTCCGAAGGTGCTGAAGCAGGCGGGCTACGCGACCGGATTGGTTGGCAAGTGGGGGCTGGGCGCACCGGGTACGCACGGCGAACCGAACCGGCAGGGATTCGACTATTTCTTTGGCTTCAACTGCCAGCGGCGCGCACACAAGCATTATCCGCCGACGCTGAACGAAAACGGCAAGACGGTTGAGCTGCCATACAACCGGTATGGTTCCCGCCATACCTATGTGCAGGATCTTTTCCGCCAAAAGGGAATCGAATTTATCACTCAGAACAAAGACAAGCCGTTCTTTCTTTATTTGGCGCTGAATACGCCGCATGCGGAGCTGTTGGCACCGCGGGACGGGCTGTGGGAAAAATATGCGGCCAAGGGCTGGCCGGAAACCGCGTTTGTGGAAGATACGCAGGGGCGCGCCGGGGATGACCTCATTGGAGCCTACGCTTCGCAGGACTTCCCGAACGTGGCGTACGCCACGATGGTTAGCCGTATCGACCGCGACATCGGCAAGCTGATGGAGTGCCTGAAGCAGTGCGGGATCGACGACAACACGGTGGTGATGTTCACCAGCGACAACGGTCCGCATCAGGAGGGCGGCTGCCAGCCGGAGTTCTTCAACAGCAACGGCCCGTTCAGCGGCGTAAAGCGCGACCTGCTCGACGGCGGCATCCGCATGCCGTTCATTGTCCGTTGGCCGGGCAGGATCAAGCCGGGTGCTACCAGCAACCACCTGTCTGCATTCTGGGATGTACTGCCGACCTGCGCGGAGCTGGCAGGCATTCCCGCACCCCAGGGAATCGACGGTCTTTCCTTTGCGCCGACCTTGCTGGGGAAGGGGGGGCAGCGACAGCATGAATATCTCTATTGGGAATTCCATCGCAGTGCGTTCGGGAAACCCGCCGTGAACCAGGCGATTCGCAGGGGCGACTGGAAAGCGATCCGCCGGGGTTTGACGAAGGGGGCAAAGCCACCGGTCATCCTGTTCAACCTGAAGGATGATGTAGAAGAGTTGAGCGATGTCGCAAAACAGTACCCGGACATGGTGAAGAAGATGGAGAAACTGTTTGAACAGGCGCGTACTGAATCTGAAATATTCCCAATAATGTAGGAGGATGAAATGAAATATTTTTTGGCTGGTTTAATGATAGGAGCGGTTATGAATGCTGATGCATTGGACAAAAAACGTGTGATTGCAATCGATACGCAAAACACGTCGTTGGTGCTGATGGCGAACAATAAGGGTTTTGTTTTCCATAAATACTATGGCGAGCGGCAAGCCACGCCGGAAAACCTGCTGGACGTCATCCCGTTCGACAAGATGCGGATGGAAACCTTCGAGGCGTTGTCGGTTTTCGGCGGAGAGTATCCAGGCGAGCCATCCCTCAAGGCGACCCATGCCGACGGGAACATGACCACCGATCTGCGCTACCAAAGCCATACACAAACCAAGATCGACGACAACATCGTTGAAACACGCATCCGGCTGAAGGATACATATTACCCGTTCTTTGTGACGCTCGTCTACCGCGCGTACCAGGCCGAGGATATCATCACGTCGCAGGTTTTTATTGAGAACAAGGAAGACGGCGCGGTCGTGCTGGAAAACTTTGCCTCGTTCGATCTGGTGACGGAGGGGCGCGAATATTGGCTGACGCATTTTCATGGGGCATGGGCAAACGAAATGCAGATGGAAGAAGAAAAGCTCGGCAAGGGGATCAAGATCATCGACAGCAAGAAGGGCGTGCGCACGACGCAGGCCGAAAACCCTTCGTTCATGCTTTCGCTGGGCCAGCCGGCGGAGGAGGAGCAGGGAACGGTGATCGGTGGCGCACTGGCATGGTCGGGTAACTACCGCCTCTGCTTCGAGCTGGACAGCCTGAATATCCTGCACATGAACGCCGGGATGAATCCGTTTGGATCGGCCTACCATGTTGAATCCGGCAAAACCTTCGAGACCCCGCGGTTTACCTTTACCTACAGCGCCAACGGAAAGGGGCCGGTCACCCGTCGGTTCCATCGCTGGGCGCGCCGCTATTCGCTGCGCGACGGCGACATGCCGCGGCCGGTGGTGTTGAACAGTTGGGAGGGCGCCTACTTCACGTTCGACGAGGACACCCTCACCAAAATGATGACCCACGCCGCCGGGCTGGGCGTTGAGATGTTTGTGCTGGACGATGGATGGTTCGGCAACAAGTATCCGCGCAACAACGACAAGGCCGGGCTGGGCGATTGGCAGGTGAACAAGAAGAAGTTGCCGCGCGGCATCGACTATCTGATCGACCACGCCGAAAAGGAAGGGATCAAATTCGGCATATGGGTCGAGCCGGAAATGGTGAACCCCAAAAGCGAGCTGGCTGAAAACCATCCCGACTGGATTGTGCAGCGACCACACCGCGAGCTGTTGGAAATGCGGCACCAGCTGTTGCTGGACCTCAGCAATCCCGCCGTGCAGGATTTTGTCTTCAAGGTGGTGGATGATTTGTTGGTGAAACATCCGCGCATTGCCTACATCAAGTGGGATGCCAACCGGCACGTGCAGAACTTTGGTTCGCCCTATCTGCCTGCCGACCGCCAGAGCCATTTATGGATCGACTACACGCGCGGCCTCTATTCTGTCTACGGGCGGTTGATGGCCAAACACCCCAAGGTTATCTTCCAGGCCTGCTCCAGCGGGGGCGGCCGGGTGGACTTTGGTGCGTTGGCCTACCACCACGAGTTTTGCGCGAGCGACAACACCGACGCGTTTTCGCGGATCTTTCTCCAGTGGGGAACCAGCCACTTCTATCCGGCCATGGCCATGGGTGCGCATGTTTCCGGTTCGCCCAACCACCAGACCGGAAATTCATCCCCGCTCAAGCTGCGGTTTGATGTTGCCATGTCGGGCCGCCTCGGCGTGGAACTGCAACCCGCCGACATGACGGGAGAGGAGATGGAGTATTCCAAAAAATGCATTGCCGAATACAAGCGCATCCGCGATGTCGTTCAGCTGGGCGATCTCTATCGTCTGGTTTCGCCCTACAAGGAAGACCGCTCCGCGTTGATGTACGTGACGCCTGAAAAGAACCGCGCCGTGGTCTTTGCCTACAGCACCCGCTACCATTCCCGGCAGGATCATCCGACCGTCAAGTTGCACGGATTGGAACCTGATCGGGAGTACAAAGTGAAGGAACTTAATAGTACCTCCAAGTCGAAGCTGTTCAACGGCAACGGCAAAACCTTCAGCGGGAATTTTTTGATGAACAACGGCGTCCAACTAAAAATCCGCAAGGCGAATGAAAGCGTTGTGCTGGAACTTACCGAGGTGAAATAGAGCCGCCGACCTGTAATTTTCGTTTTATGGCATTTCATTTTGCTGCAGTATGCGGTAGCTTCTCCTGTTGCTGAAAGAATGAAAAGAGGACCGACTGATGTTGAAACGAGCTTTGTTATCTATGTTGTTCATGTTGCCGTTTTTAGGCACCGTGGCGGAGGAATCTGTCGTCGCGGAAATCTTTCCCGGGATTGTTGGACCCCTACCGCTGGCTCAAGCCCCCGCTGCCACCAATGCCGTACCTGAAGAGACTGCCGCAGAGCCTGTGCCGCTTCCCATGGTTGCGCCTAAGCCCCCGATGGGCTGGAACAGTTTCGATGCCTACGATTGCGCGATAAACGAGCAGCAGTTCCGGAATACGGTTGAGTTCATGGAAAAAAACCTACTCAAGTATGGCTGGGAATATGCAGTGATCGATTACATCTGGTTCAACCCGAAGCCCGGAGACTGGGACAATCCCAAGCGCCGCATTGGCCATCCCGATGTGCGGCTCGATGAAAACGGGGTTCCGATCGAAAAACTGACTATGGATAAATATGGACGGCTGATGCCGGCCGTCGAGCGTTTCCCATCGGCCGCCAACGGTGCCGGATTCAAACCGCTGGCTGACTGGGTGCATGGCAAAGGAATGAAGTTCGGCATCCACATCATGCGCGGCATTCCCCTGCAGGCCTGGTACGAAAACCTCGAAATCATGGGTACCCATCTGGCCGCCAAGGATATCGGTGAACCTTGGGACACCTGCACCTGGTGCAACAACATGCTAGGCATCGATGCAACCAAACCCGGCGCACAGGAATACTACAACTCCATCTTCAATCTCTACGCCGAGTGGGGCGTCGATTTTGTCAAGGCCGACGACACGATGTATCCACCGTACCACAAGGGCGAAATAGAGATGATGCGCAACGCCATCGACCAGTGCGGCCGCCCGATGGTGTTGAGTCTTTCCTGCGGTGAAGCGCCGCTCTCCCGTGCCGGACACTTGGCCGAGAATGCCAACATGTGGCGGATCTCAGGCGATTTCTGGGACGAATGGGAAAAACTGTTGCACAATTTTGATCTGCTCAATGCCTGGTCGCCGCATATCCAGCCCAACCGCTGGCCGGATGCCGATATGCTTCCGATCGGTCACCTCTCGATGAACGGCCGACCGCATGGTCCGGACCGGATGTCGCAATTCACTCCGGACGAACAGGTCACCATGATGACCCTTTGGTGCGTGGCCCGATCGCCGCTGATGATGGGGGGCGATCTGCTTTCGTCGCCACCGGAAACCATTGCACTGCTGACCAATTCCGAAGTATTGGCGGTCAACCAATCCAGTACGGACAACCGGCAGGTATTCAAGACCAAACAGGGCCAGTGCTGCTGGATTGCGACGGACCCGGCAACCGGTGACCGCTTCGTTGCCTTGTTTAACCTGGCTGATAAACCACAGCGAGTGGAACTGAATTTCGAATGGGAACAGCTGCGTGGGAAGTATAAGGCACGCGACCTTTGGCAGAGGAAAGATAGCGGTCCCGTCGAAAAACGGCTGGGAGTGCAGCTCAACCCGCACGCCGCCGCACTCTTCCGTCTAATGGTAGTGAAGTAGAGATTCTAACTACCATTATTTTCCGGGACAGTGGTTTTCCCCCCGGCTTTTACAGTAGATTTTTTCCGTTGCTGGATTTTTGCGTCGGGCATTGAAAACTCCATTGGTATTTGCAAAGTATGGAACTTCTTTTCCAGCGGATAGAGACCACCCTTTTGAATTTCAGGCAATGAAAGCATGCACTGTCTCGCCATATAGAGTAAAATTTGCCGTTAAGCAGTGCGCATGCCCATGCTGTTATCCCTCTAGATGGGACGTGGCTTGGAGATTGCGCTGGTTTTAGATTTTTTGTTGGTTCGGGAGGGAAAGCGGTTGGTCCGCAATCCAGACCCGAATTTGAGGATGCAGCAGAATTTCTGGATTGCGGCGATGCCGCTCGGACTGTTTTCAGGTTCCGGGTGTCGTTTTGTCGTATTCTGATATTCTCTGTTATAGATGGGATTCCCGTTTATCGGGAATTTTCAATTAAGGAGAGATCAGAATATGCCGCGAAATAAACTATTCCCTTTAATGGCCATGGCCTTTCTCTCGATGACCGCTTTGGCGCACGTGTCAGAAGCCTCCGTAGGCGCGAGTCTGGCGGATGTGGTCAATGTTCAGAAATATTTCCGGGCGATCCATGTGATGGCGATGTTGCTGGTCGGTTTCGGCTTCCTGATGGTGTTCGTAAAGAAATACGGACGTACAGCGGTGACGGCCACCTACCTGCTGGTGAGTGTTGCGATTCCGCTATATTTCCTGAAAGATTCGCTGGGAATCATGGGGGGCGTTGAACTCGATATCGACCGGTTGATTCTTGCCGAATTCAGCGCGGCGGGTCTGCTGATCTGTGCCGGTGCAGTGCTTGGGCGTCTTAAACTTTTCCAGTACATGCTGTTGGCAATTCTGTTTGTCCCGTGCTACTCGCTCAACGAATGGATTCTGCTCGAAGGCGGGCTGGGATTGATCAAGCACGGCGCATTTGTCGATACCGGCGGGTCCATCGTGATCCACTCGTTTGGCGCACTCTTTGGACTGGGTGCCATTTTTGCCCTTACAACCAAAAAGGAATTCGAGACCCCCATTGAAGCCGACGCGACCAGCGACCGGTTTTCGCTGCTCGGCAGCATGGTGCTGTGGGTTTTCTGGCCGAGTTTTTGCGCGGCTTTGGTGGAACCGTCCGCCATCCTCGCCACGGTTGTGAATGTGATCCTTGCCCTGTGCGGCTCAACCCTCGCCACCTACTTTGTTTCGCTGGTTCTTCGCAGGAAGGTTTCCGTGGCGGACATCGCCAACGCAACGCTGGCTGGCGGGGTGGCGATTGGCTCCACCTGCGACCGCACCATTCCGGCTATCGCATTTGCAATCGGAATCGGTGCGGGTTCAATTTCCACTTTCGGCTTTGCCGTGATTCAGGACAAGCTGCAGAACCTGATCAAGAAGACGGACACCTGCGGTGTGTTGCACCTCCATGGGTTGCCCGGCCTGTTTGGTGGCCTGGTCGCGCTGTTTGTGGTCAAGGGCATTGACGCCGCGGCGCAACTTAGCGGCATTGGAATCACCATCGTGATTGCGATTGCCACAGGGCTGATTGCGGGCAAGCTGCTGTCGTTCGCGGGACGCCGGATAACGCCCTACGACGACGAAGAGGAACTAGGCTAACCATCCACGAAATTTACAAGGTCTGGAATTATTTTTCCAGACCTTGGAAGTAAATGTTTAATATTGCCAATCAATGTTTTCCGGGAGCGAGCGCCACGCCGCGCCGTTCATAGGTGGCGTAGGCTTCCAGAGCGACCATCTCGGGGCCGTTGATGTCCAGGGCATCGCCTTCCAGGGGATGCTGAAGGCACCAGTTGACCATGTCGCGGAAACCCACAACACGTCCGAGCTGCTGCTGGAATTTCGGATAGGTTTCCGGGTGCGTGTTGGCCGCGTTGGGATGGCACTGACCGCAGGCGACGCCATTCTTGCCCAGCTCGCCGCTACCCCATAGCACGCGCCCTTTGTCGACCACGCTCATAAACTCCTCTGTCCAGCGCGCGACATCCTTCTCGGTGAATTCATCAGCCGAGAGCGTGGGCACAAGCATATAAACACCAAACAATCCCAGAATGAACAGAGTCACTACGGTTCCATAAATTTTCGGTTTCATTGCAATTCTCCTTTCATTTAAAAGTGCGTTTGAGGGGAAACCCGGTTTTGCGGGCTTTGGAACATCCGGTCTTCGGGTTGCCGTGTTTTTGGATTGTACGCCACTGTCCGGTTGGTGTTGTCGTACAGGTTGTAGTCCAGCGCCGCCCGCCCGTTGTCCATGTCGATCAGCTGCCAGCCGGTTGCATCGCGTTCGAAGAACGGATTGGCCCGGTTCATCGGCACCGTTAATTTGGGCATGAAGCTTTTGGCCTGTGCATAGCTGGCAGGGTAGGGCCACGGCCATGCGGTTGCCATCACCGCGTTGAAACTGATGTTGTCGATCTGGTTATACTGGATCTGGTGAACATGACCGTAGATAACCGACGCATTGGCGAACGGTTTCAGCAATGCCTGCACCTCCTCTGCATCCTCGGTCCAGAAGTTCCAGCCCTTGTAGATCTTCTGGATCGGCGAGTGGGAAAAGAGAACGACCGGCGTGTTTTTATCAACTCCCGCGAGATCCTTCGCGAGCCACGCCCGCTGCTTTTCACCCACCATGAACGGCGACCCGTTTGGATTGTCGAGTCCGGCCATTTCGAGCATGCGCTGCATATCGGACGGCCATCGCTCAAACGTCCATTTGTCGTAGGTAAGGATGCTGTTGAGCGTGATGAAATGAACCCCCTTGTGATCCCAGCTATAGTAGTGGGGTCCATATAACTCCGACCAGTAGGCGCCGAGATCGAGGTAGTAATCGTGCTCGCCCAGCACGCAGTAGGTCTTGTAATTCAGCTTGGCAAGCATTTCAGCCCCGTGGTCCAATTCCTCCTTTTTCCCGAGCTGCGCAAGGTCGCCGCCAAACACGACGAAGTCCGGCTTTGGATTCAGCAGGTTGGTTTCCGCGACGGCCCGGATCAAGCCGCGATCCCAGTTGTTCACGAATTTCGTGCCCTTGATCTGCTGGATGTGCGAATCGGAGATGTGGGCAAAAGAAAAGTTCTGCTGCGGATCGGCAAACGTAAGCTCAACCATGCTGAGCGGCAGTGTGCCGATGGCGGCCGTTTTCATGAAACCGCGACGATTTGAAAGGTTCATTTTCATGGGTTCCGCTCCTTTATCTAATGTTTTTTTTGTTTACTGCCGACAGGTATTCGGGACTCGTCAGGGCTTCCATAAACGCGACCAAGTCGTTCCGCTCCTGTTCTGTCAGGTTCAGCGGACGGATGCCGCCGCTGAGGAAGTCATTGACGGGATCGTCTTTCTTCGTTACCCCGCCATTGTCGTAATGGATCACAACGTCGAGCAGTGTTCGCACACTGCCGTCGTGCATGTACGGCCCTGTGGCCGCAACGTTGCGCAGTGTGGGGGTCTTGAATGCACCGAGACCATCAAAGTCCTTGGCAACCACGAACCGCCCGAGTTCGGAAGTGCGCTTGTCGGTGAGTACTTTTATATCCACCTCCGCCAGCGTGGCCTTGGCTTCCAGGAACGCTCCGGCCAGTTCAGGAACATCACCTTGGATGTTATTGATACCGACACCGATGTTGTGGAACCGGTTATCCGTGAACAGCGCTTGGGTCTGTTCAATCAGATGGCATGAAACACAGCGGCCTTTGTTGGTGAACAGTTCCAAACCGCGTTTCTGTGCCGGCGTCAGCGCATCTTTTTCCCCGCCATAGTTGTAGCGGTCGAACGCCGAATTGCCCGAAACAATAGTACGCTCGAAGGAGCCAATGGCCTTGGTGACTTCGTCCATGGTGATGGCGGTGCCACTCTTTTCAAACACCGCCTTAAAGGCCGCGACATATTCCGGGTCGGTACGGACGATTTTCAGAATCGGCTCGTGGTCCTTCAATCCCATCTCCACCGGATTTACGGGCGGGTGCAGCGACTGGTCTTCCAGCGACGGCGAGCGTCCATCCCAAAACTGGGTTCTGAAATAGACCGCGTTCACTACCGTTGGCGCATTGCGTGTCCCGGTGAGCTTGTTGATCCCCTCGGAGGTTTTCAGCGGCCCGTCGGTGAACGCCTTTGCGGCATCGTGGCAGGCGGCGCAGCTGACCTCGTGGGTGGTACTGAAGCGCTTGTCGTGAAACAGTTTTTCTCCCAGGGCGATTTTTTCGAGTGTTTGCGGATTGTCCGCCGGATAGGGTATGGGTGGAAGCCCCAGCGGGGGCTCGGTTGGTATGGTGTAGCCGGACTGCCGGATCATTGGTCCACCCTTGGACTGCTGTGCATCCTCCTGTCTGGTGCAGGAAACGGCCACAATGGACAGCAACAGTACCAGAAGACTTAGACGTTGCGCTTGCATACAACCCTCCTATCATTTGTTTTTTGCTAAACCACATCCCCTTCGAGGTATTCCATTTTAAACAAAAAGGCCTGAAAGTCAACAAACCCGTGTGAGATATACGGGTTTGTTGAAAATGGTTGTTGATGACAACAGAAGGCTACTGTGTTTCTGCGAGGAGTTGGGCTTTCATCGACAGCTCGGCGGCCTTGAAGGCGTGCTCCTGGGTCATGGCGTTTTCGGTGCGGTTGAGGCAGTCGAGAATCAGCTCGCCGAAGAACGGGAAGCCGGTGTTTCCCTGACATTGGAACTCCTGTTCCTTTTCGCCGTTGACAAGGAATACCACACTGTCGAGCGCCTTGCGGGCGAGGTCCATGTATTTACGAACCTCGATGGAACCTTCCGTTCCAACCACAAAGGTGCGGCCATCGCCCCAGACGGGCGAGCCGTCGGGAGTGAACCAGTCCATGCGGCAGTAGAACGATGCGCCGTTATCGGCCGTCAGCGACGCCTCGCCAAAGTCCTCGAGTCCGGGCGTGTCGGGATTGTTGAAGTTGGCCACGCGTGCAAAGTTGACGGTGGCGTCCTTTGCCCCGGTGTAGGACAGGAACTGCTCAAACTGGTGCGATCCGATGTCGGTGATGATGCCGCCGTACTTTTCCTTCTGGAAAAACCAGTCGGGCCGGATGCCTTTGCTGAGACGGTGCGGGGCAAGGTTGACAACCTGTAGAACGCGACCGACCGCGCCGTTGGCAATCAGCGCACCGGCCTTCATGGCGCCTTCGTTGTGGAGTCGCTCGCTGAAGTAGACCATGTACCGGCGGCCGGTTTCGGCCACCTTGGTGCGGGCGGTTGCCAACTGCTCCAGGGTGGTGAAGGGCGACTTGTCGGTAAAGTAGTCCTTGCCGGCTTCCAATGCCTGGAAACCAACCCCGGCGCGTTCCGATGGTACCGCTGCCGCCGCCACCAGCTGGATGGCGGGATCTTCCAATAGCTGGAAATACGAATCGGCCACCTGCGCTTCGGGATTCTTCTCGAGAAAGGCGGTTACTTTTGCGGGATCGGGATCATAGACCCATTTCAGGGTGCCGCCCGCGTCTCGCAGTCCATTCACCTGTCCGTAGATGTGGCCGTGGTCGAGGAACGCGGCGGCGAAATTGAATTCGCCGGGCTCCACGACTTTTTCGGCTTTTGCGGTCGGCGCATAAGTCGCACCGCTGGCAATGTTTGTGTCAGCCATTGATATCCCTTTATTGTTTCGCTGCGGGTTCGGCAGGTTGTTCGACGGCGGGCTTGGCAACCGCGTTGCGGATCTTGTCGATCACGCCGCCCTTGATCTTAATCGCTGCACCGATGGTGGCCATGGCGATGGCGACCAGCAGGATGATGTTAACAACGGCATGCTTCCATCCGGAGCCGACGGCGTCGCCGATATAGCTGCGCTTGTTGTTCATGATGAAGAAGATGACGTAGGCAATCGGCAGCATGGTCAGGCAGACAGCCGATGCGGCAACGGGCATCCACATGGGCGTGTTGGTGATGACGCCCAGAATGCCGATGGCGGGAACGAGGGCAAACATACGGAAACGCTTGGTGGTGTATTCAAGGCCAAACATTTCACAGATGGTGAATCCACAGACCACCATGTGCGTACTGATCGCGCCGCAGGTCATGGCAATGAATCCGAGGTCGAAAATCACCCGGCCAATCGGCCCCATCGTTTGGACCAACGCCTGCGCGGCATCGAGCGGCTTGAGCGGGGTGGTCGGATCCAGTGGATAGACGGTGTTGGCCATTGCAATGATGATGAGCGATGTAACCACGATGAAGGGGAGGAACATGGAGAGTGCCAGATCCCAGCGCATCAGTTTGCGGTGCGATTTCCCCCAACCTTTTGCCAGCAGGCTGTAGGGGTAGAGGAAGGTCATGTTGATGCCGACCGCCGCGCCAATGGCGCCAAGCACGGTGGTTACGCCTTTGGTGGTGGTTGGCAGCCCAAAGCCAAAGTTGCATTCCTTGAGAATATCCATTTTGATGCCGGTTTTGACCACCACGGCGCCGAACATGATGACCACGATGGCGATCGTGGTGCGCAAGAACCATTCATAGACCTTGATTCCTTTTGCGTCCTTCCCATAGTTCCATGTGGTGCAGACATTGATGCCGAGAATCAGCAGGCCAATACCCCAGCTGGTGGCAAGGCCGATGCCGGTAAATCCGCCTTCAGCCTTTTCCACCACGCCGCCCATCTGGATGGCCAGATCGCGTGCGGCGCCGGCCGCCAGACCGTATTGCGGGAAATGCCAAATAACGGATGCCATAACGGTTCCGAAAGCCCACAGAAAAATGAGCGGCTTGTTGATTTCGCGTCCGAAGGCTTTGTAGGGGCGTTCGCCGGAAGTAAGCACCACTTTGCCCAGTGCGCCGAGCATCATGATGCCGAGGAACATGGCCAGCGGTTGAACCCACAGCAGGGAGTAGCCGTAGTACGCGCCCGCAACAATGGATGCGGCCGCGCTACCCGCGCCAAGCGTCATCGCGCTTTGAAGTAGGCCAGGTCCCGTGCGTTTCAAATATCCTTTGACTTTTGTTCCCAACGGTGCGGTTTCCAGCGCATCCAGCTCGGCAACCTCTTTTGCCAACGCTTTAGGATCCCACTTCGCGGTCATCGGTAGACCTTTTTGCGTGTGTTCTTCGCTCATGGTTTATTCCCCTTTTTTGATTAACGGTACGATTTCGACATATCCACTTTTGCGGCGGTTTTCAAGTTGGTGCGCGGGGTTGATTCCGCCGCGGCCTGTTTGATGCGGGCTTCATAGGCCGCGCTGTCGAGCGGTAGCTCCACGGTGGAGTCCGTCCACGTCGAGTAGATCATGGCTCCGGCCAGCTCCAGCGATTTGATACCTTCCTCGGCGGGGGTGATCAATGTTTCACCTTCGTTGATGGCCTTGGAGAAGTTTGTGAGGATGATGGCATGCTGGTTAACGGCTTCAGTTGGTTCAAAAACCTCTTCGGTGATTTCAGGCATGCCGAACATTTCATCGGTGGATTTGCTGAATTCCGCGACGGATTCGCTGCAACGCATCAGGATGGCTTTGTTCCCGTCGGTTTTCAGGGTGCCCTTGTCGCCGATGATTTCGAGGCGGTTCACGCCGGGCGCTTCGCCCGTGCTGGCGGCGAAGAGTCCGGTTACGCCGTTGGGATATTCCAGATAGGCGGTTGCTTCATCCTCTACGTCGAGATCGTGGTATTTTCCGAACGAGCAGTAGCCGCGGATGCGCTCCGGCATGCCGACCAGCCACTGTAGCACGTCGAGATTGTGCGGGCACTGGTTCATTAAAACGCCGCCGCCATCGCCCGCCCAGGTGGCGCGCCATGCACTGGAATGGAAGTAGATTTCCGGACGGAACCAGTTGGTCATGATCCACGAAACACGCTGGAGCGTGCCGATGGCGCCTTCGTCGAGCCACTGCTTGAGCTTGGCATAGCAAGGGTTGGTGCGCTGGTTCATCATCAGGGCAATAACCTGGTCGTCGCGCTGGCGGGCGGCCAGAATCCGTTCGGCTTCGGCCTTGTGGCAGGCGAGGGGCTTTTCCATCATTACGTGCAACCCGGCTTCCAATGCCTGGATGCCCAGTGGCGCATGCAGGAAAGTGGGGAGGGCAATCAATGCCGCGTCAACCAAGCCGGATTGGATCATTTCGGTTGCATCCGTAAAACAGGCGATTCCGCTGTCTTTAAACTCATCCAGCGCGCCTGTAGCCTGCTCCGCAACCGCAACCAGTTCCGCGCCTTCGACCAATCCGCCGCGCAGATTGTTTACGTGGACTTTCCCGATATTCCCCAATCCGATGACACCAATTCTAAGCATGAAGTGACTCCAATCTAACTTTGTCACTTACCTAAACAAAACGGTTGGGGGTTGTCAACCGCCAGATGGCAATAGTTTGTCAGATTAATGCGCGCACCAAAGGAATGGGGTCGTTGTGAATGGCGTCCAGTACCATCGAGGCCGCGCCAAACACCCCGTCGTCGTCCCGCCCGGATACCTTGATGCTCGCCGATGCGAAGGGTTGCGGCAGAGTCAGCTCTTCCGCTGTGATGCGTACCTTATCCGCCATAAACGGCAGTATGGGTCGCATGGCGCCGCCGAGAATAACTTTATCGAGATTAAACAGGTTGATCAGGTTCGCAATACCCAGACCGAGCATTAGAGCCATGGCGTCGACAATCTCCTGAAGCTTGGCATCGTTCTTACGCAACAGCCCGGCGGCTGCATCGAGATCGATTTTATAGGTGGATGAGTCAATCAGTGCGCGGTAGCGCTCGCGCGCCGGTTCGTCTGATTCCAGGATCAACACCTTTAGTTGCCGATACAGGGCCGGTATTCCGACTTCCGTGACCCAGCAGCCATGTCCACCACAGGAGCATAGTTCGCCACCGGGCCGTATTTTCATGTGGCCGGCCTGGCCCGCAAAGCCTTTGCTGCCGCGAAAAATATGCTGGTCCAGCAGCAGTCCGGCAGCCATGCCGCCACCGATGCTCAGATAAGCCAGATTGCGGGACGTATAATGGTCTGCATATGAAAAATAGCCCACAGCCGCGGCATTGGCTTCGTTGTCCAGATAGATGGGAAGGTCGAATTTTTCCTCCCAGAGTTTCTTGAAAGGGATTTCTTCCCAATGAAGGGTAGGGGCATATTTTAACACGCCTGCTTCCGCGTCAACCAGTCCCGCCAGTCCAAGGCCGATTCCGAGCGGCTTGAGTTGTTCGGCCAATCCCCAGTCGAGCGCCTCTTTCACCATCTGCTCAGACAGTCCCACCACATCCTGCTGCGACAGTGTATCCTTAACCGGCGCCGTTTCCTCCCACAGGATTTTTCCAAGGAAGTCCACCGCCACCACGGTAATCCGGCTGATATCGATTTCAGCACCTACCGCAAATCCCGCTTTTGGCGACAGTTCCAGCAAAAGGCCGGGACGCCCGGCGCCTTCGCGCCGGTATTCGGTTTCAACCACCAGGTTGGTTTGCAGCAGATCGGTCACAATGTTAGAGGCCGTATTGCGGGTCATGCCCAGTTCTTTGGCCAGGTCAGCGCGCGCAAGGGTGCCGCGTTTGCGCAACAGTTTTAAAATGGCCGACATGTTTAAACGCCTGACCGTTACCTGATCGGCCTTTTTATCCTGAACCCTCTGCATTTGTGAACCTCCGCGAATGAATTGATATCATCATAGGTCAAAAGTTTGAAATGTCATCCTGCAAACAAAGCAAACTTTGGGAATGACTGACCGTTTTTAATGATTGGAAAACAGGTTCTAGCAGTTGGAACACGAGTAGGGAAGATGGGTGGTACCCCGGAGAGGGTTCGAACCTCCGACCTACGGATTAGGAATCCGTCGCTCTGTCCAGCTGAGCTACCGGGGTGTTTTTTTGAAACGGGTGCCTATGAAACTGAAAAACAGATGGCCGTGCAAGCAAATACCCCTGATTAGGAACAATTGGACTTCCCTGTGGTTGGAATCGGTTGATCGACGGAGTTCCAAAGGTTGGTTCAGAGACCCTGAAGGACGTGTTCCAGGTTGATCTCATCATGTTTCGTGGTTTTAATTTCCAACGTTCCCTTGCTCACGGAAAAAGACGCGACGATGCGGCCATCCGTGGTCTTCCATTTAATCGGATCCACGGGGATGGTTATTTTTTCGCCCGTGAATTCCTCGTAGTCGGTAATCTCAACCTTGGTGGTAAGTTCCCAGTCCTTGGTGCGGCCGTTGATTTGTACCAACCGGTCGGCGAGGGGATAGGTGAGCTTGGTAAACTCCCCGTTGCTGTAGCGAATCAGGTCGGCCGAACCTTTGATGAAGTGAACATAGATGGTGAGGTCGTTTTTTGCATAGAGGATGGAACCGACGCCATTGGTGCTGATATTGCTCTTTACTCTTGCCCCATAGCGCGAGTCGCATTGCCCAACGGTTTCGCCCAGCCGGGCCTGAAGTGTAATGGCAGTGATGAGCGGGACGAGTATTAATGAGCAGATTATTTTCATGGTACGCATATTACAGACCTTCAACAATCATGTTTTTCATTACGATGGTTCCGCGGATGGACTTTACTTCCAGCATTCCCGAAGAGACTGTGAACGTGGCTTCGATCTTTTCGTCGGACGTTACCCAATAGTACTGCCTTGCCGCTTTAGGCTCGATGGGCGCTTTTCTGGCGGGCTTGTACGATTTGTTGCTTTTTTTGCTGCTTGACGAGCTGTTCTTCCTGTCATCTCCCTTGTCGCCGCCGGACATTTGGCTGGGCATCACACCGGGGCGGGTGGCAATCCATTGTTTGCTGCGTCCGTTGATATTCCGCAGATATTCGGCCACTTCCAAATCAATACGCACCAGTGGCCCGCCGGGCTGATAGCGGATCAGATCGCAATAGCCGGCATAGATGTGGACAATAATGCTCAATTCGTTCTTTTTGTAGTAAACGGTTCCGTTGCCTTCCTCATTCAGTTCAGCTTTGGTGCGCGTACCGTAGCGCTGGTCGCACTCTTCAAGCGTTTCGCCTATGCGCGCGGATGCGACCGCTCCCATCACCGCAATGAACAAGAATGTCCATAAAAATCTTTTCATAACAGCCAATCCCCACCACATCAATTCTGCCAGTAACAGAACGGGAAATATACATTTTATTAGCCTGATTGGAATTAATTAAATCACGAAATTCAATTCGTGGCAATTGCGGAAAAGCGCATATAAATGTTGAATGCCGTGTATGGCGGCCTCTATATTCCAAGGATGGATTCAACTGTAGAGTGGTGCAACGTGGAAAAGGAACTGAATGTCGCCGGGAATTAAGGAAATCATCATACTGGTTATTGCCGTGCTCGCGCTGTTTCTGGGTCCGCGGATGATGAGGCGACGGGCGGGGTCCCCTGCGACGGGGGGCGGAGGCGCAGTCGGCAAGTCTGCGAAATCCACCGGCTACCTGCGGCTGGCCTTCTTTGTTTCCATTGCCTGGGTTGCCATCGTGGCCTTTCTGCTCAAACCATGGGACGGTAATGCAGCGCTCTTTGCTGCGGCGGGAATCGGCCCGGTTGCCTTGGGGTGGGGGATCAACTGGGTACTTCAGGGTTTCAAATAAGCTACTTCACTTCCAGCCTGCGGAACGCAGACAGCCCGAGCGCAAGGATCCCGGAGAGATACAGCAGGGAATAGAGCGCGGCATGTGCAACATAGTTCCAGGTGACACTGCCCGTTCCGCTGAGGCCGTCAACCAGCCAGAAATTCTGCCAGTTCGGCAGAATACCATAAAGAAAAGCCGCCACTTGGCTGGAGGTTGCAAACCGCCCGAAATGATAATCGGACATCAGTCCTGCAAAAAAAACGGCGGTGCAAACGGCAAGCGTGGATATGGGTTTAAGACGGGTGGTCAGGCTGACGGATATGGAGGCGAGGATCAGCAGGGCGAGCGTGATAAGTACTCCGAGCGGGACAATACGCAAGTCATATGTGCCGGAAACGCAGGAGAGCAGGAAGCCCGCGGTGAGGAACACAAGTATTAGTATGAAGGCGGTCGAGGGGAAGGAGCGGTTGGAATGGAAGTTGATCAACCCGGCACCGGCGCAGCCCATGATTGGTGCAAGCAACAGCGGCGCTTCCGCCCACCAGTCCACCCGGAACAGCTCGGCCCCGGCCCGGGTGCTCATCAGCGTGGCGAGTGTCAGTGCCGTGGAAAATAGAAGAACCACTGCGGCTGTCCCGACAAATTTGGAAAGGAAGAAAAGCGAACGACCGACCGGTTTGCTGAGAATGGTTGCAACCGTTCCGCTGCGAAACTCGCGCGCCAGCGATGATGCCGCCGCGAAACCGCCCAGCAACAGTCCACTGACAAAGTGCACGGCGAGGGCGCTGTCGCGGACGATCCGGTCCGAATCGCCCAGCTTATGGGTGATGAGCAACGGCAGCAGGCTGATCAGTGCGAGACAACTTAGCAGCAGCAGGATGGTAATCGGCTGGCGCAGGATCTCCAGCGCGGTCAGCCGCGCAATCGAAATAAACTGACGGATGAGTGTCTTCATATTCACTTCCAACTGCTGGAAATCCGTCAGCCGACGGATCCAATGGCTGGATCCCTATTTCCCCCGGCGAAAGAGCAGCCATAGCCTAAACTTGAGCCGTTGCCAGAACGGTGGGCGATTGCCTGCCTTCCTGATGTGTGCACGCGGCTTTGGCACATCCGCTTGCGTCCGCCGGTCCCGCATATAATCTCGATCTGATATTCCCATGGGATTTGCTTGCCCTGTTCTATGATTTCCCAAACAGTATGCGCCCATGAGTAGTAAAAAACCAACCAAACTTCGCGTGATTCCGGGAAACTGGCTTGAGCCGTTTGATTTTGCCGGTTGCTTCCCGCACCCGGAAAATCCGCTGGAAGTGGACATCGGCTCGGGCAAGGGCCGCTTCCTCGCCGCGCGTTCGGGAAAATATCCAGACGTGAACTTTCTGGGGATCGAGCGCATGCTTGTGCGGGTGAACAGTAGCGGTCGACTCTGCGAACGCGCCGGTCGCGAAAATGTGCGGTTGCTGCGCATGGAAGGCTATTACGCCGTCAACTACCTCATGCTTCCGGAGAGCGTGGACAACTATTATTTCTTTTTCCCGGACCCGTGGCCGAAGGCGCGGCATCACAACAACCGTCTTTTCAACGACCTGTTCATGACCGCACTCCACCGTACGCTCAAACCGAACGGTCTGCTGCATGTGGCGACCGACCACCTGCCGTATTTTGAGGAGATCCACGAACTGCTTAAGGCGGATAACCGCTTTGAGGAAACCGATCCCTTTATTCCCGACGACGAAGAGCGTACCGACTTTGAACTTATCTTTGCACACAAGAAAATCGGACGTTGTTCATTTAGGAAAAAAACTAACCGCGAATAAAGGCCAATGGACGCAAGCATCTGAATTAATGATAATTATTAGTGTGAATTAGTCGTTGAACCTATGCCAAGGAAAAAGCCAGACGTGACGATGCACAGCTACGGGCTCTACTCCCATTGGGAGCGGGAGAGCAAAGAGCTGCCGCAACTGGTCAAGATCACCGCCGAGATCAAAGCGGAGCTGGACGTTGAATTCGGTTATATCCTGCGGATCAGGAATGCACGCAAAAGCAGAATCACCTTCCGGATTGAGCATCCGCCGTTCAAGGATCCATCCGGCAGAACCGCCGAACCCTTCGCCGGGGAGTATACGATTAAATCCAGCGACTACCGCTTTTTCCTGGGCGACACCATATGGGCTCCGGTTGAGGACAAACGTGGCGACTGGCGGCTGATCACCTGGATTGATGGCGAAAAAGTGGCGGATAAAACACTGACGCTGACCTAAAGCCGGGAACCCTCGCAGAGACGGCCGATGTTCTTCCATGCAAAGGACACCACTTTATCCTGATTGCTCTTTTTGGAAGCCGAGGTAATGGCTTGAACGCCCGGCACATCGGGCTCCCATGTTTCGCGACCAACGGTGCTGATCAGAATAACTTTTTCCCGGGCTTCTGGCGGTGTCTTCAGCAGGAATTCGGAAGTGGTGTCGTTCAGGTGCCAGGCCCAGATTTTGTTGATCACGACGACGGCCTTATGGTTTTCGACCGAGACGGAACGGAGTTCTTTCAATTGAACGACACGATAGGAGAGGTTGACAGCCTCGAGCCGCTGGGTCAGTTTTTCGACCACGCCCCGCTTGAACCTGCTGTTTTGCATGGCAATCACGACGTCCGCATCGGCCAGTTTTATTTTGGATTGCGGCCATCCAGCACAGCCGGCAATGCAGATGGTCAGCAGACCCAGAACAACTGTTTTTTTCATATGCTTCCTTTCAGTCTAGTTCGAACCGTTGGTATTCCTCGATGGCGTAGCGGTCGGTACAGCCGGCGACATAGTCGCAGGCCGTGCGCCACACGCCTTCCTGTTTCAATCGGGTACGTGCCTTGCGACCCATGGTTTCCGGGTGTTCGACATAATGCAGGAACAGCTTGCGCATCATACGGGTGGCTTCCTGGTTGGCGTCGGCCACGCCGTGGTGATAGTAGAGGTTTTCAAACATAAAGGCCGAAAATGCCTCCAGTATTTCGGTCATGGCGGGACTGAAGTCCACAATGCGGATAGGTGCCTGCATCACTTGCCGAATGCCGGGAAGATGGAACTTTTCAATATTGGCCAGGGAAGTCCGGATCACATCCTCGGCCTGCAGGTCCAACAGGTTGCGGATGGTGATGCGCAGGCGTTGGTCGTCGGTCAAAATGGCGTACTGCTCGTTGGTGCGGGCAATTGCCATGTTCCAGAACTCGGTTTTTTCCAGCAACTCCAGGGTCATGATGCCGGCGTCAAGCCCGTCATCCACATCGTGGGCATGATAGGTCATGTCGTCGGCAATGTCGGCAATCTGGGCTTCCAATGATTGGAACGGCCCGATGGGATGTTTATCAAGCTCTGCTCCTTCAATATGGGCCTCGTGCTTGAGCAGTCCGGCGCGAACCTCCCATGAGAGGTTCAGTCCCGGGAAGTCCGGATACTGGGATTCGATCAACTCCACACAGCGCAGGCTCTGCAGGTTGTGGTCGAAACCGCCATGGTCGGCCATCAGCTCGTCAAGCGCATATTCGCCCACATGCCCAAAAGGGCTGTGGCCAATGTCGTGGGCGAGGGCAATCGCCTCCACCAGATCCTCGTTCACGCGCAGCACGCGGGCAATGGTGCGGCCGACGGCAGCCATCTCCATGGTGTGTGTCAGGCGGGTGCGGTAGTGGTCGGCGGTGCCGTTCACAAAGACCTGGGTTTTGTACTCCAGCCGCCGGAAGCAGCGGCTGTGCAGAATCCGGTCGCGATCCCGCGCAAAGCAGGAACGCAGCGGGTGGGACCGCTCTTCATATTTCCTGCCCAGACTCCTTGAAGCGTGCGATGCATGCGGCGCCAGCAGGATATCTTCCCGGCTTTCCCAATCTTTTCTCGCATGCTCCATCGTTTCTATACTATAAGACACGTTTTCCATGAGATCAAACAGGGAAGTGAGAATGTACGAAAAAACTGTTGCAAGAAAGACGGTATATGAAGGGCGCATCCTGAATGTCGATGTGCTGGATGTGGAACTGGAGACCGGGCGCATGTCGGTACGCGAGATTGTGCGGCACGGCGTGGCGGTGGCCATCATTCCCCGCCTGCCGGACGGGCGGTTTGTTTTTATTCGCCAGTTCCGCAAGCCCGTTGAACGCATCTGCTTCGAGGTGGTGGCCGGCAACTGCGATCCCGGCGAAGACCCGGTGGTGTCGGCGGAGCGCGAGCTGAAGGAGGAGACCGGCTACGATATCCAACGATTGGAAAACCTGGGTTCCATTTTTCCAAGCGTTGGATATTGCACCGAGCGCATTGATATCTTTTTTGCAGAGCTTGGAGAAGCGGGTGCACCCTCGTTCGATGATGACGAAAGGATTGAATCCGTGATAGTGACGGAGGAAGAGATGGGCCGCATGATCCGGGACGGGGAAATTCAGGATGCCAAGACCCTGGCCGCATGGATGCTCTACCAGACAAAGAAAGCGGAGCTGTAGCCCATGCTGTTTGCCTTTGACTTTGACGGAGTGATCGTCGACTCGCTCGATCACAACATTTCACTGATGAACCGGGCGGCCAACGAGCAGGGGCTGCCCGGCCTGTTCAACCGCGCCAAGGTGGGTGCCTGCGATACGATGTCGTGGGAGTTTGTTGCCAGGCGTTGCGGTGTGCCTGAGAACCTGTTTGAACCGTACTCGAAGTGCCTGTTTGAGCTTTTGCTGAGTGTACCGCCTGAAACCCGGTTGTTTGAGGGAATCCCCGGCGTACTGCGCTCCGCCCGGGCGCTTGGCCGCATGGTGGTGGTTACCTCCAACTTTGAGTCGCTGACGCATGATGTGCTGACCGCCAACGGCTTGGACGATGTGGTCGAGCGGGTAATCGGCGCGGAAACCTCCCGCTGCAAAACCGACAAGCTGCGGCTGGCCTCCGAAACCTTCGGTGTACCGCTGGCTGACACGGTTAAGATTGGCGACTGCATCAGCGACATCATGCACGCGCACGAGGCCGGTGTCCGATCCATCGCGGTAGGCTGGGGATTTCATTCCCTGGAACAGCTTATAACGGCCAGGCCGGATGTGGTTGTCGAAACGCCTGGCGAGTTGCATGTGCTGCTGCGCGAATGGGCACGATAAAAAAACGCGTTTCCAACCATTGGAAACGCGTCTGTCTCGAGCCGTTGGCCGGATCGGTTAGATAATGATGTCTCTGTTTCCGCCCAGCTGGTCGGGCGTAATGATCTGTGAGGCCTGCTCCTGCTGCATCCTGAGCATGTCGGCCTTGAGTTTTTCCACGGCTTCATTGATGGCCTTCGGAAAATTTTCAACGGCCTCCGCAAGCGTTTTGGCTTCGATATCCCCCTGGGTCGGCAGTGCGCCGCCCGGAGTCATGATATTCGTTGTCGCGGTAAAGATTGCCTCGCGGGACTCGTCGTCCGACCCGTCGGGTTTGATCGGAGTCAGTTTGCGGATGTGGCCGACTTTCAGGTCGGTTATGGATTCCTCCTTGTAGAGGTTTTCCGCATCGACTTGGATGTCTTCGAATGTGTTCTTTTCTTTTTCAGCCATGGTGCGTCCTTCGTTTAGAATTTGTTTTCCAACCAGTGGATCCGTCAGCTGACGGATCCACTGGTTGGAAAATGGTGCGCCCAACAGGAGTCGAACCTGTATCAATGGCTTCGGAGGCCACTATTCTATCCATTGAACTATGGGCGCGCTCAGGGAAGTCGGGGTTTATACCGTTATCCGTTTTGCGCTTCAAACTCTTTCATGAACGAAATGAGCGCATCGACGCCTTCCGCCGGGAACGCATTGTAGATCGATGCGCGGATTCCACCGACGGATCGGTGACCCTTCAGGCTTTTGAGGTTCTTTGCGGCCGCTTCGGCGATGAACTGCGCTTCGAGCTCTTCGGTCGGCAGACGCCAGGTCACGTTCATGTTCGAACGGTACTCCTTGACTGCCGTGCCGGTGTAGAAATCGGATTCGTCGATGATCGCATAAAGCTTCTCCGCTTTTTCCTCGTTCCGTTGCTGCATGCCTGCGATCCCGCCATTGGCCAGCAGCCAGCGGGTGGTCAGACACAGCATGTAGACCGGGAAGGTCGGCACGGTATTGAACAGCGAGTTGTTCTCGATGTGCGTTGTATACTTCATGATGGTCGGCACGGTTTCCGGGCAACGCTTTGCAAGTTCGTCTTTGATGATGACCAGGGTGATGCCGGCCGGGCCAAGGTTTTTCTGCGCGCCGGCGTAGATCAATCCGAATTTCGAGACGTCGATTTCGCGGGAAAGAATGTCCGACGACATGTCCGCAATCAGTGTTTCGTGTTCGGGGAAAACCTTCCACTGCGCACCGGAAATCGTTTCGTTCGAGGTGATGTGCAGGTAGGCCGCACCATCGGTCAGTTTCAGTTCGTCGACGGATGGAACGCGGGTCGGAATCTCCTTGCCGCAATCGGCGGCAATATTGACGCTGCCGAGCAGCTTGGCTTCCTTGATCGCCTTGGCGGCCCACGCACCGGAGTTGGTGTAGTCGGCCGTCTGGCCTGCGCCGAGCAGGTTCATCGGGATCAGCGCAAACTGGGTGGAGGCCCCGCCGGTCATGAACAGTACGCTGTAGCCCTCGGGAATGTTCAGCAGCTGCTTGATGTTGGCGATCGTTTCCGCATGCACCGCGCTGTATTCCTTGCCGCGATGGCTCATTTCCATGATGGACATTCCGGTGCCCTGGTAATCCAGCAGTTCCGCCTGTGCTTGCTTAAGGACTTCTTCCGGCAGTATCGCCGGCCCGGCCGCGAAGTTATATGCTCTCATATTCTGACCCCCTGTGGTTAATGGTTAAATTGAAGCCGCGAAATTATCAGTTCCTTAAATAACCTCCAATGCCAAAATGACGGCAACTTGCGTTTCAGTGCGATAGGATTCGACACGGACGCCTGATTACAATAAAAAGACCGATTTAAAAGGAATTTATGATGAAGAGACTATTTGTTTGGGTTTTGGTTCTGATTTCAACGGGTGTCGGCGCTGCGGACTGGCCGCAATGGCGGAACGATGCACAGCATACGGCATACACCCCTGTGGCGCTGCCGGCCGAACTGGACGTCCAATGGAGCCGCGAATTTTCCCCGCGCCGCCAGGCGTGGCCTTCGCCGCTGAACCAATATCTGATGCAGTACGACCGCCAATTCGAACCGGTGGTGATGGATGGAATCATGGTGCTGGCGTTCAACGATGCCTACAAGGTGGTCGGCATCGATGTGGACACCGGCAAAACGCGTTGGACCTATTTTACGGACGGTCCCGTCCGGTTGGCTCCCGCACTTTGGCAGGGTAGGGCCTACATCTCGTGCGACGACGGATTTCTCCACTGCATCAATGTGAAGGACGGTTCCAAGGTCTGGAAGTTCGATGCCGCGCCGGACCGCCGGCACGCATTGGGCAACCGCCGGGTAATCTCGATGTGGCCGGTGCGCGGCGGCGCGGTGGTGGAGGATGGCCGCGTCTATTTTTCTTCCGGCATCTGGCCGTTCATGGGGGTGTTTCTCTACTGCCTTGACGCGGAAACCGGCAAACAGATATGGATCAACGACTATGCCGACGCGAACTACCGCAACCAGCCGCATAATTCCCCGGCCTTCGCGGGAATCGCGCCGCAGGGCGTCTTTGCGGTGACGGATAAATATGTGCTGGCAGCCGGTGCCCGTACTGTGCCGGGCGCGTTCGACAAGCAGACCGGCAAGGAGGTCTACTACCTGTTTTCGGAAAACAGCAAAAACCACGGTGGTGATTTCGTGGCCGTTGGCGACGGTGTCCATTATGTGCGTGCCCGCGACGCTGACGGTAATCCGGTCTATCAGGCGTGGGACAATTCCACCGGAAAGATGGACAAGGGAAATGTTCAGCCAGGCGTTCCAGTACTTGCGGGTGGATATGTTTTCAGTGCCACCAACGGGATGGATTCCATTGTCGCAG
>JAIPIO010000092.1 GCA_021734595.1 Kiritimatiellales bacterium | reverse complement strand
GGTCGGATAAAAAGGGAAACTCCATCGAGGCGGAATTCGTGAATATTTTTTCCGACCAGGTGGTTTTGCGCAAACCGGACGGGAATCAGATCAAGGTACCGAAGAGCGGGCTTAGCCAGAAGGACATCATGTATCTGGAATATGCAATTCCCCCGGACATCGACCTGGAGGTTAATATCGACCGGGACAAGAAGACGATATCCTCCTACTCCAGCGACTACGGCGACTACGACCATGCTACCAAAACTGAAAGGATTCGAGGAAAGGCCACTATCGTCAAGAAAAGCCGCCATCCGTGCAAGCGGGACTTTACCGCGTATTTGTATGTTTTTGGAAAGCGGATGGATACCGACGATGTTATGGTGATCGATCGCACAGAGCATGGTTTTTCCTTCGAAAACCAGAAAGAGACCGAGTTTTCCGGAGACTTGGTTTCGGTTACCTACACGAAGTCCAGCTATTCGAGCAGTCACGGAACCGAGTATGAGGGATATCTGCTGTTTGTTGACGACGACGACGGCAAGGTGGTTGCCACCAAGGGAAGCCGCGAGCTGTACGAGGACAATGTGGATGAAGTGCGCGATGCGAGGATAAACTCCCGTTTCGACCGCGATTTCAAGCTGCTCAACCGCCCCAAGAAAGGCGGGTCGGGACCTAAGAAGAAGAAAAAGAAAAAGAAGAAATAAGAACTCTACTATAGGGTTCAGTTTATGCTTTATGCTGGGGCGCATTGTGATTAATGATGCGTCCTTGGTTTTTAGGGGATGAATGGAATGAAATATATCAGTACACGCGGGCGGATGGCGCCCAT
Organism: Kiritimatiellales bacterium; assembly: GCA_021734595.1. GTDB lineage: Bacteria > Verrucomicrobiota > Kiritimatiellia > Kiritimatiellales > Pontiellaceae > JAIPIO01. The sequence continues at coordinate 12,237 of JAIPIO010000092.1, read as the reverse complement.
CGGATTTCAGGATGCGGTAATGACCGGACTGGCGCCGGACGGTGGACTGCTGCTGCCGGAGGATCTTCCGATCATTGGCAAAGAACTTCCAGACATTGGAACTTTGTCGAAGCTCTCCTACCAAGAGCTGGCGTTCGAGGTGATCAGCCGATTTGCAACCGATATTCCGGCGGATGATCTGAAAAAACTGATCAACGACAGCTACTCGACTTTCCAACCATTGGAAGTTACGCCCCTCGTCGAAGTGGGCGATTTCCAGATATTGGAACTTTTCCACGGCCCGACGTTGGCGTTCAAGGATGTGGCCCTGCAGTTCCTCGGCAACCTGTTTGAATATATTCTCGAGCGGCGCGGCGGCGAACTGAACATTCTCGGCGCCACCAGCGGCGACACCGGCAGCGCGGCGATCCACGGCGTGCGTGGCAAGCCGAACATCAACATCTTCATTATGCATCCCGCCGGGCGTACCAGCCCGCTACAGGAAAAGCAGATGACCAGCGTGCTCGATGACAACGTCTTTAACCTTGCGGTCGATGGCACCTTCGACGACTGTCAGAATATCATGAAGACCATCTTCGGCGAGGTGGATTTCAAAACCAAACACTCTCTCGGTTCGGTCAATTCCGTCAACTGGGCGCGCGTGCTGGCGCAGACGGTTTACTATTTCTACGCGACTTTCCAAACATTGGAAAAAACAGGAGCCAAGTCGGTGCAGTTTTCCGTGCCGACCGGAAACTTTGGCGATATTCTGGCGGGCTACCTCGCGCAGAAAATGGGCCTGCCGATCAGCAAACTGATATTGGCCACCAACGAAAACGATATTCTGTCGCGCTTCTTCAACAGTGGCATCTACGGTATGTCCGAGGTTGTCCCGACCCTCAGCCCGTCGATGGATATCCAGGTGGCCAGCAACTTTGAGCGCTATCTTTATTATAAGGTAGGGCAGAATGCCGAAAAACTCGCCGCTCTCATGGACGGTTTCAAGGACAACGGATCACTTTCCGTTGAACTGAACGAAAACGGCGTGGTCGATGACCTGTTTACTGCCGGTCGCGGGGACACTGCCTCCACGCTCGAAACCATCAAGAAATACCATGACCAATACGGCTACGTGCTCGATCCGCACACTGCGGTGGGAGTGCACGTGGCCGAAAAGTTCCAATGTTTGGAAACCCCGACCATCTGCCTTGCCACCGCGCATCCGGCCAAGTTTACCCAGGCCATCATCGACGCCACCGGCGAAGCCGTCCACCATCCAACCCTCGACGCCCTCGCCGATGCCGAAACCCGTTGCGACTCGATTATCAACGATGTCGATGTGGTGAAGAGATATCTGGTTAGTCATATTTAAAGACGTATGGCATCAAAACTTCAGCCCACCTGTTATGTAATTGCCGGACCAAATGGTGCGGGAAAGACGACGTTTGCGTTGCGGTATCTGCCAGAGATAACGGGATGCCGTAATTTCATCAATGCGGATTTGATTGCCGATGGGTTATCTCCGCTTGATCCGTCGAAGGCGCAACTTGAAGCCGGAAAGACCCTGTTGCGCGAAATTCAATCGAATGTGGCAGGAAGGGCTGACTTTGCATTTGAGACGACACTGTCGGGGCGTTCGTATGTCCGGCTTTTGAACAGTATGAGTTCCAATGGTTGAAAGATCATTCTGTTTTATCTCTGGATTCCAAGCGCGGAGTTTTCGCGATTACGCGTTAAGCAACGTGTGGAGTCGGGTGGACATGATATCCCAGACGAGGCAATTGCCCGTCGCTACCGCAGAACCATCTCCAACTTTCTGGACGTTTTTTCGCCTTTGTGTGACGAGGTTATGTGCTATGACAACTCGGAGCCGGAGCCGATACTTGTTTCTGCAGATGAGGCGGGTAATAGAACCATACTTGATGAAACTCGATATCAATTGATTCTGGAGAGTTGCAATGAGTGAGAAAAAGATTTTGGAAATGGCGGAAGAAGCCCGGTTGTGCATGAAGCGTGCGGTGCATGACGAACTGGTGAAGAAGGCGAAGCTGGGGCAGGACGTTATCATCAATCGCAACGGTCAGCCCTATAAAGTTTCTGCTGCGGAAGCGCTGCGGATTCAGGAAGAGGGCGGAGAGTATGAAACCAAAACGTAGATGAGATGGGAAAAAGATTTACAGCCACAGACCGGTTGAAGAGCTTCGGGTATGCGTTCCGGGGCATTGGAACGATGCTGAAGTCGCAGCACAATGCGTGGATCCATGCGGTGGCGACAGTGGTTGTAGTTGCCGCCGGTTTTGGTTTTGAATTGGATCGAGTTGAGTGGTGCCTAGTAATTCTGGCAATCGTCTCGGTCTGGACCGCAGAGGCGTTAAATACGGCGTTTGAGCTTTTGTGCGACGTTGCCTCCCCCGAATACCATCCGCTGGTAGAGAAGGCGAAAGATGTTGCGGCCGGGGCAGTGCTTTTTTGTGCTATTGGTGCGGGACTTATAGGACTGCTTGTTTTTGCATGAAAGATTTTTACGTAGGAGTAATTGATTATGTGCTTAGCGATACCGATTAAAGTAGTTGAGGTACTCGACGGCAATAAGGCGATCGGGGAGCAGATGGGTGTTAAGCTTGAGTTTTCCACCGCGCTGCTGGAGGAAGTGAAGATCGGCACCTATGTACTGGTGCACACCGGGATTGCGATCAATGAGTTGGATGAGGAAGAGGCGCAAGAGACGCTTGCCATCTGGAAAGAACTTAATGCGAACCACTAATTTTCACTAATCTACACTAATGGAAATTCCGCTATTCTGGAATTAGTGCCAATTAGTGTGGATTAGTGGTTTGAATATGAATTTATTGAAAGATTTCAAAAACCCGGAACTGGCGAAGAAGCTGTCGACGGCGATTGCCGAGGCGGTGGGCGACCGCTCGTTCAGCATTATGGAGGTGTGCGGCGGGCAGACGCACACCATCTATAAATACAAGCTCCGTGAAATGCTGCCGCCGGGGTTGCGGTTGGTGTCGGGGCCGGGTTGCCCGGTCTGCGTGACGCCGATTGAATATATCGACCAGGCGGTTTTTCTGGCTTTGGAAGAGGGCGCAACCGTTTTCACGTTCGGTGACCTGATGCGGGTGCCGGGCACCACGACGAGTCTGGAAAAGGCGGCGGCGGAGGGCGCGGACATTCAGCCGGTCTACTCGCCTTTCCAATCATTGGAATTCGCCCAGGAGAATCCCGGCAAGCAGGTGGTGTTTCTTGGAATCGGTTTCGAGACCACGCTGCCGGGCATCGGGTTGGTGATTCTTGAAGCTCAAAAAGCCGGAGTGGAAAACTTTTCGGTGCTGCTCTCGGCCAAGCGCGTGCCGCCGGTGCTCGAAGCGGTGCTTTCTTCGGGGAAGGCACAAATCAATGGTTTCATCACGCCGGGGCATGTGACGGCGATCATCGGCACACACCCCTATGATGAGCTCTGCAAAAAATATGGTGTGCCGATGGCGGTGGGAGGATTCGAGCCGCTCGACCTGCTGGCAGCCATCCTCGAGCTGGCCCGCGAACTGGCTTCGGGCGATTCGGACAACCTCAATGCCTACAAGCGCGCGGTGAAGACAGATGGAAACCGCAAGGGGCAGCAGGTGATCGAAGAGGTCTTCGAGGAGAAGGATGACGAGCTGCGCGGACTGGGTGTGATCCCCAAGGCCGGCTACGGCATCCGTAAGGAATTTGCCCGCTTTGACGCGGACCGGCGTTTTGAGATTGTGACCGACAGCCACGAGCCGAAGGGCTGCATCTGCGGCGTGATCCTGTGCGGCATCAAACTGCCGACCGATTGTCCAATGTTTGGAAAAGCCTGCACGCCGGATTCGCCGGTCGGTTCCTGCATGGTCAGCGCCGAGGGCGCCTGCAACGCGGCCTATCTGTTCAGGGATTAGCAAGCAATCCGTATCAAGGATGTTCGATCAGCTGGATGGCGAAGAAGAAGCGATCCGATTCGGGAAGGGCTCCATCAGGTATCACCACCGTCAGGTTCGTGTTGCTGGCTCCCGCCGCATGTTCGCCGGGAAGCGTGTGCCATCCAGCAATGAGATTTGTGGAGTAGAGAATCCGGTAGCTGTGGTCAGCAATCGCGCTCCAGGTCAACTGGAAATCGGAATCTTGGGGCTGACCTTCGACAATTTGAAAGCGGTTACGCGGGTCGAGCGGATCCGTGCCGGCGGCCATCTCCGCAGAGTCGCTTTGTCCGTCCCCGTCGGAATCGATGCCGGTGGAATCGGTGCCCGGGTCGCCGAGTCGGGCGAGGGTGCCCGACCAGAAGATTTCCCACTCATCGTCAAGGGCGTCATTATCCAGATCGGCGCCATCCTTGAGCAGGAACAGGCCGTCGAGCCCGTCGAGGGTAACCGTTGCACCAACCGGCAGGCCATTGTTCACCACGGTGTCCTGAGCGGGCGTGGCCATGATGCGGCGCAGGGCGGTGCCGGGGAACAGCGTGGCCAGATCAAAACTGTTGCTGTGGACGGAGGGATTGGCGAGCAGAACGCCGCGCTCGAATTCGCGCGCCATGGTATCCGCGGCATTGTGGACGGTTATGTTGCGGAGCCAGACATCCTGACGCCCCTCAAAGCGGATGCCGATATCGACCGTTGCGGGGCCGGCATCGCGGTAGTAGAAGACCGCCTCGGCCCAGCCGTTCGACCCGGTCCACGCAAAAAGCTCGTCGGCCGTATCCGCGCTGGGTTGCCGACCGTCCACGGTGACAAACAGCCAGCGGGGCACATCGGCGGGAAAATGCGTGAGCTTTTCGCACTTGGTCTCGAAACGGATGAGCAGATCGCCGGAACCGATGGTTACATTGGTCATCGTGACACTCATCTCCTGCTTTGATGGGCCGTTCTCTCCAGACAGCGCATCAATCCGGAGCGCTGCGCCGTCGCGCGCTATCATCGCATCGGATGACGTCCACGCATTCACGAAGGAATCGGGCAGGGCGATGCCATCGCCGCCGAGCAGGTCGGGGGTTTCCAATCCGAGGCGCCGGACCGGGCCAACGGGGGCACCGAGCCAATTGGCGACCTTGTTCGTGCCCTGAACCAGTTCGTCCCAGATGCCGTAGCCGAAGCCATCATCATCCGGCGGCAAATCGGCGGCACAGGCGGTGACCGCACCGAGGATTGAGATGGTCGCGAGCTGGATGCGGTGCAGGTTCAGCGGCGGGTCGGCCAGGACGTCGGACTTGATCTTGTCCACAACGTAGGACATCGGATACGCGGTAGGGCAGAAGGCATGCCAGTAACGCAGGACATTGAGTCGTTCAGACCAACTCTTGAGATAAGGATCATTAAGCCCACTGAAGGATTCCGCCTCCATGCCGTCCAGTAGTCCGACTGCTTTCTGGTGGGGCAGGTGGGCGCTGTCGCAGGTGATGATCCTTTCGGTACCCAGCGTTGCGCGAAGCTTAAGATAGAAATCGTAGAGACCCAGTCCAAGAACGTTTTCGTTGAATAGGACACCGCCGTCCTCCTGACCGTCGAGATCGACATCAATCAAGCGCCCTGTGCCGAATTTCTTGGTGCTGTTATCCCATGGCGGCACATCGAAACCGATCCCGTGATGATATTCGAGCGGCCCGCCCGGCGCGAACCACTGGCGGAACTGTTCCGCCATGATGTCGCCAGCGTTGCGTCCCTGATCATCGAGGGGACATACGAGTGAATAATTGGCATGCCAAAGAAAGCGGTTGGCAGTACCCCATGGGCCCGATACCACATGCGGCGCCACGTAACTGCCAATCGGATGATTCGTTGCGGTGGTACCGAACAGACCGCGTTCGACAATCAACTGATTGCCGTTTGTGATAGCAATCAGCGTGGTTTGTTCCGCAAGGTTCCAGTCCAGTTGGCCCTGTTCATTGGTCGGCACGATAACGATGTCATCGTTGTCTGAGTCGTAACGCCCGAAGTCGGTCCTGAATTTAGTTGTGTCTGTCACGGTCAGGACAGTATTCGTGTCCGAGACCGCCGCGGTCAGGGTGGTGCCCTCGTGATAGAGCCAATGCATGGGATGCAGACGATAACCTGCGGGAAAAGATGCGGCAAACCGCGGATCCATGCCCTCGTTGTTGTAGTGGCACAACAGTAGCTCGCGCGGCTCATCCTGGGAAAACTGAGCGGTATAAATCTCCATCTGGCCACCGCTCAGCCAATTAATCTCTTCCCAGCGCACCTTGGCGTTTATGCCGTTAAGGCGCTTCAACGCAGTGCGCCAGGTGTCGTAGGGATTCTGCCTGGAAAAGTTTTCCGGCTTGCGGAAAAAGAAAACCTTGGGCAGGCCCGGCCGCAGGATTTCAAGCCCGGACAGCGGTGAAGCCTGGCCGAGCGGCAGTGGAGCTGGGGCGGGATACTCGGAACTGACATACGAATCGGACCGTTCGATCTGGAAATCCATTTTAAACGCATCGCGTGTGGAAGTGCCGTTTTCGCCAACGGCAACATAAATTGAAGCTCTGGGCTCGATAAGACCAAGGTCGGCATTGAAATTCGTCGTCTGCAGGGCCGTCAGGACAAGATCGATAACGGGCGCACGGTCCGTAACGTGAACACGCAGGTGCACACCATCCACGCTGCCGCCAAAGTTGGTGTTGGACAATGTAATGAAACTGTTCGTAATGAAGTAGTGTCCGGGCAGGGAAACGTTGAATGCCGCGATCGCGTAACGGTCGGGATTGCCGGTGCCGGGATGCCCGCCCGTACTGTGCAGTTGGAGGTGGGAGCCGGGCGCCGGATCCGGCTGTCCGGGGTTCGAGGCATCGGTATCCCATTCGACCCCGTCGGCTTCGAGCAGCGCATAGTTGGCCGGGTCGGCAACATCGCCGCCTGCGTTCCACATGTAGCTCCAGCCGGTCGGCATCGTATCCGACTGGTAATCATTGCGGTAACCCGCCACGACCTCGCGGGCGGATGCACTCGTTTGGCAAAGCCCGATGATCAGCCACGCGAGCAATCCGCAAAGCCGTGCAACCATGTAATAACGAGTTTTCATGCAAGACCCTGTTTGATCCATCAGCGCGGAAAGTAGAGTAACCGGAGCCTTGGGACAAGATTTCTTGTTGCTGATATATCTTCTCTCAAGCCTCTGCGGTTCCTGGCACGGGAATAACCCCGTCGAGAGGAAGCTTCACGCTACCGGTTTCGAAGTCCTCGGGAGTCGGTGAAAGCGAGAGGTCATACCATGGACTTTTTGTGTTTTGGGTAAGATCGGTCCAGCGGACGATTTGACCGGTATAGGCGGAGATGCGCCCCATGATCGCGGCAAGGGTGGCTTCGGCAACACTGCGGGCGCCGTTTAGAGGATTGCCCTCACGGATACTTTGGATGAGATCCGCGTGTTCCTGCACGTAAGGATTGGTTTCTTTCTTGTTCTTGGGGGCGCGGGTGCCTTTGCCGGTGATTTTTCCGCCGGGCCAAACGGAGCCCTCGGTGCCGAAAAGCTGCTCCCCGACGCGCTTGTAGCAGCCGTTGACCTGGCGGGCCATGCTGTGGACTGTGACCCCCTCGCCATAATCAAAGTCGACGCTGAAAAAGTCATAGCGATCGCCCAGTGCGCGGCGGGCACGGCCACCGAAGCCAAGTGCCAGCTGCGGCGGGCGACCGATGAACCAGTTTGCAACATCGATGTTGTGGACATGTTGTTCAACGATATGATCGCCACACATGGCAACAAACTGATACCAGTTGCGCACCATGAGCTGCGCATCGCTTTCCCCCGGGATCCGTTCGAGGGTCACCCGCGGATCTCCGCCCAGCCACCAGATGCGCCCGGAAACGATCCTGCCGATGGCGCCATCGGCAACCTGCCGGTGGTTGTTCAGGTAGGTCGCCTGGTGCCGCCGTTGCGTGCCGACGCCGACGGCCAGCCCTTTCTGTCTGGCCAGCTCACCTGCGGCGATAACCCGGCGCGCACCGACAGGGTCAACCGCGGCGGGTTTTTCCATGAACGCGTTTTTCCCGGCATTAATAGTCGCTTCAAGGTGGAGCGGATGGAATGTCACGGGTGAGGTGATGATCACCAGATCCAGATCATCCATCGCAAGCATCTTGCGGTATCCGTCAAAACCGATGAACGTCGTGTCCGGGGTCACCCGGACCCGCTGTCTTGAGTTGATGGACTGCTTTTGGCACAATGCATGGACCTTGTTCGTGAATGCCGCAACCCGGTCGCTCAGCGCGTCGGCTACCGCAACGATTTCCACGGAGGGGTCGGCTTCCAGACAATTGGTGGCTGCACCGCTACCGCGGTTTCCGCAGCCGATGACCCCGACACGGACTTTATCCGAGCCGGCGGCATAAATGGAGGCGGGTATTGTTGCGGCCAAGGGTGCCGCACCCGCAATGGCGGCGGAAGACAGTTTGACAAAATCCCGGCGTGGTGACTGGATACGATCAGTGTTCATGGTTTTTCTCCTCAATTAAATGACAGAAAACCGCTTCCCAGACGATATGGGCATGCTCCCGTTGGTATCGGCCCGGAAGAGCGCTTCTATCCATTTATACAGTAGGTTTGTGGCAAGGCGATGTTTTTATATTGGATAATCAGCAGGGGGTTGTGTACCGTCCTGCCTTTGCAACGAGGAGTTTTATGTCTTCCGAAAAAATAATTCTGGGCCACGGTTCCGGCGGGCGGATGACGCGCGATCTGGTGCGGGATGTTTTCCTGAAGCACCTAGGGGACGTGGGACCGGATACGCTGGATGACGGCGCGGTGCTTTTTCCAGACTTTGGAAAGGCGGAGGAGCCAGCTTTCCAACCATTGGAAAGTGTTTCGTCCGAAATTACAGGGTTTGGAATGTCGGCGCTGGAGGAACTCCAGAGTTCGGAAAATTCAGGTTCAAAACTTCCAGGCATTGGAACGCCGGGCGCAGGGCAGACTGGAAAGTCTGCCCCACAGATCGTTTTCACGACGGATTCATATGTAGTGAGTCCGTTGGAGTTTCCGGGCGGGGATATCGGTACGCTGGCGGTGTGCGGCACGGTGAATGATCTGGCGGTGATGGGGGCGCGGCCGATGTGGCTGTCGCTGGGCATGATTCTGGAGGCGGGGCTGGAGATCGGGTTGCTGGAGCGGATTGTGAAGTCGATTGCGGCGAAGGCGCGCGAGGCGGGCGTCCGGATTGTCTGCGGCGACACGAAGGTGGTGGAGCACGGCAAGGGCGACGGCATCTTTATCAATACGGCGGGGATCGGGGTGCTGGAAACGCCGATGGCACCAGATGTGATTAATCCGGGCGACAAAATTATTGTGAGCGGCACGATTGGCGACCACGGGATGGCACTGCTGACGCTGCGAAAGGGATTTCCATTGCGCTCAAACCTGCAGAGCGACTGTGCGCCGCTGAACGGGCTGATTGCGGCGGTGCTGAGCGAGGTGAATGTGAAGTGGATGCGCGATCCGACGCGCGGCGGATTGGCAACGGCGTTGAACGAGTTGACGGAAAACCGTCCATGGGGCATACAACTGGAGGAGAACGATATTCCGCTTTCCGAGGCGGTGGAGGGCGTTGCTGAATTGCTGGGATTGGATCCGCTATACAGTGCGAATGAGGGCAAGGTTGTTTTCGTGGTCGCGGAGTCCAGTTTGGAAAAAGCTCTTGAAATCCTGAAAAACGACCCGCTGGGCACAGATTCCGCAGTGATCGGAACCGTGCTGGAAGATTTTCCGGGGAAAACCGTGCTTAAAACCGAAATGGGAACCCTGCGAACATTGGGGATTCTGGCCTCGGATCCCCTGCCTCGAATTTGCTGAATATTTTTTGAATGAGGGGTTGACAGGCGAACTTTTTCATATAAAGTTTCCCGCCTTATGTGCCAAATAGGCTTTGGCACTGAAAACAATAAATAAAATCAGAGGTAAAGGGATCTTATGGCGCATTTGAGAGCGGAGATGTGCAGAAGGTGGCTTTGTCTTTTTTAATATCGGTGGGAATGGAAAATCCGAAGAGGAGTCCGTTTAAGGATGGGTTTTGCCCACGTAGCTCAGTTGGTAGAGCGCATCCTTGGTAAGGATGAGGTCAGCAGTTCGAATCTGCTCGTGGGCTCCAGTAAGTTTTGAGAATTAGAAACAGATAAATGTAAGGTTCAGGAGGTAAACCAAATGGCTAAGGAAAAATTCGAAAGAAACAAGCCCCACGTGAACGTGGGAACAATTGGTCACGTTGACCATGGTAAAACTACAGTAACCGCTGCAATCACTTGTGTGCAGAGCCACAAGGGGCTGGCTAACTACATCGCATATGATGAAGTTGCCAAGGCTTCTGAATCCCAAGGTCGCCGCGACTCCACCAAGATTCTGACCATTGCGACCTCGCATGTGGAATACGAATCGGACAATCGTCACTACGCCCACGTAGACTGTCCGGGCCATGCCGACTATATTAAGAACATGATTACCGGTGCTGCCCAGATGGACGGCGCGATTCTCGTGGTTGAAGCGCCTTCGGGTCCGATGCCGCAGACCCGCGAGCACATTCTGCTGGCCCGCCAGGTGGGTGTTCCGAAAATTGTTGTTTTCCTGAACAAGTGCGACCTCGTCGACGACGAAGAGCTGATCGAGCTCGTTGAAATGGAAATTCAGGAGTTACTCGAAAAGTATGAGTTTTCCCCTGACAGTCCGATCATCCGCGGCGCAGCCCTGCCGGCCATCAACAATCCCGAGGGACCGGAAGCGGCCTGTATTCAGGAACTGATGGAAGCGCTTGACAGCTGGATTCCGGAACCGGAACGCGTAACCGATCTGCCTTTCCTGCTTCCGATCGAGGACGTGTTCTCTATCGAAGGTCGCGGTACGGTGGTGACCGGTCGTGTTGAGCGCGGTGTTATCCACACGGGTGACCCGGTTGAGATCATCGGCCTCAAGGATACGGCCACCACCACCTGCACGGGTGTTGAAATGTTCCGCAAGATCCTTGACGAAGGTCAGGCCGGGGACAATGTGGGTGTACTGCTGCGTGGTACGAAGAAAGACGAAGTGCAGCGCGGTCAGGTTCTGGCCAAGCCGGGCAGCATCAAACCGCACACCCAGTTCAAGGGCGAAGTATACGTATTGAGCAAGGATGAAGGCGGGCGCCACACTCCGTTCTTCAAGGGTTACCGCCCTCAGTTCTACTTCCGCACCACTGATGTAACGGGCGACATTGTCCTGCCGGAAGGCGTGGAAATGGTTATGCCTGGCGACAACGTTGCTATGGATGTGACGCTGATCACGCCGATTGCGATGGAAGCGCACATGCGTTTTGCGATCCGTGAAGGTGGCCGCACAGTTGGCGCCGGTCGCGTGACTGATATTGTTGAGTAATGACGTGTTGCCGGTTTCCGGGCAGGAACAGGTCCTGCTGGGAAACCTGTACACCTGAAAACAGGACGGGAAACCATGCCAAGAGATATAATCACTCTGGCCTGCACGGAGTGCAAAGAGCGCAACTATACAGGCACCAAGAACAAGAAACTGGGTGCCGGTCGGTTAGAGGTCAAGAAGTATTGTCCGCGTGAACAGAAGCACACCTTGCATCGCGAAATTAAATAGGAAAAATTGGTTTTGAAGACAGGTCAGTAGCTCAATTGGCAGAGCACCGGTCTCCAAAACCGGGGGTTAGGGGTTCGACTCCCTTCTGACCTGCCAGTTTTTCGAAACAATCGGAAAGTACAGGATGAATAAAATTACGGAAACTGTCGGAGGCTTAAGAACCTTTCTTGAAGAGGTGGGGATGGAGCTGAAGAAGTGCTCGTGGCCTACCAAGAAAGAGCTCATGGGATCCGCTGCGGTAGTGGTCATTGCCGTAACCATTCTGGGGGTCTATGTTGGCATGTGCGATGCCGTGAATACGGCTCTGTCGCGTTTGTTTTTCCGCTAAACTTGCAAATCAATATTTGAAATTAGGTTCTCATGGAAAAACAGTGGTTCGTTTTACATACACTTTCCGGGCACGAGTACAAGGTCCAGAGTAATATTGCCAGCCGCGTGAAGCAGGAGGAGATGGAGGATGTGATCGGCGAGGTGCTGATTCCAACCGAGAAGGTCTCTGAAGTAAAGCAAGGGAAAAAGACAACCGTGAAGCGCAAGTTTTTTCCAGGGTATATCCTGACGCATATTGCGCTGTACGATGAAGGCAATACCTTTAATGAAAGAGCTTGGTACTTTATTCAGAATACGCCGAGTGTGATTGGATTTCTGGGTGGCGAGCGGCCCGTTCCGCTGAGTGACAACGAAGTTGAACGG
>JAIPIO010000091.1 GCA_021734595.1 Kiritimatiellales bacterium | reverse complement strand
CTTTGAATCCGGCCCGCATATCGGGGGTTCGGCCGGTGGACTGGTTGCGGCCATTGACCGCGAGAGCGGTTCGCTGCGTCACCTGGAGGACACTGCAACGGGGCAGTGCTTTACATCTTCCGCACAGCGCCGGCCGCTATTCCGTCTCCGCCTGAGCCGCTGGCAGCGGGGCGAGGCGTTGGAACTGACCGCGGATGATTTTATCCGGCAGAAATGGTCCAGGGCCTCCGCCGGCTCCCTGCAGGGCGTGTTCAGCGATGGGCCGGAACCGGGCATGGTGGTAACCGTTAGGATAACCGCCGGCGACGATGAACTGCTCCATTTCGGGATGGATGTGAAGAATCCCTCTGATCAGGCTGTGGCAGCAATCCGTTATCCCTGTTTTGCCGCATCATCCTCTTTGGGCAAGGATGCGGCCGATGACCGCCTGCTGTTTCCTCAGAGTCATACCGACGGCATCGTGGTGAACACCCCGGGGCGTCTCAACCGCCATCTGCATGGCGCCTATCCCGGTGGTGCCGCAGTTCAGATGATGGCGCTGTACGATGATACGGCCGGCTTGATGCTGGCCACGCAGGATGCCGCCGGGCACTGCAAGGAATTTGAGGCGGAGATGGTGGAGGATCGCTTTGTTGAATTCAAGATCAGTCACCTCCGGCCGGAACTGCCCGGGGATGGATCGGTGCCCTACGATACCGTGATGGGTGTTTTCACCGGCAACTGGCGCGCGGCAGCGGATCTGTATAAATGCTGGGCCCGTAATCAGCCCTGGTGTGCACGCAAGCTGACGCAGCGCGACGATATTCCCGCCTTTCTCAAAGAGGGTTCCGCGGGAATCATATTCGGTATCGGAAGCCCCAAGGGATACAACGGTTCATTTGGGCCGAACCTCGAACATCTCCCCGGGGTGGTCGCTGAATACAGAAGACGCGCCGGCGTGGATCACATGATCGCCATCCCCTATGGTTGGGAGAATCGCGGCACCTGGGCCGGTATTAACTATTTTCCCACCATTCCTTCGGATGAGGCCTGGCGTAACGCCAATAAAACGCTTTTGGCACAAGGAGACCGCACCGCTTTCCTGACCTCCGGTTATTGGTGGGTGATTCGGCGGCCGCAGACCTCCAATGGTCCGGAATTTGATGACTCGGCTCAGTTTAAACGTCGGCAGGCGATGACCGTTCATTGTACCGATGGTACTCCTTGGCTGGTGGATAAAACGGATGCGGTCGGATCTTCCGGAAGCTGGCGCGGTCTTTCCGCCAAACTCTGCCATGGCAGTGAGGAGGCCCGGAAGACCATGCTGGATATCTTTCTTAAAGCCGCGGAGCTGGGAACCCCGCTGATAAGCTTTGACCAGGAGATCGGCGGGGGACAGAGCGAGCCCTGCTATGCAGCCGGCCACGGACACCCACCGGGATACGGCGCGTGGATGTGGAGCGGATTCCACGATCTCTGCGCAGAGATAATCCGGCAGGGACGCGAGGTTAATCCCGAGATTGGCCTTTTTGTTGAGAACTGCGGCGAGATGATTATTCCGGTGATGGCCACCTACTGGAGCCGCCAATTCGGTGTGCTGGATCATGCTTCCGGCGGAGAGGGATCGGTTGGGCTCTTTTCCTATCTTTACCACGACTATGTTACTGCATTCGGTGCTGCGCTGGTGCAGGGTCAGGGTCCCAAGGGGGCCAAGGTCTCACCCGGCTTGCGTTGCCAGGCTCTTGCCCATAACGTGACGCGTGGTCTCATTCCCTGTCCCTTTGCCCATCAGGTGCCCCTGCAGGCCAAAGATAAGTGGACCGAAGAGGTGTCACAGGCCTTTTTTGCTTTCTGTCGGCCGTTTGCATCCTTCCCGGAATACCTGCTTCTGGGGGAAACCCTGCATCCGCCGCAGGTGTTTTGCAAAGAGCGCGAGGAGTGGTTTGTTCCCCAACGGCAGAAGGGGTCGGACAAGAAGGCTGAAACTCTGGGAAAGTGCGCTACGCGGCCATTGCAGACCGTGACTGCCGGACGCTTTAAAGCACCTGATGGATCAGTCGGCACCGTGATTGTCAATGCCACCGCGCAACCGCAGCAGGTGCGGGTTAGGGATGCCGGGGCGGGACGCCCTGCAAGGCTTCACCGGATTGATAAATCGGTTGAGCGGTACTTTGATTTCCTGCCGGAGGAATTCGTTGTAGAACTGGAACCTTTTGGTGTGCGGATGCTTATTGTTCGGTGATTTGCACGTGCCGCTAGTGCTGGAAGATCGATTGCTTATCCATTTTTGTTTCAAATTGCTTTCAATGACGAACCAAAACCATGAAAATCCGGTTGTGGAAAGGATGATGAAAATGAGAGTTCACCTTTTGTTGGCACTGTCTTTTTGCCTGTTGCTTGAGGGCAGGGCGGAGATAAAGAAAATCGAGGGGTTGACCTTTGCCCGGTACGGCACGCGCGAACTTCAACTCGACCTCTTTAAGCCAACCAAACAAAAGAAGCCTATGCCTGCCATTGTCTGCATACACGGGGGCGGATGGAGTAAGGGGAACAGCAGGAATTTCCATAAGGTTGCCGAGTATTTGGCTGAGCGAAATTATGTGGCTGTTTCGATTTCGTACAGACTCAGCGGCGAGGCGCCGTTTCCGGCACAGATCCAGGACTGCAAGGCCGCTGTTCGGTGGCTCCGCGCCAATGCCGAAAAGCACGGCATCGATCCTAAGCGTATCGGCGCGATCGGTCACTCCGCAGGCGGACACCTTGCCGCGCTTTTGGCGACGTCCTCCGGGGTTGAAGCGCTTGAGGGCGACGGCGGGAATGCAGGTTTTTCCAGCGCCATCCAGGCGGCCGTTCCCATGGGCGCCCAAAGCGATCTGGAAACCGACCGCATAAGGGAAATGACCGCAAAACCCGGCGCGAAAATCTGGCACGATTTTCTGGGTGGTTCGCTGGACGAAAACAAGGAAACGTATCAGCTGGCATCCCCGCGAAGGCATCTCGACCCCAGCGATCCGCCCATGCTGTTCATTACGGGTGAGTTGGATAATTCAGATACGCATGCGTTGCCGATCAGGACTGATATGGATCGCCTGAAAATACGTTCCGGTCTATTGATTATTCCCGGCGCTCCCCATCCGTTCCTGAGGGACAAGGGTTTCTTTGAAACCGCCATGTCTGCCGCCGCTTCCTTTTTTGATGAGAATTTATTATGAAAAAAAAAGCATTATCAATTGCGGTTTTGTTCGCCGTGCTGCCTGTCTTTGCACAGACCAAGACCCCTCCGATGGGCTGGAATTCCTGGAACCGCTTCCACGGCAATATTTCGGAGGCCTTGATTAAGGAGATCGCCGACGGAGCGAAGAAGCATAAACTCGCCGAGGCGGGCTACAAGTACCTGGTCATCGACGACTGCTGGCAGGCGAAGGAACTGGGAGGGAAGGGTGAGCTGCTGCCCGATCCGAAGAAGTTCCCGAATGGAATTCCGGCGCTGGTCAAGCATGTGCGGTCGCGCGGCTTCGAGCTTGGCATCTACTCTTCTCCGAATAAGCGAACCTGTGCGGACTATCCGGGGAGCCTGGGCCGCGAGGTGCTGCACGCCAGGCAGTTTTCGGACTGGGGCGTGAAGTATGTAAAGTACGACTATTGCCCGACGCGCAACAAGGAGCAACATCTCGAAAGGGAGAAGATCATTGAACGCTACCGGTGCTTCAACGAAGCCTTGAAGCGGGGAAACCCCGATATCGTCCACGCCATCTGCGAAAAGGGCTGGGCCGGGGGCGTGTCGCGCTATCACCCCGACAACAAGAAAAGAATGTGGGACCTCAAGAAGTCCCTAAGCAAAGAGGAGAAGAAAAACCCTCCTCGACTGTTTTCCAAGAAAGAAATGGTCGAGGCCTTCAGTTGGTCGGCCGACTACGGCGTGATGTGGCGGACTTCGGGCGACATCAGCGCGAAGTGGGATCGCATCATGCATATCCTGGATATGCAGGAGGGGTTGGAGGTGTTGTGCGGTCCGGGAGCCTTCAACGACCCGGATATGCTGGAGGTGGGCAACGGGAAGCTGACGGCCTCGGAGAACCGGGCGCACTTCTCGCTATGGTGCATGTTGACCGCGCCGCTTATCCTGGGCAGCGATCTCAGAGATATTCCCGATGAGGTCCTGGAAATCATCACGCACAAGGAGATGATCGCCATCAACCAGGACAGACTGTGCAAACAAGCGGTCAAGGTTCTGGACACGGGAGACCTCGAGATTTTCACCAAACCGCTGTCGAACGGCGATCTGGCGGTATGCGTTCTGAATCGCGGGGAATCGGCTGTCGAGGCCGATGTAAAATGGAGCGACCTGGGACTAGAAAAGGGTACGGAAAAAAGGGTTCGCGATATTTGGGCGGGCAAGGATTTTGGAAAATATAAAGACCGGATAAAAAGCTCGGTCGCGTCGCACGATGTGGTGGTTTATCGCCTGTCTCTGTGATTGGGAGCGATGCCCATATGTGTTTCCAATCTTCGGAAAACGGTTCAGGCGGCCGGAATCTACGGCTGTAAAGGGGAGCCACATAAAGCGGGGTCGTAATATTCAACAATGACGGAGTGGAGCGAATTTGATTTATCCTTTTTCATGGTGTCCGCTAGCCTTGACTAAACCATCACCATCCAACTACTATTTGACCATGAAACTTTTATCCAAAACAATCCCGTCGGGGGCGTGTCCGCATCGCCTGGAAATCGTCAGTTTAACTCTGATTCTGTTTATTGCCTTGGCCAGTCTGGCACATGCTGACAACGGCTGGACCCGGTTTCGGGGGCCTAACGGGAGTGGGGTCAGTGACACAAAAATTCCCGCCAAATGGACTGATTCATCGTATCGCTATAAAGTCAAGCTGCCCGGCACGGGCGTTGGATCGCCGGTCATCTGGAACCATAAAATCTATCTCCTGACGGCCGATGAGAAAAGCGGGACCCGGACCGCATTGTGCCTTGATGAAGAAACCGGAAAAATTCTGTGGGACAAGGATTTCAAGGCTGCTGCCGCCAGGCATCATCCGCTGAACAGCATGGCTTCAACCACTGCTGCGGTGAATGAAAGCGGGGTGTTTTTTACATGGGGCAACAAGGAAGCACTTTCCATCGTCGGACTGGATCACAAGGGAAAGGTTCTGTGGCAGGAGTCGCGCGAGCCTATTACGGAAGGCCATGGTTTCGGAGCCTCGCCTATTCTGTATAAAAACCTCATGATCCTCGGAAACGACCATAAGGACGACGGGAATCTCATCGCGCTGGATGCCAAGACCGGAAAACTGAAATGGAAGATCGACCGGGAAAGTCAGCGGATCACCTTTTCGGTGCCCTGCCTGTACCCGGATAAGAACGGCAAGGCACAATTGCTGTTTGTTAACTGGATCCATGGCATGACCGGCGTAAATCCCGAAAGCGGGAAGGTGCTGTGGGAAAACCGGGCTTTTCCGACGGAGAAAAGCGAGCGGGCGATTGCTTCTCCCGTCCTTGCAGGGGATCTCATGATCGGGGTGTGCGGCTTTACAAAATATCCAAAACACATCGTGGCACTGCGGTTGGTAAACAACAACAAAACAGAGGAAGTCTGGCGGATTGAAGCGGAGATTCCCCATATCCCGACGCCTGTTGTCTATAAGGAGCATCTGTTTTTGGTCGAAGACAAGGGACTGGTAAGCTGCTACACGCATAAGGACGGAAAGAAGGTTTGGTCGGAGCAGTTGGAGGATTATAAACTGTTCTATGGTTCTCCGGTGGTAGCGGGAGGAAAGATTTTTATTGCATCAAAAGACGGTTCCGTAGCCGTGTTTGAGGCATCGGATAAGTTTAAGTTGCTGGCACGAAATGAACTGGGCGAAGAGTGCAAATCGACCCCGGCCATTACCAAAGATTCGATGTATATCAGGACGCTGACTCATCTGTTTGCCATAGATGCAGAATAGAATCACGGCATCAATATCCCCACCCGGCTGAGCCGGAACCAAATTGTTGGAAGACAAAAAAATGGAACGACGGACGCGAAGCGTGGCTTGAGGCACGAAACAACAACCGAAGGGCGTTGCAATAATAAGGAACCGGATTCCCTTCCATTTTCCTGCCGTCAAATATTGCTGTCTATCAATTTCTTGCCTGCCCTGAACAAAGAAATGCTACGTCGCAAAGCATGATTTCCAACAGGAAATAGTGCCGAACGGCACGGTTCGACACGACAGGATTTGTATAAAGAAGAACTAATCATTAAGGTCAATCAGGAGCCCGCCCGTGAACAGCAATGCTTCATCAAAGTCCAATCGCCGCCAATTCATCAAGTCGACTGTTGCGGCAACATCTGCCGCTACCGCCGGAACGATGACCACTGCCGCGATTGCCGAGTCCGCCATCAAAAATACAGAGCTAAGTATTGGTAAAAGCGAGCTGCTGGAAATAAACATAAATGGAAAAAGCTTCATTTCAGGGGAGTCCATGACGCTTGGCAACTTAGAGAACGGTTCAATAAAAGAGCTAGCTCCTAAATTGGGTTTTGAACAAGTCACCCGGTACTCCAAGCATATTCCAGGTAGGTTCTCATACTACCGGGAGACGGGAGCTTCAAAAGAGAAAGTGGAAGTAACTTGGATTATCAAAATAGATCCCTACACAAGTGGCAGCGAAGAAAAAAGCGCCGGCCAGGAAGATTATAATGTTGGCGTTGATTATAGATTGCTTATACCGGCAAACTTGCTTGAAAAGTGCAAGTACAAAGCTGTAGTGGGCTCGACAATGGCCAAAATTAAAAAAATGAGTGGAGAAATCAATGAGGAGTTAGATTGCAAAAAATTAAGCACATTGCGGTGGCTTTCTTTATCTGGGGAAAATTTGGCCCTAACGATTGATCTCAACCCAGCCGGACAACATAGCATGGGGAGAAAATCGATTAAATGTGAGGACAAGATCACCTTTAAAAAGGAAGGAGAATTCTATTGCTTGAGTTTTGCATTTCGTCGAGTTATTTGGGGCGATACGCGGGAGTTTAAGCTGGTCTTCCACAATAAGGTTTTAGAATACGACAAGATTCATTTTAATAACATAAGTGGATTTGGCGGTCGGTTTATAAAAACGTCTAACCGGTATCAATTTGGTGATCGCATATCGAAATACCACAAGAAAGTGGCTGAAAGGTCGCTTTTTTAAAAAATAAAAACCTTTGGGTGGAGTTCAAAGGTTGATCTTGAGACGGTAAAAACAAACCACCCAAATGCCATGTGCAGCAGTTACCTCAAAGCAAATGGAGAACAAAGCGCAACTTTTAAAACGACGGTCCATGATGGATTATACTTGGTCACTTTAATCTCCGGGAGCAATAAGGAGAAGGTAGGGCCACTCAAAATGAGCATAGGCCATGGTGGTTCGCTTCAACATCCCGCACGAGATCCCGGTGAATTTTCTTGTCAAACAACATATGCATGGAGTCAAAACGGCATTATTGATTGTTTCTTTGAGGGGAACAATTGGGTCATTAACACGTTGGCTTTCACGCCGCTTGTTGGCATTCAGGAAGATTATCTATTTAGTCGAAGTTGGTTTATTTATCCAGATTTATCAGCTGAATGGATCAAAAAAAGCTACCACCTGGAACAACTGGCCGATATTAAACAAACAGCGGTTCAATTAGATAATGTCTGGAACAGTGATATAGAAACATTTAACGCGTCTCTTAATGGAACTAGAACAGGATTTGATACTAAAGAACATATTCAAAAACGGGTTGATTTGCTGAGAAAAGGTGGATTTTTTGCCTTTTGGCTTAATGGGCGTCATTTTCGCCAAGAAATTCACAACACGGTATGGAGCGATATTTTATTAAGAAACACAAAACTAATCTGTGAAGTCGCCCACCGATTTGGCATGGCGGCAATCGATCACCAAGACCTTAACTGGATATACTATTTTGGTATTGAAAATTTAATTGAGGCGTTGAAGCGCGATCCAAATTGTTTGCAAAGAAGTGCTGCGGACCCTTTGAACTTGACGCTTAGCTACTGCTCAAACTCAAAAAACTTCCACGATTCGTGCTGCAGCTATCTGCAAAAATTCCAGCAAAAAACAAATATTGATGGCTACCAAATAGATGAAACGCAATTTTTAGATAAATGCTGTGCCTGTGATACGTGTAGGAGATTGTTCAAGCAGGAAACGGGCATCGAGGTATTTGACGTGAATACAAAGGATTTTGCTGAATCGTCCCATAACATTAACCGACTGAAATTTGAAAAATGGAGAAGAAAAAGCGCCAACGAATTCTTGAAAAATATTGTGCCCGCCCTAAAACGCATCAAACCGTCACTGATATTTTCACAGTATTCTGCGCAGCATTTTTCAAGGCAAGTTGCCAACAACAATACATTGATAGGCAAACTCCCAAGGTATAGTGATTATTTTGGAGATGAGTTTCATGGTGATAATGTTGTGAACAATTGGAGAGCCATTTTTGGCCGCACCAAAAGCCGTCAGGGTTTTTCTATAGCATACAATGGGAATCCGACCTGGATCCTTTTCAGGAGTATGCCTTTACACGAGTATGTATTTGGATGGTCTTTATGTCAGGCTAGTCGCGTTAACTTAAAATTGAGAACTTACGATATTGATTTAAGCCATAAATTAAATGCCTGGCCATACCGGATGTCGAAACTCAACTACTACCCTGCAGCTGATACAGCGGTGCTTTTTTCTGAAACCTCTAGAAATCTAAGTTTAGACGATAAGCATTACCATGAGGAATATCAGGGTTGGCTACAAACGTTGGCTGATATCAATGTTCAATACAATGTGATTGGTGAGGAATCCCTTTCATTAGACAAATTGTCGCAATATAAGTGCCTCTTGATTTCCAACGGTGAAGGTTTGGATAAATCACAACAAGCCATTCTTCAAACGTACATCAAAAATGGGGGGGTTGTCATTGCAACTCGAATGAGTGGTGTACAGCAACTTTTGCCGCAATTGGGTTTGGAAGTTGACAAAACAGTTCAAACCATCGCCGATTGCACTGTACATTTCTCAAGCCAAAAAGCATTTCCGATTAGCATGCAGGTGAATTATTACAAAGTTGAGCCTGATATAAATCACTGGACCCCGTTAGGTGAAATGGTTGCTGAAGATAAAGCCATTCCATTGATCTATAAAAGAAATTATGGCAAAGGGAAAATGGTTTATCTTCCATCAAATATTGTTGCCAATAATTTTGAAAGTAGGTTGTTTACTGCTGCCAACAAAACGCTGGGTGGGGCGCATTCCTCAAAAAACAAATATCCAATTAATTACAGTACAGAATTGCGAGACGTGATTCGTGAACTCATGAATGCGAACCTCGAAAAACCAATAGTCTCTTTTGATATGGGGGGGAACAATTGTTTAGCAACATTTTATGAATCGGCAAATATAGCATGCTTAAAAAAATACTGCCTTCATTTGCTAAATATTGGCGGCAAAAAACAATATAGGAAAGGGGAGCAAATAAGTGTGGATGAGAAAGTGGACTTCCCGCCATTTACCTCGGATATTGAAATAACATTGAATTCCGAAACGCCTCTTAGCCACGCAACATTCCATAGGGTTCTCTCTGATGAGTCTATCCGCTTGCCCCTGAATAAAACGAAGACAGGTGGCTATAAACTCAATGTACCAAAAAATAGCTTTGATAAGTATGCTGTAATATATTTCCTCAAATAAAAAGTGTTATTGGCTATGTAAAATCCGTTGTTTCCCCAATAGGTAAATGGTGTCTTTTTGGCGTTTCATGACATCTCCTGATCTATAAATACATTTATTGCCACGGGTTGATGCAGTTGGCACCGGAGGCTTGGATATCTTTGGTGTTGCGGGTTGCGACGGTCAGGCCGTTTGCGATGGCGGTTGCGGCGAGCAGGCCATCAATGACGGGGAGCTTTTTCCCTTTGGATTCGGCTTCTGCGGAGAGGGTTCCCCATGTTTCCGCGGCCTCATCATCGACGGATAGAATCCTGCCTTTGAAGCGTTCGCGCAGGTCGTGATCTATCCATGCTTGCAATCGAAGCTTTTTGCGGCCTTTTGGCAATTTGCCTATGCCTTTCAGGATTTCGCCGATGGTCAGGACGCTGATAAATAGGTGGGTCTCATCCTGTACAGCAATCCATTCAATAACCTTGGCCGAAGGTTCTGGCTTGGTGAGTTCGGACAGCAGGCAGGTGTCGAGCAGGTATTTCAAAGCTCAACCTCGCGGCCTGTATCCTTGGTACGTTTGGTGTCGAGATCGAGACCTTTAAGCGGGGATGCCTGGAAAAAGTCCACCAACGATCCGCTGTTGCGGGTTGCTTCGCGGTAGTCATCGACGGACAAAATAATTACCGCTTCCTTTCCATGGCGGGTCACGGTTTGCGGCCCGTCCTTAAGCGCGCTGTCAACCACGCGGCTGAATCCGTTTTTTGCATCCTGCAATGCCCATGTGTTTTTGACCATTTCGCCCTCCTTGTTACTTTTCAGCAAACTAGCCTGACTAGCCAGAAATGCAAGCGAAATGTATTGGGAAACATTCGTTGCGTTTGCGGAAACGCGGTTTCCAATCACTGGAAAAACCGGCGGTAGAATTTCCAATCATTGGAACCATCTGCCGTGTTGCGGATTATTCCTCGCGGACCTCGACGTTGTCGACATGGCAGGTGGAGGATTCTTTTGATTGGGCGATGAAGGATACCCAATCCAGACGCTGGAATTTCTTGCTCATGGAAAGTCCCCGGAAGGTCTCGGGCCGGTCTTTGCCCGGTAGCCAGACCCGCAGATCGAAGGTGGCGTCGGATGCGTCGCCCAACAGGCAGGTCACCTCGAAGCGCACCCACTGCTCCAACGGAATGGTCAACAGGGTTTTGCCTCCATGCGTCACGTTCCCGCCGGGACGGAAATCGATCGTGGGACCCTCGCGATAGCCCGATTCATAGTGGCGCCACTGGTAGCGCAGGCCGGTCGCGGCGTCCATGCGTACATCGAAGCGCCCCGTCATTTTTCCTTCGAGGTGCTGGCAGTGCCAGGTGATCAACGGCGTAAAGCTTTTCGCCTGTCCCGGTCCGTCCGTAATCTTCAGGCTGCGGTTTCCGTCTGCGGCCTGATCGGTGCTGGCCCGTATGGTGAATTGAGGAAATTTCGGATCTTCGCTGGTCTCCGTGCCGAGTACCGTGGCCCCGGCCGGGAGCGCTTCGAAATCTTCCACAATAGGAGTGGGAGGCGCGCCGTAGCGCACCTGGGCGCCGGTCAGATCGGTGGCGTTCCTTGCCAACGAGGTTGCCCGGACCACGGCCGGCCGATCGAGTTGGAATGGAGTCTGGTAGCGCGCGGCATCCGGGCCGGGTTCGGATCCGTCGAGGGTATAGCGAATCTGTGCCGACGGGTCGGTGCAGCTGATCGATACCCGGATGGGTTGGCGCAGGATGTGGGCGGACGGTGTGATTTGCGTTCGAAGCCGTCGCCCCACGAATCGCCGGCGGTAGAGCGGTTCCAGACCTGCTCGCCCGGAATCGAGCTGTTTGATTCCCATGGCCGGTGCCGGCGAATCAGGCCGGAATGCAAAGTCGTCCTGCCCGATGTCGGCGAACAGCGGATCGCCAATGGCGCTTTGCCGTTCGTTGCCGAGCTTCCGCTGGGCGTTGAGATGCTCTTTTCCCCATGCTGTTTCGGCAGTCGAAAAATACAGGTTGTTTTCCGCCTTGACGTCTCCGAACCGTGGAGGCTCTCCGCGGTGCGTCGGCTGGCTGTGGTGGCAGATAATCTGCCCGGGGTTTCCACTGTAGATAATGTTGCGGGCAATCGTCGTGCCCGTGATTGCGCCGTAGGGAAACACGATGTAGCCGCGATGTCGACCGGTGGGGCGGAGGTCGGCAATAATGTTGTTGATAATGTCGTTATCCCCCTTGCTGATGATGCCCTCGCCGAACCCGCCGGTGCGGCAGCAGATATTGCCCTCTATCAAGGTGTCGTTTTGATCGTCGTCGCAGCGAATTACCGCGTTCATGTAGTCGCCGGTGCAGTCATGGCAAAAGTTGCGGCGCACCTCGTTGCCGCCTCCGGCGCCCGAGACATAGATGCAGTTTCCGTCGCCCAGCCGTTCCATGGTGTTGTGGATCTCATTGTATTCAATGCGGTTTTTGCGGGCATGCAGATAGGGCTCGCGCCGGGCCCAGTCCCATTTAAGGTATGTCTCGGGCGTCTCGTTCCAGCGAATCGTCCG
The DNA here is from genome assembly GCA_021734595.1 of Kiritimatiellales bacterium. Classification (GTDB taxonomy): domain Bacteria; phylum Verrucomicrobiota; class Kiritimatiellia; order Kiritimatiellales; family Pontiellaceae; genus JAIPIO01. The sequence continues at coordinate 888 of JAIPIO010000091.1, read as the reverse complement.
CGAACATTCCGCCGGGCCGGGCTGGGCCTTGACGATCCGGCCGGTGGCGGCAATGGCCGTGTAGGGTATATGGTGAATGTGGTTGTGCGCGATCCGGTTTTCTCCGCTCTGCCAGGCAAAAATGCCCGCCGAACCCCAGTATTCCCGGCCGATGTGATGGATATAATTGTTGGAAACGTCGTTGTTGCGGTTGACGTTTTTCGTGCCCGGTCCGTAGCCGGCCAGCAGAATTCCGACCCCGCCGATTCCGTGGATGTGGTTGCCCGTGATGCGGATTTTCTGGCAATGCAGGTCCAGGCGAATGGCGCTATGGCCCGAATCCGTGAACTCGCAGTCCTCAACGCTGCACCGTTCCGCGCCGCGGAACCGCAGGAGCGCGGTTGGTTTGTCAAAACATTCCCAATCATGCTGCAGTCCCCAGCCGGTCCGGCCGTGCCATCGATAGCGGTCGCCGTGGCGGAAGGTCAGTCCTTGGAAAACCAAACCGGTGACCGGTTGGTCTTCCGGTCCGTCATAGTCAATGTCGCCTTCGACGCGGATCAACTCGGTCAGGGCGGGCACAACGATATCGTTGCCGGGTTCCCCGTCGCGGGGCCATAGATAGAGTCGGCCCCGGGCGCTGTCGAGCACCCATTCGCCGGGTTCGTCCAGGACTTCAAGGGCATTTTCAATCCAGGCATTGTCCCGGTCCATCATCCCGTTGCGCCCCAGCGGATAGGTGCCCGGCGCGGTCGTGGTCAGGGTGCAGTTCGTCTTGTCAATCGATGCAATCGGCAACAGGTTCATGGTCCAGTAACGCGATGGCACGATCCGCAGTTCGACGTCCGGCAGGTTGGCGTATTGCTTAATGGCGCCGATGGGGAACTGCATAGTTTGATAATCCTTCGT
>JAIPIO010000090.1 GCA_021734595.1 Kiritimatiellales bacterium | reverse complement strand
GGGATCGTTGATCCCGGACCGGGGTCGACGACCCCGGCTACAGCAAGGGTTTCCAGACATTGGAACTGGAGGGCGCGGCAACGTGGCCTCACTCGGGAAGCGGTCCCTCCGATCATTGGAAAAGTGGAGCAGGTTTTTTGCGTGACCGCGTTGTCGCGGAACGCGACTCATAGCGGCCAACCTGCTCATGGGCAGACAGGAATGTCTGCCCCACATAGGTTCCAGTCCTTGGGAAAAAACTTCCAACCTTTGGAATAACTAAAACCTGAAACTTCCAGACATTGGAAGTTCGGGTAGGATGAGGCTCCCGCCTTGTCCCGTGCAGGGCGGAACTGGAGGGACAGCGTCCCCGCTGTCCACGGACGCCCCGAAGGATCGGGGAAATCTTCAACCTCCGGGGACGGCGTCCCTCCACAGGACTGCCACACCCTTTGGAGCGTCGCTTCAGAGCAGTGCGGTGCTGAAGTAACGTTCGGCGCGGTCGGGCAGGATGGTGGCGATGTTGCCGCCGATGTTGCTTTGTATATGCCGGGCGCCCCAGACGTTTGCGCCGGACGAGAAACCGACCAACAGGCCATTGTCCCTGCCGAGCTGGCGGGGGGTGTCGAGGGCATCCTCGTCCGTGACTTCCACCACGTCGTCGATGAGGGAGACATCCAGCAGGTCGGGAATAAATCCGTCGCCGATGCCCTGGATCTGGTGCAGGCCCGGCTCGTGGCCCAGCAGGGCGGAGACGTTTTTCGGTTCTATGGCAATGATGCGCACATCCCGGTTGCGTTCCTTCAGGAAGCTGCCGACTCCCTGAAGTGTTCCGCCGCTTCCAACGCCGGCGATAAAGCAGGCGATGCTGCCGTTCATTTGCCGCCATAGTTCATGCGCGGTCTCTTCGTAGTGAACGCGTGCGTTGTCCTTATTGCTGAATTGGTCGAGCATGATACAGGTTGGATCCGCCTCCACGAGTTCCCTAGCCTTTGCTACGGCGCCCGGGATACTTTCATCATCGGGGGTGAGCACCAGCTCGGCGCCGAGCGCTGTGATGAGCTTCTTGCGTTCCTCGCTCATTCCCTCCGGCATCACGATCGTAACGCGATAGCCTTTCAGGCGTCCCGCCAGGGCAAGCCCAATGCCGGTGTTGCCCGATGTCGGTTCCACCAGCATGCTTCCCGGCGTGAGCAGGCCGTCGCGTTCGGCGCCTTCTATCATCGCCAGCGCCACGCGGTCCTTGATGCTTCCGCCGGGGTTAAGGAATTCCGCCTTGGCGTAGATCGGCTCCCCCCGGAGCTGGATCAGCGGTGTGTTTCCTATCAAACTCAGTATGTTGTCGGTTAGCATGTGTTCCATCCCTCCTGGATTGCGGCCCGGTTACAGCCCCAATCCGGCAACTGCCTAAATATGTTGCAACGGTCTCCAATGGACCTAATCGAAAAAATGAAATGATATTACACAACGACGATAGAATTCAACTGCGGAATCGATTTGCATACGCGCAAAAATAGGAGTGAAAGCTTTTGAAAATATCGCGCCGTTTTCCGCTGGCATACGGTTCCGCTTTCTGGACGGACCCTTTTTCCCCATAGTTCGAAAAGATATTAACTTGCGGATATTGCGGATAACTGCGATCCATAGTGGTTCGTTCACAAGGAAGGAGAAAAAGATGCAGATTTATAAACTGAGTTCAACACTGTTGGTGGTTTTGTTTGCTTGCTTCCAACTATGCTCGGCAGGGGATTTGACTCCGCCTTCGTCGCCGGGTCCAACCATGAAAGATCTTGATCAGGTCAAACCAGGCCAGCCTATTGCTAAAAGCGACTTGCCCTTGTTTATCTATAAACCAGGCCACTACTACCTGACCGAAGATATCCAATTAGATTCCGGCAAATCATGGGGCATACCTATTCGTATTGATTGCGACAATGTTACCGTGGATCTCATGGGTTTTACCATTGAAGGAACCGATGAATACTATGCCGCTATCTACAGTGATGTCGGCCAGCGAATAACGGTCAAAAACGGTGTTATAGAATCATTTAAAGATTACGGTGTCTATCTCGCTGGCGAAGCGGGTTATCAGAACAGCGTTTCCAACATAAAGGTTAAAAACTGCATAAACGGCATTTGCCTTGGTGACTATTCCAGCGCGGATAACTGTAATCTGTCAGGGATCAGCGGCTATGGAATTCAAGTTGGCAACAATGCTTTCGTGACAAGGTGCCTGGTTTCTAATTCCAAGGAAAAAACCGAATATGGAATTTTTTGCCGTGACTATGCATTGGTAAGCAAATGCATCGTGAGTTTCACCAGCTTCCGTGGTATTGGTTGCTCTGACAATTCAAGAATTGAAGATTGCATGGTTTCTGAATCGACCGGCGACGGATTCTATATTTTAGACGGGTCGGTTATTACCGGTTGCACAATGAAAAAATGCGGCATCGCTGCCAACTCCCGCTGCCTCATTGAAAAAAACAGCATTCAAGAGGCTTCCATCTCAATTGGTTACGGCTCAACCGTAAGAGGCAACCAGTTTAATGGAGCGGACATCAATCCTTCGCGGACTGCTATTCAGGGTCTTTATGCCAATTTCATCGAAAACAACTGCTTTGACAGCCTGCTGAATGGGGTCGCGCTTGAGGGAGGAAACACGGTGCGCAACAACCACTTTGCGCAGATTGAAAACGCCGGGATCATATTAAACGCAAATCAAAATGTTGCTGAAGGCAACATTATTCTGACCGTCGGTTCTACCACATCTGGCATCCGATTGAATGGCGACAAAAATCTCTACCTCAACAATCGCGTATCGGCGACGACGCCCTTTTATATTTCCGGCACCGGTAACATAGATGGTGGCGGAAATAAAACATTCTAGGTGGGGGGGGCGGGATCCTCGGAGCAACATCTATGGACACATATATCCGGGGAGACCTGCCGCACATGCACTCCGGCAACGATGACCCTCTCCACCAGCATGGGAATGGGCAATGCGTGGCCCGCGGAGAGAAGTGGACTCGGGGTTCCAACCATTGGAAGGTTGAAAATAAAAACCCCGAAACTGTTTTCCAATGTCTGGAAAAACAGTTTGGAAATTTCCAGGGATGAACCACTCCTGCTAGTTGTTATTGAACAGTGCTTCCAGCACTATTTACATTCGTAAATTATCCGTCGTTTTACTCAGGCGCCTTTGGCAAAATTATCTATCGCGCCGCCTTCGGGGAAAAGCTTGCCGCCACTCGCCACGCTCGCCTCAGGCGAGGATGGCGCGGATGTTTCCGAGGTCGGCGTGGATCTGCTCTTTAAGTTTGCCGGCGTCTTCGAAGACGCGGTCGCCGCGGATGTATTCCACAAAGGTGACTACGACCAGCTGGCCATAAAGATCGATGTCGTGCTGGTCGATCAGGTGGACTTCGAGGACCTGCGGCCTGTTTTCGTGGAAGGTTCCGCGGTGGCCGATGTAGGCGGCGGCCTTGTAGGAGTGGTTGCCCGAGCGCAGATGGGCGGCATAGATTCCGCGCGGCGGCAGAATCTCGTTTTCGGGATCGATATTGGCGGTGGGGTAGCCGAGGCGCTGCCCGATCTTTTCGCCGTGCACCACATGGCCGGCAATGGTGACGGGGTGGCCCAGCATTTCGTGGGCGTCTTCAAGGTGCCCGAGCTTGATGGCCGCGCGGATGCGGGTGCTGGAAACGCGATGGCCTTTCCAGCAGACGGCCTGCATGGCGGAAAAGGACATGTCCTGGTCTTCACAGAACTGCTTGAGCGTCTCCGCGGTACCGGACCGGTTTTTGCCGAACGACCAGTCTTCGCCCACCGAGATGCCGGCCAGCGTTGGAATATGGCGGCAGAGACTGTCGAGAAACTCCGCGGGTTCCTGCTGCATGAATTCGCGGGTGAAGGGTTCGAGGATGCACCCGTCCACGCCCATAAGTTTAAGATTGCGCAGCTGCTGCTCGATGGAGTAGATCAGCGGCGGCGCATGGTCGGGGTCGAGAACCTTGGCGGGATGGGGGTCGAACGTGAAAACCCACGCTTCGCCGCCGCAGGCGCGCGCGCGTTCGATTGCCACCTGGATCACGGCCCGATGACCGACGTGCAGTCCGTCGAAGCAACCCGCCGCCAGGAATACCGGCGTGTCGCCAGCCTCGAATATTTCCAATGCGTGGATAATCTTCATGATGGCAGCATATCGACGATGGAGATGATTTTTTCACCGATGGTTTCGCGGTCGCACGCGAGTATTTCGTCCATGGCATAGGCGTTGTCGACACTTAGGTTGCCGGAGGCCGCGCGGCGCAGCTCATGCAGGCTGCCGCCAACGCCGAGATCGTTGCCGATATCGTGTGCGAGGGTGCGGACGTAGGTTCCCTTGGTGCTTTTGAGCCGGAATGTAATGAACGGATTTTCGAATTCCAGCACATCGAAGCTGAACACATGGATGGGCCGGGTTTCGCGTTCGATTTCCACGCCTTTGCGGGCCAGCTTGTAGAGCGGCACACCGTCTTTCTTGATGGCGGAGACCATCGGCGGCATCTGCTGGATATCGCCGATATATTTCGATATGGCCGCTTCCGCCTGTTCGCGGGTGATGTGCGAGGCGTCCTTTTCCGCCAGCACTTCGCCATCGCGGTCCTGTGTGCTGGTGGCGATGCCAAGGCGGATGATGCCCTCGTATACCTTGTCGCCACCCATGATGCGGTCGGAAAGCTTGGTGCCGCGTCCGATCAGCAGCACCAGCAGGCCGGTGGCCAGCGGATCGAGCGTGCCGCCGTGGCCCACCTTGTTGAATTTAAAGTGGTTCCGGATTTTGGCGACCACATCGTGCGAGGTCCATTCGGTCGGTTTATCAACCAGCAGAATGCCATCATAGGGATCGGGTTCGCGCTGCCGGCGCGAGCGTCTATTGTTCCAGCTCATCGTTCTGTTCTTCCTCATCGTCGCGGAAAGCCGCCGGGTTTTCGCGTTCCATATCCGTCAGTATGGCCAGTATGTTGTCGCCGCCCTCAACGGAACCATCCAGTTTGAAGTGCAGCCGCGGGGTGTACTTGAGCTTAACGCGTTGGCACATTTTTTTTGTGATCTCCTGCCGGTGACGGTTCAGGAATGAAATCATCCGGTCCCGCTCCTCCTCATGCCCGAAGATGGAAACGAACACCGCGGCATCGCGCAGGTTGGGCGCGCAGTCGACGCGCACGACCATCAAGGCGGCCGTGTCGAAATTCGACATCGCAAAGATGCGGTGGATGTCCTCCGCAATCTCGCGTTTCAACAGCTCATTCACTCTGACCAGTCTGGATATGCTCATGGATCCCCTTCAAAACGCGCAACTATAACCATCCCTCGTGGAAAATCCGCAAAAAACATCAAGTTTTTTGGGCTTCGGACGGGTTGCGTTTTCGCCTTGTTAATATATATTCAAGAGAACATGACGATTTTGGAGAAGTTGTGAATTCGATAGAACATAAAGAACAGTCTGGGAGCGAACGACTCCTGTCCGGGATGTTTGAGCAGCAGGCCGCTAAGCATCCCGACCGGACCGCGCTGCTTTCCAATGATTGGAAACTGACGTTCCAGCAACTGGAACAGCGCGCCAACCGCCTGGCGCATTTTCTTCAGGGGAAGGGCATCGGTCCCGACCAGCTGGTCGGGTTGTGCCTAAACCGCGTCTCGCCGGAAAACATTGTTTCCGTGCTGGCGGTACTGAAGGCAGGCGGCGCCTGCCTGCCGCTGGACCCGGCCTATCCACAGGCGCGGCTGCAATACATGCTGGATGATTCCAATGCGGCGTTGCTGCTGGCTGATAAACGGCATATGGATATTTTTCGGGAACTGCCGTGTGAAGTACTGGATATCAACGACGTCGCCAACGCAGCCCTAGAGGAGAGCATCGAACCGCTGCCGCCCACCGCCACGGCCGACAACCTGTTTTATGTGCTCTACACCTCTGGCTCCACTGGACAGCCCAAGGGCGTGGCCATGCATCAGCGGCCGCTGATCAATCTGGTCAACTGGCAGATGGATCAGTCGAACCTGCCGCCGCACTCCTGCACCCTCCCGTTTTCGCCGTTTAGCTTCGATTTGTCGTTCCTCGAAACTTTCACGACACTGTGTTCGGGCGGCACCCTGGCGCTTATCAATGACGACGAACGCCTCGACCCGATACGGTTGACGGAATTCATCAACCGCCATCAGGTGGCCCGCCTGTTCCTGCCATACGTGGCACTGCATTATCTGGCGGAAGTGGCCGACAGCGAAAACCTGCTTCCATCCTCGGTGCTTGAAATTATTTCGACCGCCGAACAGCTGAAGATCAACCCCGGCATCCGGAAACTCTTCAAGGCGCTGCCCGGTTGCGTGCTGATCAACGAGTACGGTCCGACCGAAACCCACGTGGCCACGGCCTTTCAGTTGGAAGGTGATCCGGATGCGTGGCCCGCGCTGCCGTCGATCGGCACGGCCGTCAGCAATACGCAGATCTACATTCTGGATGAAAAGCTTGCACCGGTTCCCTCAGGGGAAACCGGTGAATTGTATGTCGGCGGCGCGGCCGTGGCCCGCGGCTACCTGCACCGGCCGGAACTGACCGACGAACGGTTCATTCCCGATCCGTTCAGCGGGGGGGGCCGCTGCCCGCATGTACCGCACCGGTGATCTGGCCCGGCAGTTGCCCCATGGAAACTTCGAATATCTCGGGCCGGCCCACGACCAGATCAAGATCCGCGGCTACCGGATTGAGCTGGGCGAGATCGAAACCGTGCTGGCGCAGATTGAAACGGTCAAGGAAGCCATTGTTAAACCATGGGAGCCGCAACCCGGCAGCTTGATTTTGGCCGCCTACATTCAGCCGCGTTCCGGCGCAGTCCTGGCATCCGCGGAGCTGCGCGGTTATCTTGAAGAGCGGCTTCCCGACTATATGATTCCGTCTGTATTCGTGATGATCGACAAAATGCCGCTTACACCCAGCGGAAAGGTGGACCGCCGCGCACTGCCGGAACCGGGTGCCGAAGACATCGTATCTACCGCGGACCATGTAGCGCCGCGCAATGAACAGGAAGAAATGCTGGCAGGTATATGGTGCGGACTGCTCGGCATCACGTCGGTCGGCATCTACGACAGTTTCATTGAACTGGGCGGGCATTCCCTACTGGCCATACGGATGGAGAACAAAGCCCGCAATGCGGGACTCGAACTCAACATGCAGCGCTTTTTCGAGCGGCACACGATTGCCGCGCTGATGGAAACAGACGAAGGGGCGGATTTCCAATCCTTGGAAAAATCCGCCGGGGTAATTGCAACCATTGGAAGAATCGAAGCAGAGAACAGGTTCCCGGCGTCACTGATAGAAACGCGATTTTGGTTCCTTTCGCAGTTTCCCGATGGCGCGGCCAGCTATAACAATGCATGGGGCTTTGATATCGACGGGGCGCTGGACATGGATCTGCTGCGCTCATGCGTCGCCACCATTGCACAGCGTCACGATGTGCTGCGCAGCACCTATGCGATTGAAGACGGTGAGGTCTGGCGCAATGTAACCGATGGCCTACCGGTGGATATTCCGCTGATCGACGCCCGTGGCCATGAAGACGAACTGCCCGCATGGAAACGGGAGGCTGCATCCTGCCGTTTTGACGTCAATCACGGTCCCGTGTGGAGCATGTGCGTGTACCGAACCGGCGAAACCGGATATTTCCTGCTGCTGAACCTTCATCACATTATCTCGGACGGGTGGTCTGGCACTATTTTCATGTCCGAGCTGCAGGAACTTTATGCGGCCGCCCGGGAGGGCCGGATGGCCGAGCTGCCGGAACTGAAAATCCGCTATGGCGACTATGCCGCATGGCAGGCGCAAAGGCTGGACCCCGCCCGGATGGACGCGCATTCCAGCTATTGGAAAAACAAGCTGGAAAATTTCCAGACCCTGGAACTCCCGCACGACCATCCACGCCCTGCGATCCGTGCGTTTGACGGTGCCACTGTCAACTTCACCATGTCAAAACCGCTCGGAAAGCTCATCACCCGGCGTAGCCGGGGGGAGGGTACCACCGCTTTCATGATCCTGCTGGCGGCTTTCAAGACGCTGCTGGCTCGCTACTGCGGGCAGGAGGATATTCTGGTCGGTACACCGGTTTCGAACCGGTCGCCGGAGGAGACAGAGCCGTTGATCGGATTGTTCCTCAATACAATTGTGCTGCGCACGGACCTGTCCGGCGATCCTACCTTCCGGGAACTGCTTAATCGCGTTAAACAGACAACGTTCGAGGCGTTCATTCATCAGGAGCTTCCGTTTGACCAAGTGGTGGACCAGTTGAATGTTCCGCGCGAAACCAGTCTGCCGCCGGTTTATCAGGTGGCATTCAGTCTGAACAGCTATCCTTTCCCCGGCATGAATCTGGCTGGCATGCCCATGACCGAAACGGCGGTGGATATCGGCCTTTCCCACAATGATGTATGGGTCAGTATCGACGAGGATGAACGCGGCCTGCGCGGGGCGGTGGCGTACAACACCAGCCTGTTTGACCGTCCGACGATCGAACGGATGACCACGCACTTTTTGAATGTGCTGGAGGCCGCCTGTGCCGATCCGTCGAAGCGCGTTTCGGAAGTTGCGTTGTTTCCCGCAGCGGAGCAGGAACAGATGTTGGTGGAATGGAATGCCACGCAGGCGGATTATCCGCGTGACCGAACCATGCATGAACTGTTTGAGGAGCAGGCGGCGCTGAACCCGGATGCCCCGGCCGTGCTTTGCGGAGACGATGTGTGTACGTACGGCGAGCTCAACCAGCGGGCCAACCGGCTGGCCCACCATCTGCGCGGCTTGGGCGTCGGAACCGACACCTGCGTGGGGTTGTGCCTGGAGCGCTCGGTTGAGATGGTGGTGGGTATGCTGGGGATTCTCAAGGCGGGCGGTGCCTATGTGCCGATTGATCCGGCTTATCCCGCTGAACGCATCCGCCATATTGTTGACGATTCCGGACTTGAACTGATTGTTGCCGTAGGTGACGTGCCTCCGGTTCCGGCCCATACCTCGCTTGTCGCGCTGGACGAACTCGATCTTTCCGCCTGTCCTGACACGAATCCCGCCGCCGCAATCGGGCCAACCAATCTGGCCTATGTGATTTTCACCTCCGGTTCCACCGGAAAACCGAAAGGGGTGATGGTGGAGCACCGCGGGGTGGTGCGACTCGTTAAAAACTCCAGTTACGTGACACTGGGACCGGAAACCCGTTCGCTACTGATTGCCTCGTTCGCGTTCGACGGATCAGTGATCGAAATCTGGGGCGCGCTGCTCAACGGCGGCAGTCTGATGCTGTATCCGCCGGAAAAGCCGAATCTCGGTACGCTGGGGCAGCTGTTGCGGAAACAGGAAATCAACATGCTGCATCTGAGTGCCGAACTGTTCCGCGCGATGGTGGACGAGCGCATCGACGATCTGCGCGGTGTGCGGCAGCTGCTGGTGGGTGGAGATGTGATGCCGGTTGCGCAGACAGGCCGGGTTTTATCGGAACTGAGTGGGTGTCGCCTGATCAACAGCTACGGGCCCACCGAGAATACCGTCTGCACCTGTTCCTATTCCATGACAGGGCCGGAACGGTTCGGAACGAGTGTGCCCATCGGCAAACCGGTTTCCAACAGCATTGTCTATATTTTGGACGAACAGCTTAATCCTGTGCCTGTTGGCGCGGTTGGTGAACTCTATACAGGGGGTGATGGGTTGGCGCGGGGGTATGTCAACCAACCCGGCCTGACCGCCGAGGTCTTTATTGCCGATCCCTTCAGCGCCGATCCCGCCGCGCGGCTCTACCGTACCGGCGACCGCGCCCGCTGGTTGCCCGATGGACGCATTGAATTCTGCGGCCGCCATGACCGCCAGGTGAAAATCCGCGGTTATCGTATCGAACTGGATGATGTCGAAAATGTGCTCTCCCGTCATGAGGCGCTCGCCCAGGTCGCCGTTACGGCTCCGGACGCCCCCACTGGCGGCCGTTGCCTTGCTGCGTATTTTACGGTCATGCGGAACCGGCACGTTGAGGAGAACGAGCTGCGGGAATATCTTAAAGCACATCTGCCGGAGTACATGGTTCCTCAGTATTTTCTGGAGATGGACGCACTGCCGCTGACATCCTCCGGTAAAATCAACCGCAAATCCCTGCCGAGACCGGGTTCGGAAGCAATGGCGTCCGGCGGGCAGTATGTGGCGCCGCGCACCCGGCTTGAAAAACAGATGGCGCAGATCTGGTGCGCCGTGCTGGAAGTGGAAAAAGTCGGCATCCACGATAACTTCTTCGATCTGGGGGGGCATTCGCTGCTGCTCATCCGGGCGTTGAACAAGGCGCAGAATGAAGGGATTCAAGTCGGCCTGCCGCTGATGTATCTGCACCAGACCATCGCGGAACTGTGTAGTGAATTGAAGGATGTCCAGACCTCGGAAAAACCGCGGGAAAAACTTCCAGCCATTGGAAGAATTGCCGCCGAGATGGAATTCCCGCTCTCCTTTGTTGAAGCCCGCTTCTGGTTCCTGTCCCAGTTCGAAGCCGGTGCGTCGAACTATAATATTGCCTGGAGCTATATAATCGACGGCGAACTGGATATCGGGATTTTCCGTGCGTGCATCAATACCATTGCAGAACGCCACGATGTGCTGCGCAGCACCTATGAAATCCGCAACGGGGAACCGATGCGGGTGGTGGCTGCCCCCGCACCGGTAGAAGTGCCGTTGCGAGATTTCCGTGGTCGGGAAAAAGAGCTGATGCACCTGTTGCCCGAGGAAGCCCGCACTCCCTTTGACCTGACTGCCGGGCCGCTGTGGCGTATAGCCGTGTGCCGGATCGGCAAAGCCGAATACCAGATGGTATTCAATATTCACCACATTATTTCGGACGGCTGGTCCTCCCGGCTGTTTATGAGCGAGTTGCAGGAACTATACGGCGCCACTCTGACCGGGCGTCCTGCCGACCTTCCTGAACTGAAAATCCGCTATGGCGATTATGCCGAATGGCAGCGTGCCTGCATTGAAGGCGGCCGGATGGAGGAACATTCCAGCTATTGGGAAAACAAGCTGGAAAACTTCCAGACTTTGGAACTTCCCCACGACCGCCCCCGCCCGGCGATGCAGACCTTTAACGGGGCCATCCACCGGTTTTCGATCGCCCGTCCCATGGAGGAGCAGCTCCGCAAAAGAAGCCGCGAAGAGGGGGTCACCCCGTTTGTAATCCTGCTGGCGGCGTTCAAGCTGCTGCTCGCCCGCTACAGCGGTCAGCGCGATATTGTTATCGGAACGCCGGTGGCCAACCGTACGCGCGACGAAGTCGAGGCGCTGCTCGGTATTTTCCTGAATACGATTGCCTTGCGCACCGATCTTTCCGGCGATATTACATGTCGCGAACTGCTGGGCCGCGTTCAGCAGACCGTGGTCGAGGGATTCGAGCATCAGGAGGTTTCGTTCGACCGGGTGGTGGATCTGCTCCATGTCACCCGCGATGCCAGCCTCTCGCCGGTTTACCAGGTGATGTTCAGTCTGAACCGCTTTCCGCCGTTGGAGCTGAAGCTGGGCGATATGCCGATCCGTCCGCAGGAGATCGACCTCGACTTGTCCGTCACCGATCTGTGGGTGAGCATTGATGAGGATGAAAGCGGCATGCACGGCTGTTTTGATTACAACACCGATCTTTTTGATGCCGCCACTGCGGAGCGGATGACGGAACACTTCCTGAACGTGCTGGTGAATGTCTGCGCCGACCCGTCCCAAAAGATCGCAGACGTGGCCCTTCTTTCCACGCCGGAACGTGAGCAGGTGTTGGTAGGTTGGAATGCAACGCAAACGGACTATCCTCGCGACAAATCCATCCACACCATCTTCGAGGAGTTTACAGCGAAGGAGCCGGACGCGGTGGCGGTGGTGTCCGGCGAAGATACATTCAGCTATGCGGAAGTCAACGCCCGCGCCAATCGGCTGGCCCATTGCCTGATAAAACAGGGAATTGACGATGCGAGCCTGGTTGGTCTGAGCTTTGAGAGATCGCCGGAAATGCTTGTATGCATTCTGGGCATACTCAAAGCCGGCGGTGCGTATGTGCCGCTCGATAGCTCATACCCGACCGAGCGTCTGTCGGTAATGGTGGCAGATTGCGAACCCGTTCTGCTCATTGGCGGATGCGACCAACCGCCCATTGCATCCGGTATTCCATTCATCGCGTTTAACGGACTTGATCTTGCCGCTTTCCCCGAAACGAATCCGGTGGTTGAAACAAGTTCTGAAAACCTGGCCTATGTAATGTATACATCCGGTTCTACCGGCAAGCCCAAGGGGGTTATGGTTCCACACCGTGGCGTGGTACGACTGGTTAAAAACACAAACTATGTGCAGTTGGGCCCCGATACCCGCACGCTGCACTTTGCTCCTATTGCGTTCGATGCCTCCACCTTCGAACTATGGGCTCCGTTGCTCAATGGCGGCAGTGTTGTAGTCTACCCGGCGGAAAAACCATCGCTGCAAATGCTGGGACGGACCATCCGCGAGTCGGGTGTAAATACACTGTGGCTGACGGCCGATCTTTTTCGTGCAATGGTCGACGAGTGCCTTGACGATCTGCGCGGCGTTCAACAGTTGCTGGCTGGTGGAGACGTACTGCCGGTGCCGCAGGTGCGCCGGGTGTTGGCGGAATTGAAACGCTGCCAACTGGTCAACGGATATGGCCCCACGGAAAACACAACATTCACCTGCTGTAATCCTATGCCGAATGCCGCGGATTTTGGCTCAAGCGTGCCCATTGGGCGACCCATCGCGAATACAACGGTGTATATCCTTGATTCGAAGATGAACCCGGTCCCGATCGGCGTGGCCGGAGAACTCTACACTGGTGGTGACGGGTTGGCGTGCGGCTATCTGAACCAGCCGGAACTGACTGCTGCAGCCTTTGTGCCCGACCCGTTCAGCGATGATCCAGAAGCGCGGCTTTACCGTACCGGTGACCGCGCGCGCTACTTGCCGGACGGGCAAGTCGAATTTCTTGGCAGAAACGACCGGCAGGTGAAAATCCGCGGGTACCGTATTGAGCTAGACGGCATTGAAAATGTTCTTGGATGCCATGAAGCACTCACCCAAGTGGCAGTGACCGCGCCGGATACACA
>JAIPIO010000089.1 GCA_021734595.1 Kiritimatiellales bacterium | reverse complement strand
ACCACCACTACCAGCGCCGGGGCGATTGCTGGTTGGGGTACCAAGGGCGAGGGGGGGAAGTGGTCGTTCACGCTCAATGCCACGGGCCGGATCCGGCAGGAGGTGGCCAGCGGCTACACCATCGGTACCGCGGTTGTCAACGATGGCGACTGGCACCATGTGGCGCTCTCCTTTCCGGGAGGGGATATCACCAACGCACAAATCTATGTCGACGGATCGCCCGATCCGACCAGTTCATCCAGCGCGCAAACCGTCAAGACGATCGACAGCGGCCCGGCCATGATTGGTGTCGATAACCAGAACCGTTATTTCATGGGCGATATCGACGAACTTCGCATCTACGACCTCGCCTTGTCGCACGCAGAAATCGCTGCTGTCTACAGTGCAACCAACCAGTCCGCCGCCGCCTGGGCGCGACGGTATTTCGGTAATGCCACCGTGGATTGGGGCTCCGATGACGATAACGACAACGGGAGGCTGCTAGCCGAATATGCGCTGGGCGGCCAGCCATGGATGCCGGACGCCAAGGCCATGTGCATCCAGAGCGACATCCAGACCGATCGCCTGCACATCCGTTATCCCCGCCGGATCACCGGCACCCACAACCTATCATACACCGTTGAGGTGTCATCTGATTTGGATACCTGGAGCACATTGACACCCGATCAGGTGAGCACGGTGGCCGATTTAGACAATCGTGGATTTGAGGATGTCGAGATCGAACTTGATCCGCCCTTTGGCGATGATTTCCGGTTTTTTATCAGGCTGCACATTGCCGTTCAGTAGTGTCAAATCACAACCTTGACAACCACCTTGTGGATCGGGCCGTCGCCGATCAGCGGCAGGTGCGCGTCTTCCGGGAAAAAGACAGCGAAGAAACCGGGCGGAACGTGGACGATGCTTTTCGGCCTGCCCTTGAAAAACTCGATGTCCCGCTCTTCGTCGTAGGCAACGGAGGTAGCCAGGCCTTCGCGCGGTGCCCAGCCCATGGATTCATCGCCGCTGATCACATATTGAATATCGATGTATTTCCGGTGGCCCTCCAGCTCCGCATCCTCGGCCTTTCGACCGCTTTCGCGGGCCACGATCGCAAAAACCTGATCCCCGTCAACGGCGTGCCTCCCGTCCGGCAGTTCCGCCAGTCCCGATTGGTCGAGAAAGCCGAACGCCTGCGAAAATTCATCCTTCAGTCCGGCATACTTGGCCGCATTCCCCAGTGTATCCAATATCATGGTTTTCCCATTTCGTGTGATTCGTGGTTAGAAACCAAACCCCATTTGGCCGGCTTTGTCGTCTTTAAGTTTTTCATCGGAGCCAAGTAGCGCGAGAAACTGTTCTTCGTCCAGAATGGTAATGCCCAGTTCTTCGGCCTTGTCCAGCTTGGAACCCGCGCTCTCGCCCGCGACGAGGTAGCTGGTGTTCTTCGACACGCTTGAACTCACCTTCCCGCCGCGCGCATGGATTTTATCGCCCGCCTCTTCGCGGGACATGCTTTCCATTGATCCTGTCAGCACAAAAGTCAATCCGTCCAGTTCGCTTCCCATGGAGCCCTCCTCCTGTTCAAAGTTTACGCCCGCCGCGCGCAACCGGTCGATCACGGTGCGGCTTTCCAAAGCCTGGAAATATGCAACGATGGTTTTTCCAACGATGGGGCCGATGTCGCGGATCTCTTCCAAGGTCTGGACATCCGCCGTCATCAGGGCATCGATATTCTTAAATTCATCCGCCAAAATCTGTGCGGCCCGTTTGCCGACCTGCCGGATGCCGAGACCGAAGATTACCCGTTCGAACGGTCGCGCCTTGCTCTCTTCAATCCCCTTGATCAGGTTGTCGGCGGATTTGCCGCCCATGCGGTCGAGTCCGGCGACCTGCTCTTTGGTCAGCGAATACAGATCGGCAGGCGTTCTGATCAACCCGTTGTCGACGAGCTGCTCAACCAGCGATTCTCCGAGGCCGTTGATATCCATGGCACCGCGCGATGCGTAGTGGGCTATCCAGTTTTTCACCTGCGCCGGGCACTGGAGATTGATGCAGCGCAGGGCCACTTCGCCTTCGCGCTTTTCGATGGCGCTGCCGCAGACGGGGCAGGCGGTGGGCATTGCAAAATCGGTTTCCTTGCCGGTACGTTTTTCGGTGACCACCCGCACGATCGCCGGAATAATTTCGCCGGCCTTTTCAATAATCACCTTGTCGCCGACCTTGATATCCTTGCGGCGGATTTCATCCTCGTTGTGCAGCGTGGCGCGCTTAACAGTGGTTCCGGCGAGCTGGACCGGTTCGAGCTCCGCGACGGGGGTCAGCACGCCGGTGCGGCCCACTTGGATCGAAATGGCGTTCAATGTGGTTTCCGCCTGCTCCGGCTCGTATTTATACGCCACCGCCCAGCGCGGGCTTTTGGCGGTGGATCCCAGCGGTCCGTACAATCTGCGCTCGTTGATTTTGATCACGCCGCCGTCCATCTCGAACGAAAATTCATGCCGCATGTTTTCGAGATCATCGAGCTTGCCGAGGACTTCCTGAATCTCGTTGCAGATCCAGTAGGTGGGCGTAATACGCAATCCGTAATTTTTGAGAGACTGGAGCATTTGTTCGTGGGTTTCGAAGGAAATTCCATCCAGTTCGCCGGTGGCGTAGAAGATGGCGTCGAGCGGGCGTTTGGCCACCTCGCGCGGATCAAGCTGCTTGAGCGAACCGGCGCAGGCGTTGCGGGGGTTGGCAAACGGTTCCTGTCCGGTCTCCTGGCGCGCTTCGTTGAGTTTGGCGAAGCCAGCCGTGTCCATATACACCTCGCCACGCACTTCCAGCACGGCGGGCGCTCCAGCGGAAAGGCGCAGCGGCACCGAACGGATTGTTTTTATGTTGGAGGTCACGTCATCGCCGGTTTTACCGTCGCCGCGCGTCACGGCATGCACCAGTTCGCCGTTTTCATAGCGCAGCGAAATCGCCACACCGTCGATTTTCGGTTCCAGGATATAGGTGTATTTTTTGTCGGGGATCAGCTTTTTAATACGCCCGTCGAAATCGACCAGCTCTTCTTTGCTATAGGTGTTTGAAAGGCTCATCATCGGGACGGAGTGCCTTATGCTTCTGAATTCTTCGAGCGGTGCGCCACCGACGCGCCGGGTCGGGGAGCTGGGGCTTCCAAACTCTGGAAACTTTTTCTCAAGGTCTTCCAATGACTGGAGCAGCCGGTCGTATTCGCGGTCGGCAATTTCCGGCGTCGCGTTGATGTAATAGAGCCGGTTGTGCTTCTCGATCTCCGCTCGGAGTTCCTCGATCTGCTGCTTGGCCTGTTCCTTTTCACTCATGCCACCGAGATTAGCGCATCAGGTCGGTAAGGGTCAATCAGGGAGCGTGGAGCAAAGGGGCCGCGAGCAGGGGGTTCCAACCATTGGAAATAGATTTCCAATGGTTGGAAAAACATACAAACCTTTCCGTGTATTGCCCTTGACGGGCGGATTGGCCACAATTATACATGATGAAAGTTATAATGATTTAATCGGAAAACGCGCAACTGGAAGGAGAGCGAAGATGAATGCCAAAAGGAATATCAGGACATGGATGACAGGAATTTTTTCAATGATAGCTGTAGTGGGTCTGTTTTCCGGTTGCGCAACCAGCAAAATGCCTGCGCGCCAGCGTGCAGAACTGTGGGGCGAACCTTTACCTTCCATTACCATGCTAGATACCGTTGCGGCCGATAAAGACGCGGTCTACGTATATGTGTCGGCTCCCGAAGGAAAAATGTCGGCAGATGAACAAATCGCAATCGAAGGTGCTGCCGCACAACTTACAGATGAAGGCGCGGCAATAGGTATCTTTGAGTTGCTTGCCGACAGCGACGATTACAGAGACGCACAGGAATCGATTGCAACGCCTTGCGTGCTGGCCCTGCGCAAAGGCTACGGTCTGAATGTTGTCAATGGCGAACTCACGGCGGATGGTCTGATCGATGCGCTGGTGGGGTCGTCGTGCGGAGCGGGTGGATGCGGTCCAAGCGGTTGTGGGCCCAGTGGCTGCCGTTAGAAGACGCTGGGAGCCGGGAGCATAAGGTTCCAGACGTTAAACATGACCCGCCTCGGGAATCAAGTTTACCAATCCCTAGGAATCATTTTGATGGTTGACGGACAACCTCAGATGGCTGGTTAGGTTTTTTTCTTTTGCAATTTTCTCTATTTGTGGATTTGAAATCACACACTCAAGAACTGCCGAGATAAAAACAACGAGGGAAAATGCAGTTAACCTATTGATTATTCTATTCTCAAGAAGATGAATCATTCCTGATATGTAAATGATGAAAAATGAGAAGAAGGAGAGGATAAACAGGGAAATGATAAACTTCAGTCTGACTTCCCGATTTGCTTGTTTGCGGATCAGTCTCTTTTCGTCTTCTGACTTCGACTGATACTCTCTGATTTGTCGTTTTAGTATGAATTTCACTTATTTATACCGAACGTTTAAAAGGAGCGTCGGGCGTAGCCCGTAAGCTCACTTGATTGGTTCGCTGTTGTTTTTCTGTTTATCCAGAATTTCATAAATCCTAACAGCATAAAAGAGAACAGGCGCGAGTAATCCACTTATCAGTCCAAATAAAGCCCAAACCAAAGGTATTGTTTTTTCGCGTTTGGCAATAATGAAAAGCCATATTGCAATCGCAACGTTGAATGCGATCATGACTATCCACAATGGTAAGGCAAAGAAGGTTGCATCTACTTTTGATGAGTTCGCGGAATTGATAAATTGCATTATGAATAGCGGTCGAAAAACGTTTAGTGACCAAGAGATCAGGTACAATATTATTCCAATGAGAGCTATTTTTTCTGTCTTCTTCATTCTATCTCCAGCGAACATATAATCTGCGACAGTCGTTTTTACTGTTAAAACCGATATGCAGTGTAGGCAGGGGATATCCAAGCGTCAATCGGAAAGAGTATGTAAAATAATGGTATTCTTGAGGTTATTGGCGATCTTCAATATGCCACATGTCCTTATTGCTGCGTAATCCGATAATATCGGACGCTCCTAAAACATGGCTCCCTAATAACCAAAGAGCCTAGAAAAGAGCCGGAAAACGTCTTTTTACCCCTATAATATGATGATATCGGACTGTCCGATATCCTGATATGGGGAGATGTAAAATGTAACATGGTTGTCTTAAACAGTTTGAGGGGGGTGTGAACGAGCGGAGCCATATCGATGGGGCATATATTTCTTCGTAAGTGATGGGCGACGCATTTTCAATACCTGGAGTATTCTGCATCCCGAGCCTTCGGGATTGCAGATAAGGGCATCAATCCAGCGTTACCGGTCGAATTCCCCCACATGGCGATCAAAGAGGAATTAGCCGAATGGGTTCCATAACAATTCCAAACCTTGCATCTAACTACCACGATCGTGGTAGTTAGATGCAAGGTTTGGAGCTTCTTGTATAGCTCCAAACTTGGGAGCTGTCGAACACGCTGGATACGGCCTTTTGCCTGAGGACGCTAAACCGGGCGGTGGAGATCGCCGGCGCCAGGCCGGAGATCTTCAACTCGGATCAGGGCTTATAGTTCACATCCGATGAATGGACCGGTCGGCTCAAAGAGCTGGCGAGCACCATCAGCATGGACGGCCAAGGCCGCTGGCTGGACGACGTGATAATCGAGCGGTTCTGGCGATGTCTCAAGTACGAGGACGTATACCTCCAATCGTATGAAAACGGATGGGAGCTTGAACGGGGCGTCGAAGCGTATATCGTGCGGTACCACAGGAACCGGAGCTATGCGGCATAACTAAAACAGAGCACTGAATGGTTTAAGACCCGAGTCCACTTCTCCATGCGCTACCCGGAAAACATCGACCTCTGGCAAAATAAATATGGCGGTAGTGATCTGCGCTGGATCAAGGAATCGGTTGCACCCAATATCAAATCATGGGGTTTCAATACTGTAGGGTGGGTGCAGGAACTGACCGTTAAGCAGTGGCGCCATTCACGCTCGTTCACCCCGGACGAATACCGGGCGCTGAATATGCCTTATTGCCACATGCTGCCGTTCACGCAGTCGCACCAATGGGAAAAGCATACCATACATTTTGATTTTATAAGCGAAGAGTGGGAGCAGTGGTGCGACTATGTGGCCCGTGCCAATTGTGCCGCGATGAATGAAGATCCGAATCTGATCGGTTATTTCTACAGTGACTGTCCGACATGGAACCACACTTTTAAGCGAAATGAGGGGCGCGGTCCGATTTTTGACCCTGAACGTTTGAAGAGCGAAACAGGCCGCAAGGAACTCACGACCCTGGCCCAGCAATATTACAAAACCACCCACGATGCAATTCGGCGCTACGATACGCACCACTTGATTCTCGGCGATCGCTATGAAGCCAATCGTCTGATTGCAATGGAAGTGGTGAATGCGGCCATGCCTTACGTCGACGTACTCAGTTTCCAGGATTTCCGCCATCCGGTAACGCACATGAAAGAATGGTATGAAAAAACGGGCAAGCCGGTGTTGCTGGCCGATGCGGCAAAGATGAGAAAATCCCTCCAGCCAGATGGATTCACCGCCAATGACGGGGAGGGGTATGCCAGTATACTTGAGGCACTATTTGAAAACCCCGGTTGCATCGGCTTTCATCTTTGCGGCGTCTATCAGCGCAACAAGGCAAGACGCAGAGGCTTGATAGATGAGCATGAGAATCCAGATCCAGAGAATGTGCCACTGATGGAAGCGGCGAATGAGCGGATTCAGAAGAAGATGGCGAAGGTCCGCGCAATGGCTGGAGAATAATTTACAGCCACTGGAAAATTGGACGGTAGAATTTCCAATCATGAACCGTGCTTTCAGCACTATTTACATTCGTAAATTATCTATCGCTTCGCTTTCGGGCAACCATCTGCTAGGGTTTTCCAATGATTGAACAATATTCTAAACGAATCGGTGAAGTGGACGCGATGGCGCTGCTTGAAAACGCAACAACGGCTGAGCTGATGGCGATGGCGGATGCGCGGCGGCGGGAGTTGCATGGGCGCAGGACGTTTTATGTGCACAGCCACAACCTGAATCCCACCAACATTTGCGAGAACCGCTGCAAGCTCTGCGCCTTCTGGCGCGAGCGCGACGCGGACGACGCCTATGTGGTCACGCTGGAAAAGGCGCGCAAAGAGTTTGAAAAGGCGCGCGAGTGGAACCTGACGGACCTGCACATTGTCGGTGGCCTTATCCCCGAGCTTAATCTGGAATACTATGAAGAGCTGATGAAGCTCGCAAAAGAGATCCTTCCCGATGCGCTGGTACAGGGCATGACGGCGGTGGAAATCCGCTGGCTGGCGGATCAGTCGGACGCGCCGGTTGTGGAGGTGCTGCAACGTCTCAAGGCGGCGGGCTTTGGGGCGATCTCCGGCGGCGGCGCGGAAATCTTTGCCGAGGAAACCCGTCGGAAAATCTGTCCGGAAAAGATTTCCGGCGACGAATGGCTGGCAGTTCACGAGGCCGCGCATGGGTTGGATCTGCCGACCAATGCAACGATGCTTTTTGGCCATATTGAAAGCGATGCGGACATCGTCGACCATCTTTCCCGGCTTCGGAACCTTCAGGACCGGACCGGCGGCTTCCAGGCGTTTATCCCGCTGCCGTTCCATGCCGATGGAACGCAGCTGGGAGTCGAACGCGGCCCGTCGGGCGACCGCATCGCGCGGGTGGTGGCACTGTCGCGCATCTTCCTCGATAATTTTCCGCACGTTCGTGTGCTGGTGAACTATGTCGACCGCAAGCTGCTGGGCGCGTTGGCGCACGGAGGCGTGGACGACATCGGTGGAACCAGCCTCAACGAGCGCATTGCCAAGGCGGCGGGTGCGCCGGACAGTCATCGCTTTCTTTCCGAAGAGGAGATGGATGCCTTTGTCCGCAACCTTGGGTTGGAGCCGGTGTTGACGAATAGTGCGTATCAGGGAGTAGGGAGCGGGGAGCGGGGAGCCGGGAGCAAAACTACAGTTCCTTCCGGCAGATTAAGTTTTGAAGAGGCGGTTCGGTTGCATGACGAGGTGCCGCTGGCGGAGCTGGGCAAGGCGGCGCACGCGAAGCGGCTGGAGATGGTGCTGGGCGACCAGGTCACCTTTGTGGTGGATCGCAACTTGAATGTCACCAACATCTGCGAGGCGGGTTGCAAATTTTGTGCATTCTATGTTTTTCCAGACACTGGAAAGGGCTTCACGCTGACGGTGGACGAAACCGTTGAAAAGGTGAAGCAATCGGCGCAAACCGGTGCCACGCAGGTACTGATCCAGGGCGGATTGAATCCGGCATGCGGTCTGGCCTACTACGAAGAAATCTTCCGCCGCGTGAGCGCCGAGACGGATATCTGGATTCATTCGCTTTCACCGACGGAAATCGTCTATTTGGCGAAAAAGGAAAACCTGTCGATCAAAGAAGTGCTGGTTCGCATAAAGGATGCCGGGTTGAAGTCGCTGCCGGGCGGCGGCGCGGAAATCCTGGTGGACGAAGTGCGGCAGCGCGTCAGCCCGAACAAAACGACGGCCGGCGAATGGTTTGCGGTAATGGAAGCGGCGCATGCGCTGGGAATGAAGTCGACGGCCACCATGGTCTACGGGTTGGGCGAAACCACCGCCCAGCGGGTGGAGCACCTGATGCGGGTGCGGGACTTGCAGGATAAAACCGGCGGCTTTACGGCCTTTATCCCATGGAGCTTCCAAGCGAAAAACACGGAACTGCCGGATCTGCCGGAACAGACCGGCGCGGACTATCTGCGCATCGTGGCGCTGGCGCGGCTGGTGCTGGACAATGTGCCGCACATTCAGGCGGGGTGGGTGACGGAAGGACCGGATACGGCTCAGCTGGCGCTTTCGTTCGGTGCCGACGATTTCGGCGGTGTGCTGATGGAGGAAAAGGTGGTGAGCTCGGCAGGTATTACCTATTTCGTTACTAGAGGGCAGGTGGTCAACCTGGTCCGCGAGGCCGGATTTGTTCCGGTGCAGCGCACGACCCAATATGATACCATCACAATCCACGCCGCCGTGGCGGAGGGGAGCTGACATGGCAAAGAATATTCTAGGCGGTGAATTAATGGTTTGCGCCGCAGACCCGGTGACCGGATTCTACCGCAACGGAAAATGCGATACCTGTGGCGAAGATGCGGGTATGCATACGGTTTGCGCCCTGATGACGGAGGAGTTTCTGGAATTTTCGCGCAAGCGTGGCAACGATCTTTCAACCCCGGTTCCTGAACATGGATTTCCCGGACTGCAACCCGGCGACTACTGGTGCCTCTGCCTGACGCGCTGGATAGAGGCCTATCAGGCCGGGATGGCTCCGCAGGTTAAGCTGGAAGCCACCCATGCGTCCGTGGTGGAATTTATTGATCTGGAGATGCTGAAGGCCTATGCCGTCGAATAATCCGTATCAAAAGCGATGCTGTCCGCTGTGCGGTGCGGAAGAGAACAAGTTATTCCACTGTGACCGCCGGCGGGAATATTTCCAATGCCTGGAATGTGCGCTGGTGTTTGTGCCGCCGGAATACCATCTGCCGGCGGCAGAGGAAAAGGCGCGCTACGACCTGCACGAAAACAGTGCGGCCGATTCCGGCTATGTCCAATGGCTGGAAAAGCTTTTCCAACCATTGGAAAAGGAACTGAAGCCGGGGGTGGAGGGGATCGACTTTGGCTGCGGTCCAGGTCCGGTGCTGTCGCAGCTGTTCCGTGATGCGGGCTACCCCTGCGTGGATTATGATCCATTCTACGCGAACGATCCGGCGCTACTGGAACGGCAGTATGATTTCCTGGCCTGCTCGGAAGTTATTGAGCATTGCGGCAACCCGCGCAAAGAGATTGAACTGTTCCTTAAACTGGTCAAACCCGGCGGGGTGATCGGGATCATGACCCAGCTGGTGCGTAACCGTGAGGCGTTCGCGACGTGGTACTACATCGATGACCTAACGCACGTCTGCTTCTTTTGCCCGGAAACCTTCCAATGGCTGGAAAAGAAATACCGCATTCGCGCAGCGCCCCGTGAAAATTCAGTGACACTTCTTTTTGTCTGACTCATCGTTTCCCGCCACTGGAAACTAAGCCGCAGAAACTTTCCAGTCATTGGAACTTGGCGTAGCGGGACGGGGCTCTTATCTTCTGAACACTGTTTTAATTCAAGGAGGGTTTTATGTTGAATCAGGAAATTGTACGGGGAGTTACACTGGGCGAGGCGTTGGCGCTGGTTGGTTGGATTCTGGGTGCGTTGCTCGTCGGCAAGGTTATCCAAACGATTCTGATCAATGTCAGCAAGTCCGAGCGGATGAAGAAACGGGATATTGCGCCGGTGACGCTGAGAGCCGTGGCCCGTCCGGTGATCTTCCTTTTTTTTACATTTGGTCTGCGGCAGGGACTGGCGGCGCTTTCGCTGGGCGAGGGCATGATGGCGACCACCCGCGATGTCTTCGCGGTGATGGTTGCGATCGCCGTTTCCTTTTTTATCTACTCGCTGGTTGATGTGGTCGATTACCTGCTGTCGCATTTCACCAAGAAGACGCAGACAAAAATGGATGACATGATGGCACCGATGGTGCGCAAGAGCCTGCGTATAGTGATTGTAATTCTGGCGCTGGTGCAGATTGCGCAGATCCTGAGCGACAAACCGATTACGTCTATTCTTGCCGGTCTGGGTGTCGGCGGCCTGGCGGTGGCACTCGCCGCGCAGGAAACCATCAAGAACTTTTTCGGTTCGCTGGTCATCTTTGCCGACAAGCCGTTTGAGCTGGGCGAGCGCATTGTGGTGGGCGGTCACGACGGATCCATCGAAGAGGTCGGCTTCCGTTCAACGCGCATCCGAACACTGGACGGGCATCTGGTGACCGTGCCGAACGGCGAGCTGGCGAATATGATGATCCAGAACATCGGCAAGCGGCCGTTCATCAAGCGGGTGATGGATATTACGATCACCTACGACACGCCGCCGGAAAAGGTGCAGCTGGCCATCGACATCGTCAAGGAACTGCTTGCCGAACACGAGGGCATGAAGGCGGATTTTCCGCCGCGCGTCTTCTTTACGGACTTCAACGATTGCTCGTTGAACATTCGCGCCATCTACTGGTACCACCCGCCGGACTACTGGGCGTACCTCGCCTTTTCCGAAAAACTGAACATGGATGTCCTGAAGCGCTACAACGAGGCCGGCATTGAATTCGCCTTCCCAACGCGCACCGTTTATATGGCAGGCGATTCAGCGAATACCGCCACTTAGGAATGCTTGATCTTTGCGAGCTCTTCCGGCACGGGCTTCTTTTTCAGGTCGATCATGTCGGAAAGAATGTTTAGGGTCTCATCCAGGATGATGTCGTTGGCTTTTTCCTTATCTTTATCTTCCCCATCCTCCGGCATGCCGA
This sequence comes from Kiritimatiellales bacterium, assembly GCA_021734595.1. GTDB lineage: Bacteria > Verrucomicrobiota > Kiritimatiellia > Kiritimatiellales > Pontiellaceae > JAIPIO01. Next base: position 1,770 of record JAIPIO010000089.1, on the reverse strand, counting down.
ACGTTCCGTTCTGGATGTCGTCAAGCTCCTTTTCCGCCGCCGCTTCCGTGATCCGTTCAGCAAGGGCTAACGAGACGGTTTTGGTTTCAAACCGTTTCTTGAGCCGTTCCCGTTTTTCCAGATAGGCGCCGAACTCGGGATCGTCCTGTACGCGTAACGCAGAACGCGCGCTCAGCGATGGAACCAGTTCAGCCAAACCGTCGGCTGCGCGGTAGAACGCCGGGCGCACATGATCCCAAGGGAGCGCGTGTTCGAGCGAGTCTTCGCCGAGGTCCATTACATCCAGATAGGAAGGAAGCACAATGTCGGGCACAACCCCTTTAAGCTGCGTGGAGCCGCCGTCAATGCGGTAGAAACCGGCGGTCGTAATTTTCAGCGAGCCGCGCCGGTCGGAGGTGCGCCGTCCCAGCGGTATCAGAGTCTGTACGGTTCCCTTGCCGTGCGTCTGGCTGTCGCCGACGATGATGGCGCGCTTGTAATCCTGCAGGGCGGCCGCGAGAATTTCCGAGGCGGAGGCGCTGAGGCGATTGACGAGCACGATCATCGGGCCGCTGTATTCCATTTCCGGGTCGGCATCGGGCAGAATCTGGATTCCTCCTCTTTCCTTCACCTGTACGATCGGACCTGAGGTGATAAACAATCCCGCCGTTTCAATCGATTCTACCAGTGAACCGCCGCCGTTGTTGCGCAGGTCTAAAACCAGTCCTTCAATGCCCTCCTGTTTGAGTTCGTTGATTAACCGCTTTACGTCGGTGGAGGCCCGTCGCGCATCTTTTTGCCGGCTCTGTGTGGCTTTGAAATCGGCATAAAAATCGGGTAGCTTGATGACGCCCAGCCGCCGGGTGCTGCCGTCGCTCAGGGTGACTTCCTTGACTTCGCTTTTCGCGGCCTGTTCCTCCAGTTTTACTTCCTCGCGCACCAGCGCAAGTTTTTTGGTGCGCGAGCCGGAGCGGTCGGATGCCGGAATGATGGTGAGCACCACTGTGGAATCCTTTTCGCCACGGATCAGCCGGACGGATTTATACAGCGGCCAGTGGAGTATGTTTACCGGTTCCTGTTCTCCCTGGCCAACGGCAATAATCTTGTCGCCGGGCTTCAATCGTCCGTCTTTATCCGCCGGACCGCCCGGGATCACACGAACGATTTTTGCCATGCCGTCCTCGGTACGGAGCATCGCCCCGATGCCTACCAGCGAAAGCTTCATGTTGATGTTGAAATCTTCCATGCTGCTTGGCGACATATAGTCGCTGTGCGGGTCGTACACCTGCGAGAAAGAGGTCAGGTAGCGCTGCAGCAGCATCTCTTCGTCAAACGAAGCGATGGTCAGCATAAACTGTTTGTAGCGTTCGCGGATGAATTCTTCAGGAGAGAGCAACGCATCTTCCGCCGCCTGGTCGTATTCTTCCTGAACCAGTTCCACAGCATTGGTTCCGGTCGTTTCATCCGATTTTTCTTCGTCGGGATAAAGCTGCTTGGCAACCAGTCGGGCGACATATTCATTCTTGACGCGCTTGCGCCAAAGGTCGTTCCATTCCGCTTCGTTTTGGGGCCAGGGCGCATCCTTTCGGTCCCATAAAAACGTTTCCTGGGCCGAGGTGTCGAACCCTTTTTCCAGCAACGCGTCGACATAATCCACGCGGTTGCTCATGCGTTCGAGCAGAACTCCAAAAACGTCGTTTGCGAAACTGACATCGCCCTTTTTCAGTTCGTTATCCAGTCTCAAAACCCGATGATGGAATCGGTCGATGTCGGATTGGAGGAACTAACTGT
>JAIPIO010000088.1 GCA_021734595.1 Kiritimatiellales bacterium | reverse complement strand
GCGCGCCTGCCTGCGGATCATGGCGCCGCTGGTCAAGGCGACCAAAGCCAACAAACAGAAGCTCATCGATGGTTTTACGCCCGATGTCTTTGCCACCGACCGCGCACTCGAACTGGTGGGCGAGGGGATGCCGTTCCGCGACGCCTACCACCACGTGAAGGAAAACCTGCAGGAACTGGAAAACATCGATCCGTCCAAGGCCATCCTGAAAAAGACCCATCTCGGCGCGCCGCTCGGCATCGACTGGGAGCTGCTCAAGGGACGCAACGCCGCCGTCAACGAAACCGTCCGCGAAGAGCGGAAGATATTCAACAAGGCGGTCAGCAAACTACTCGGCGTGAAATATCCGTTGGTGTAGTGTTTCCAACCATTGGAAACCGAGCCGCCTGTTTTTCCAAGCATTGGAAACAGCGTTGGGGCGTGGTTTGTCGCGAAGAATTTTCGGTCGCGTGGGCACCGGAACCTGTGCGAGCTTACGGTGCGCATGAAACATCCACTAGCATAAACCCGCACCCCTGTTAATCTTTATCCACAAATCGGGAAGGGTTCGACCGGGAGGAGCGTTCGATGAAAAGAAGACCTCTGTGGCTGCGGCACAAAACGAGGGTCTCCGTCGCCACATCCGCGATCCAGATGGGTGAAAGCCTAGACTGCAACGCGACGTCCAGTGATTAAAAGGAAAAGATAAAGCAACTATTCAGCTAATGATTCCCCCTGTAGGATCGATAGAGGACTTTTACCCCCCAATAGGTGTGTGCTGCCGGGCACACCAACACAAAAAAACCGCCACACATTACGTGGCGGTTTTCCAACCATGAATAATTGCTGCCTTATATCAAAAACACGCGGCGAACAAACAGCACGCCACCAGCCGCAAGACCAATCAAACTAATCGAAGCCGCCTCCGGGACTGCACCAATCCATTGCCCATGAGCTTGCAGATCGGTTGTCGTACCTGAAAACTGTTCATATGAGAGAATGATTGGTTCCACAACAGTACCCGCTGGGTAGACAGGAGCTGTATAATAAGCATCGACTAGACCTGTGTCAGCGTCTATGACTCCGAGGTTGACATAATAAGTGGCCTCCGTTTTGTTGGTTGAATTATACACTCGAATGTAAAAATCTCTTTCCTCTGGGCCATTCATATTTTCCATGTTAAACGCCTTAAAAGGAACGTATATGTTAGGCATCAGCGTGGTTGATCCAAATATATTACCAGAATCGGAAGCAGCAAATCCTCCATCGTATTCAACTTGCTCGACGATCCAACCAAAACCGTTCGCGAAAGCAAAGGAATTGCCATCGGGGTCTGTGCTGGTGCCGCCTGCAGATGACCAAGAACCAATGATAATGTTTTCCACATAGTCTGCCGACGCCAGAGAGCCAACCGCTATAATAAGCACACATAATAATATTCTTTTATTAATCATTGAATCATCCTTTTTGTTTTGTAGAACTAATCTGCGGTTATATATTTCGAATTAAACAAACGGAACATATATACCTAATAATCCATATTGTTACAAGAGAATATTTGAAATAAAATTACCACTTTACTTGGGTACGACCTCGATAAACTCTTTTGAGTGAGAACGGGGAAAGGGGTTAGAGTACCAGCCTCAGTCAACCAGGTTTTTTGAGATATGTTTTAAACCATGGCCTATGGCCATTATATGGCTAGCATACTATTGGTCGCTCGCTGGGCATGGAGGGAGGTTGCCCGTTGCTGAACGGGTTTTTTCGTTGCTGGGTTTTCGCGGGATTTCGGCTTCGGGTTTGGAGTGGATTTTGACGGCTGGAAATAGGGGGTGACATCCCGGGCTCCGGTGAATCCGTCCGCTGCAAGACTGGTTTGACGAGACATCGATTTTGCGCTGAGGCGCAAGCGTGTCAGGGTATCTTTGAGCAGTGCCTCCCTGAAAGGGGGACGGGGCGGCTCGGTGGCATTCGGGTCCCGAATGCCATTTTTCCAACCATCGGAAAGTTTTCTGGTCGCTTTTCCAATGCCTGGAATCTATTTCCCAAGGATTGGAAACAGAGGTGAAGCATGGTTTATCGCGAAGAATTTTCGGTTGAGACGAGCGGGCACGGGACATGCGCGAGCCTGCGGATCGCGTGAAATATCCGCTGGCATAACCCCGTACTTCTTGTTAGCCTTTGCCCGCAAATCAGTTAGGGTTCAACCGGGAGGGCGGTTCGATGAAAAGAATGTCTCTATGGCTTGGCGCCCTTGGGGCGCTGACGGTTCTTGTTTCTGATACCAAGGCCGACGAGCAGGTCGATATCAACCTGCTTTCGGGAGCGGGGTACGTCGTGGTTTCAAATTCCGCGGTCGATATCGGCCAGATCTCCAATGTGTTCGATGGCGATACAAACACGATAGCGCGGTCGGCATCGATTAACCCGATGGTCATCACGCTTGCGTTCGACCACCCGCGAACCTTTACGCAACTGCGGACATTCTTCCATGCCGGTGTGAACCGCTGGCGGGTGGATGCGGCAGACTCCGCCGCTGATCTGGATGCAGGCACAGGCAGCTTCCTGGGCTTGGTGGACTGGAAGACGGATGGCGAGTGGGCATGGTCGGCCAGCATGGTTGCCACGCAGGCACCGCGAAGTATCCTGCGCTTCCAGATCAACCGGCTGACGGGCGACGACTATGTGCATTTGAACGAGTTGGAGGTCTATGCCGAAGCGCTGCCGTTCGAGATCACGGGCATGCAAATATCGAATTCCACCTTGAACCTGGAGTGGAGCTGCAATCCGGCCAGCTGGTACTGCGTTCAGCAAAGCAGCAACCTTTCGGCCTGGGCGGATGTGGAGTTCAAGAAGTCGGCCGACTATGTTGCGCCTTGGATGGGCACCTTGCCGACATCCCAAAAGGAATTCTGGCGGGTTCGAATGGCGCAGCCCGAAGAGCGCGCGAGCATTTTGAAACGCGTGCTGGTCATGAACTTCGATCCCATACTGGAAAACCACGGCAGCGTGCGGCTGAGTTCATACCTGGGGTGGAACGATGCGGCCGTGCTGACCACCAACTATCTGGCGGACATCAAGGAAGTGAGCGGCAACTATGTGGATTGGGAAATCGTGCAAGTTCTAAACATCGACGAGTTTCCGCCGAAGCTCGACCCGTCCGGTTGGCGCTATACCGACGAAAGCTATGTCGATGCGTGGGAAGGGAGCGGTTCGTGGCATTCGCCGGACGGCATGGACTATGGCTGGATGGTGACCACGCCGATAACATCGTTCACCTCGGATGTACCGCCGCTGGCTGAGTTCGGAGTGCGCAACCTGAACGAGTTGGTGGCCGACGGCTTCATCGATGAGGTGATCGTTTGGGGCGGCCCTTATTTCGGCTACTACGAATCGCGCATGGTGGGCGCAACGGCGTATTGGTGCAATTCCGGCGGGCTGGTCTACGAGGGCGTACCGCTTTATGTGGTGATGGGGCTAAACTATGAGCGCGCGGAAGGCGAGGCGATCCACAGCTTTTGTCACCGCGCCGAGTCGATCATGGTGCATGTCTACGGCAGCTGGAGCAGCGATGCCACGATCAACCATTTGTGGGACAAGTTCACCCGCAACGAGGCGCAGCACAGTGTCGCCGTGTCGGGCGTCGGCAACGTCCACTACCCTCCCAACGGCAAGGCCGACTATGACTACGACAACGACTGGAATGTCGTGGAGAGCGATGCGCCGGATTGGCAGGACAACTATCCCGATTTCCTGGGAACCACGGATTGGGTCGACAACTACGCGTGGATCTCCGAGTGGCCTGAGCACTCTCCGCAGCGTAGCTACCTCAAATGGTGGCTCAACCACATGCCGAAACAACCGGGGCGCTATTCCGACCCCGGCAACGCAACCAACGACGGCAAGCTCAACAACTGGTGGGGCTACTTGCTCGACATGAACGAATATGTCGAAAGCCGCTAACCACCGAACCCAATTCGCAACGACGACTTAACCAGGGTAAAGGGGCGACCCTCTAAATGCCCGGGGTTCCAACCATCGTAAAGTTTTCTGGTCGCTTTTCCAATGTTTGGAATATATTTTCCAAGGATTGGAAACAGAGGTGGGGTATGGTTTATCGAGAAGAATTTTCGGTTGAGACGAGCGGGCACCGGGACATGCATGAGCTTACGGGCCGCGTGGCGACCGTTGCGACGCGGTCGGGCATAGAGAACGGCATGGTGCACGTGTTCAATGTCGGTAGTACGGGGATTATCGGGACGATTGAGTACGAGTCGGGGCTGGAGCGCGATCTGCCGGAACTGCTGGAGCGGCTGATTCCGCCGAGCCGCGACTATGGCCATGAGCTGGCGTGGCACGACGGCAACGGGCATTCGCACCTGCAGGCGACGATGATGGGCCCGGAAATCACGGTTCCGCTGGCGAATGGGCGGCTGGTGCTGGGCACGTGGCAGCAGATTTTCCACCTAGAGGCCGATGTGAAGCCGCGGACGCGGCGGATTGTCGTAACCGTTATGGGTGAATAGGCATTGGGCGATCATATGGGGGTTTTTACAAACATTCTATTCTGGGCAGGCATCGTTTTCTTGGTGGATGGGTCGTTGGGGTTGCTTTTTCAGGAGCGCTGGCAGAGACTGGCGGGGAAATTGAATATTCAGCGGATTGCGCTGTATGAAATCGGCATTGCGCTGATAGTTCTGCTTTTTCATTACCTTCTGCTGTTAAATCACGGTTAATCGATGATTTGACAGCTTGACTTATTCCGGGCCGCTTTTTATGGTCTTCGGCTCTTTTGTAAAACAGGTGGGAATTTGGCTTTATAAAGTTTGATCCCCCGTTATGATGTCTGCCCGATAGTGTAATGGAAGCACGTGTGACTTTGACTCACACGGTCCAGGTTCGAACCCTGGTCGGGCAACCATATTGAAATAGTATGACAATGAAAATTATAACAGGTACGGGGCACAGGGCATTGGCGGAGCGGATTGCGACCGCTGCCGACGTAACGCTTTGCGATGTGGATATCAAACGGTTTCCCGACGGCGAAATATTCGTCAAGATCAAGGATAACGTGCGTGGGCACGACCTCTTTATCGTGCAGTCGGTATCGAATCAGCCCAATGAATTCTTGATGGAACTGCTGATTATGATCGATGCCGCGCGGCGGGCTTCCGCCAAGCGCATTACCGCGGTAATCCCCTATTACGGCTATGCCCGGCAGGACCGCAAGGATCAGCCGCGGGTGCCGATTACGGCCAAACTGGTGGCGAACCTGCTGGTGGCGTCGGGAGCCAACCGGTTGCTGGCCATGGATCTGCACGCCCAGCAGATCCAGGGATTTTTTGATATCCCGGTGGATCATCTTTATGCCGCGCCGGTGATTGTCAAATACCTGCGGGAGCAGAATCTGGATGATCTGGTTGTGGTTTCGCCGGATACCGGAGGGATGAAAATGGCCGATGCCTACTCCAAAATGCTGGGAGCCGGGATCGCGGTGGTGGGGAAGCAGCGCAAAAACGCAACGGATGTGGAAGCCAACCATCTGGTGGGCGATGTGGCCGGTTGCAACACGATTCTGGTAGACGACATGACGTCTACGGCCGGAACGTTGACGGCAGCGGCCCAGCTGTTGGAAAAAGCCGGTGCCAAATCGATCCGGGCGGCGGCAAGCCATTCGCTGTTGACGGAAAAGGGAATTGAACGGCTGAAGCAGTCTCCGATCAAGGAGCTGGTGACGACGGATAGTGTTCCGCAGCGGGAATGGGATGATTTTAAAGTAACGGTATTGTCAGTGGCCGATCTGCTGGCGGACGCGATCTGCCGGATTCATAACGACCAGTCGGTCAGTTCGCTGTTCAGGGTTTAAATAACTGAGGAGATACTCAATGGAAAAAAGTAAACTAATTGCAAAAAAACGCGAAATACAGGGATCGGCTGAAGTACGCCGCTTGCGCCGCGACGGGATTTTGCCTGCTGTGATCTACAGCGAGGGCACGCCCGGCCAGATGGTTCAGCTCGATACGCACACGTTTAAAGAACTGATCCATCACCATGGTGGCGAGAGCATGATGGTGGATGTCGAGGTTGAAGGGGATGGAACGTTCCCCGTGCTGGTGAAGGATGTTCAGCATAATGCTGTTACCGGCGACCTGCTGCATGTGGATCTGTACAAGGTTTCCATGACCAGGGCGATCAGCGTGGAAATTCCTGTCGTGCTCGTTGGCGATGCCAAGGGCGTGGTGGAAGGCGGGTTGCTGGAACATCTGCAGCATACGGTTGCGGTTGAATGTCTGCCGGCCGATCTGCTGGATTCGATCGAAGTGGATGTGTCGGAATTGAATATCGGCGATATGATAACAATCAACGATCTCGTTTTGGACCGCTCGAAGTATACGTTGCTGACGGATGGCGACGCCGGCGTGGTTGCCGTTGCCGCACCGCGTGTAGTTGAAGAGGATGAAGAAGAAGGCGCAGAAGGCGCAGAAGGCGAACCGGAAGTAATCAGCGAGAAGAAGGAAGAAGCGGACGATTAAGGCGGCACCGGCAGGGGAATTCCATTGAAACTGGTTGTGGGGCTGGGAAATCCGGGGAAAGAATACGAGTCCACCCGGCACAATCTGGGGTATCTTGCGGTAGACGAATTGGCCAGACGGCAGGGCCGTGTTTTTAAGCGGAGCGTGTGGTTTCCAGCTTGGCAGGTGAAGGGCCGGATCGGCCCGGAAAAGGCCAGATTGATTAAGCTGGCGACTTATATGAACCATAGCGGGTTGGCTCTTAAATCGGTGATGAGAATGCTGTGGGTGCGCCCGAAGGACGTCATTGTCCTGTATGATGATGTTGATCTGGAGTGGGGCCGGATACGGTTGCGGTCGAAAGGGTCGGCCGGCAGCCATAACGGCATGCGGTCGGTGATCGACTGGCTGGGGACAGAAGCATTCTGCCGGGTTCGCATTGGAATCGGGCCGAAGCCGGCGGGCGAGGACATGGTTGATTTTGTGCTGGGGCGGTTCTCGGAAAAAGAGAGTTTTGGCCTAGAAAAGATTGTAGAATACGCGGCAGATGCGGTAGAAAGTGTTTTTGCCGTTGGTATTGAACAAACCATGAGTGAGTTCAATCAATCGAGATAGCGATAAGTAAGGAGAGAATAAATTGAAGACATTGTATGAAGGACTGTTCATTTTCCCGGAAGAGCTGGATGAAGAAGGTCTTGATCAGGCGATTGCACGCGTGAAAGAGGAACTTGAAAAACTTGGCGGGACGCTGGAAAGCACCACCCGCCTTGGCAAGAAAACCTTTGCCCGGCAGATGAAGAAACAGAGAGCCGGATTCTATGTGGTTCTGATGCTGACACTGGACGGGTTGCAACTGGACGCATTCAAGAAGCGCCTCAAACTGGCTACCGATGTTTTTCGTGCCCAGTTTGTGCTGGGAGAGGAAAAGAAGAGCAACCAGGAGGCTTAAAATGGCCAGTTATAACCGGGTCATGTTAATGGGCAATCTCACGCACAATCCCGAAATCCGGTATACACCGAGCGGGACGGCGGTGGCGGATTTGAGAATGGCCATGAACGAGAGCTACAAAAACAAAGCGGGTGAGACGGTTGAGAGCACCTGTTATGTCGATGTGGTTGTATGGGGCAGGCAGGCGGAAACGTCCTCTGAATACCTCCATAAGGGCTCGCCGGTTTTTGTTGAAGGTCGTTTGCAGTTGGATCAGTGGGAGAACCAGCAGGGTGAAAAACGCAGCAAACTGCGGGTTCGCGCTGACCGGGTTCAGTCCATGGGCAGCCCGGGCCAGAAAGGCACCGAGTTTTCATCAACTCCAGGGCAACCGACTTCAGAACAGGTTGCCGCTGAGCCGCCACCGGATATGGCGGATGACGATGATGTACCATTTTAGAGAAAGGATATAAATCATGGCACGAAGAGAAAGAGATGACGGTTTTAATAAAAGGGATTTCGTCGACCACCTCAAGGGGGTTGTGGAAATCGACTACAAAGATGCGGAACTGCTGAAAAAGTTCATGACGGAACGCGGTAAAATTCTGCCCCGCCGATACACGGGGGCCACCGCGAAACAGCAGCGTCAGATCAAGGGTGCCGTTCGCCGCGCACGCGTGATGGGACTGCTCCGCTAAAAGCGAAAGGGTTAAATTATGTCAATTGAAGTTTTGCTTATGGATCGGGTCGAAGGACTCGGTATTGAAGGGGATATCGTAAAAGTGGCTGATGGATACGCCCGGAATTATCTTTTCCCCAGAGGATTCGCTTCCGTCGTGACGGAAGGGAAGAAGCGGCAGATTGAAAAGAAACGTTTGGAACGGCTGGTGTTGCTGGAAAAGGAAAAAAGTGCCGCCGAGCAACTCGTCAAGAAAATCGAGGAGATGGAATGCACCATTGCCGTGAAGGTTGGCGAAGCCGGCAATCTATTCGGTTCGGTGACCATTCCGCAGATTCTGGGAAAAATGAAGGCTCAAGGCCTTGAACTGGATCGGCACAAAATCGACCTTCCGACGCCTATTCATGAACTTGGTGTCTTCGATGTTGCCATTAAACTGCATCCGGAAGTTACCGCTACGCTCAAGGTATGGGTTGTTAAGGAATGATTTCAGAGAGCCAGGGTTCGGCACTTCGGATCCCTCCGCACAACGAGGAAGCTGAGCGCGGGGTTCTTGGCTCTATCCTTCTCGATCCCGACACCGTTCTGGATAAATGCCTGACCAAGCACCTGGCCAGCGGTGCGTTTTACGACCGTCGGCATCAGGTGCTTTTCCAGCAACTGGTGGATATGTCCCAAGGCAACAAGGCCATGGATGCGATAACCATCGCGGACTGGCTCAAGTCCAAAGGGGTACTGGACAAGATCGGCGGTTATGATTATCTCATTCAGCTTCAGGACAGTACGCTGGTGTCCGCCCACGCCGAGCATTATACCGATATTGTCTTGGAAAAATACCTGTACCGCCGTCTGATCGAGCAATCCAACACGACCATTGATGAATGCTATAAGTCGGAAGACGATGCCCGGCTGGTTCTGGGCCATGCTGAAGAGGGTATTTACCAGCTTGGTGTCCAGCGGAGCGATAAGGTGCCGGACTGGAAGGAATCCGTACAGGATGCTTTTGTAGAAATTGAAAATACCGATCCGAATGATCTCAACCGGGGCGTGACCACCGGTTATACGGATCTTAACCAGTTGCTCAGAGGGTTGCACAAAACGGATATGATTGTGCTCGCCGCCCGCCCTTCGATGGGGAAAACCTCGTTGGCCCTGAATATTGCCGAACATGCGGCCCTTGGAGAAAAGGCCCAGGGGAATGCGGGTGTTCCGGTGGGTGTATTCAGTCTGGAAATGTCACGTGAGCAGCTCGTTCGTCGCATGCTTTTTTCAAATGCGAAAGTTTCGTCTCAGGTTATACAGAACAGAAAACCGACCCCGCAGGAACACCAGAAATTAACGTCGGCGGTGGACCGGTTGCAGAAAGCAGAGATCTACATTGATGATACCCCCGGTCTCGAAGCCGTGGAGTTGCGGTCCCGTGCGCGCCGGATGAAGAGCCGCTACAACATTGAGTTGATCATTATCGACTATCTACAGCTCATGAACTACACAAAATTTGCGAAGGATGGCAGACAACGCGAAACCATGGCCATTTCCGGGGCCATCAAGGCCATGGCCAAAGAGCTGCAGGTCCCGGTGCTTGTGCTCAGTCAGCTCAGTCGAAATGCTGAGAGTCGTACCGATAATATTCCCAAACTCTCCGACCTGCGCGACTCGGGCGCTATTGAGCAGGATGCCGATGTGGTCATGCTGCTGTACCGTCCCAGCTATTATAAACACGGTGATGAGCGCAACGAAGACAACCGGGCGGTAGTGGATGTGGCCAAACACCGCAACGGCCCGACCGGTACTGTGGAAATGGCTTTCATTAAAGAATGGACTCGGTTTACTGACGGAGAGAAGAACCGAGAGGAACGGGAATACAATTAGGCTTTTGATTGGACGTGGGAAAATGGATCAGACAAGAAAAATGGCTTTTGCAGTGGCGGTGCTGGTTTTGGGACTGGCTCTCGGTCTGCGGGCCGAAGTGGTCAAGGATATCCGCATTGTTAACCAAAGCGGTACTTCCTTCGTTGGAACTTCGGTCACAGCCTACACCTCCTTTAGGGTGGGGGATCAGGCGGGTACGCGCGATGAAATTCTTGCCGCCATTGCTGTGGACGTCAACCGGTTGCGTGAGTCCGGCCGTTTTTCCTATGTCGATGCGCGGATGAGCGTTGATCCCGATGGCGTAATCCTGACCTACACCGTGCTCACCAAACACAAATTGCGGCGCATCGAAGTGGTCGGTGCAGACAAGATGAGCAACCGGAAAGTCCGCAAGAAGCTGGAACTGGAGATCGGCCAGCAGGCCGATGATGCCGCTTTTGCGCAGGCGGCATCCAAACTTAAGGAAGCCTACCGGGATTTCTGGTTCCCGGACACGGAAGTCCGCTGGGAATCCACGGTGGATGAAAATCTTGGAACCATTGACGCCAAGTTCATCATTGATGAAAACGACAAGCTTAAAATCCGTAAAATTGTTTTTGAAGGCAACGAGCACGTCAAAGCCAAAGACCTGCGCAAGGTCATGAAGCAGAAAAAAAAGTGGATACTCTCCTTTATCACCGGGGCGGGGAAATATCTTGAGGATACGGTTGACGCGGACATGTTTGCAATCAAGTCGCTCTATATGGACGCGGGCTATCTGGACGTACAGGTGTTTGATACTGACCTGCAGGACATCACCCGGAGCGGGGCGGTGCTGCTGTACCGGATTAATGAGGGGCAGAAGTACAAAGCAAGCAGCATCAAGGTCACCGGCGTAGAACTTTTCCCGGTGGAGGAAATCCAGGGCGGTATTGTGCTCGCCCCCGGGGATACGGCGGCGTGGAAAGCGATTGAAGCCGCCACGGAAACGATCCGCGCCTACTACGGGAACAGGGGATACATCCGCACGTCTGTGCGCCCGGTGCTCGATGCCGATGCCATCACCAGCACGGTGGACATCCGCTTTGAAGTTGCCGAGGGCTCCATTGCCTACATCAATCAAATCAATATCCGCGGAAACGAAAAAACCAAAGACAAAGTCATTCGCCGCGAACTGGTTATTCATCCGGGCGAGAAATACCACCGCGGTAGAGTCAGCACCAGCGAGAACCGCCTGCGCAACCTGAACTTCTTTGAAACCGTCGCGACCGGCACCGAGCCGGTCGGAAAAGACAATCTCCACGATCTGACCGTACAGGTTAAGGAAAAACCGACCGGACAGTTTTCGGCCGGCGTAGGCTTTTCCAGCGTGGATGCGCTCGTGGGCTACGTGGAGATTGCCCAGGGCAACTTCGATATCACCCGCTGGCCGCCGGTCGGAGCGGGACAGAAATTCAAGATCCGCGCCCAGCTTGGTACCCAGCGCAACGACTTGGATATCTCCTTCGTGGAACCTTGGTTCCTCGACCGCCAGCTGTCGCTGGGGGTGGATCTCTTCCATCACGAGTCCCGCTATTTCAGTGACGACTACGACCAGGTAAACGACGGTGCACGCGTTTTCCTCAGCAAACCGCTCTCGCGGTTTATGCGCGGACGCCTCTCCTATACGCTTGAGCAGTTCGAAGTATTCGACGTGGCGACTTCGGCATCGGATGCGATTAAGCGGGAAGAAGGCGAGCGCACCAAGAGTTCGCTCGAACTGTCCATCAGCCGCGACACCCGCGACCAGTTCTTTACTCCCACGCGGGGCAACCAGACCTCGCTTTCAGCCTATTTGGCCGGCGGCCCGCTCTGGGGAGAAACCGATATATACGGCGCCCGCTTGAAATCCACGCAGTTCTGGAACCCGGTATGGGACCATGTGTTCAATATCCGCGGGAGACTGGAGACGGTAAACAATTATGGCGATAGCGACTTCGTACCGATCTTCGACCGTCTGTTCCTCGGCGGTTCCTACACATTGCGCGGGTTCGAGTTCCGTGACGTCGGGCCAAAAGATGCAACCGGCGAGCCGATCGGTGGCCAGACGTCGGGCTACGTCACCTTCGAATACACCGTTCCGGTCTGGACCAAGATACGTGCCGCCGCGTTCTATGATGCCGGTTTTGTGAACAGCGATTTCATGGACTTCGATCCCAGCGGCACCACGTCGGGTGACCCCGGCTACAATACCGACTGGGGCATCGGCATCCGTCTCGACCTGCCCGGATTCCCGCTGCATCTCGACTATGCATGGCCCATCCGGGCGGACGAGGAAAACGATACCGGCGGTCGCTTCAACTTCATCATCGGTCACGTCTTTTGATTTTCCAGGGCTTGGAAGCCCGGTTTCCAATGCCTGGAAAAAGTGCGGGCAACAATTCCGGATCCTGGAAGGGTTTTCCCAATGTCTGGAAATAGATATTCGTAAGATGGAGCCAACTGGAGATGCGAAGGGTAAAAAAATCAACGGTTTTGACAGGATGGGCGTTGGCTGCCCTGTTTGGCTTATTGATCGGCAGCTGGGCATCGCAACCCAATATTATCTTCATTCTGTGTGATGATCTGGGCTACGGCGATCTTGGGATCCTTTTCCAAAACAACCGTGTGCCCGGATTGCCCAAACATGCCACGCCGCAGCTTGACAGCATGGCCGCTGCCGGCATCCAGCTGCGCAGCCACTACTGTCCCGCGCCGGTCTGCGCGCCTTCGCGTGCATCGGTGCTCGGCGGCGTGCACCAGGGTCATGCCACCGTGCGCGACAACCAGTTCGAAAAAGCCTTGGAAGACAACCATACAATAGCCACGGTGCTGCGCACGGCGGGTTATGCCACGGCCGCGTTCGGGAAATATGGCCTGAAGGGGGACCCCCTCACCGTGGTTCCCGACTGGGAGGCGCACCCGCTGCAGCGCGGCTTCGACTATTATTATGGCTACATAACCCATGCCGATGGGCACCGGCACTATCCCAAGGAGGACGGGAAGCCGGTTTACGAAAACTACAGCGAAGTTTCAGTCGATCTTGACCTCTGCTACACCACCGACCTCTTTACCGCCCGGGCAAAGCAATGGATGATCGACCACCTGGCATCGCCCGATGCCGGCAAGCCGATGTTCCTGTATCTGGCCTACGACACCCCCCACGCAATACTGCAATACCCACCGTCGGCCTTTCCGGCGGGGGGCGGGCTTTCCGGCGGC
>JAIPIO010000087.1 GCA_021734595.1 Kiritimatiellales bacterium | reverse complement strand
GGCACCAATCAGAGCCTGTTCTATTTCCAGAACGAGGGCGCGGGGCTGACGATCGACCGAGAGGGAAACATCCGCTACGCCTGGGGTAGGGGTCGCGGTGGCATGGCCAGGCTGTCGATCAAGCCGGACGAATGGACGTTCGTTGCGCTGACCGTGGAACCGAAGATGGCGGTGGTTACCGTCCATCAGCCCGGTTCCGAAGCGCAACGCAAGGAATTCAAGAAGGGGACGCACAAGCCGCTGGAACTGACCCGCTTCTATGTTGGTGGCACCTCCAGCAAAAACTGCCTGGAAGGTGCCGCGGACGACGTACGCATCTACAACTATCCCCTCAGCGAGAAGGATCTCCGTCAACTCGCTGAGAGGAAGTAATTACTTCAGTGTTTTGATGGCTATGTTGCGGAAGGCAACCGGATCCTTGTGGCCGGCAAAACCGAAAAATCCCGCAGTAAGGTCTTTGCCCGGATGCGCTTTATCTTTCATGAATTCTGTGACGGTACTGAGATCCGTATCGAGAATCACGGTACCGTTCAGTTCCACGTTAATAGTTGAGCCTTTCACTGTGACTTCCTGGAAATTCCACTCGCCCGTCTCGCGCAGATAACCGCGATGTGCGGCGGCCATGCCGTAGGCCGAGCCGTGAAACTGGCGCTTGTCCAGCTTTGTGTATTTGGGCGCTTCGTTGTCCAGCACCTGCAGTTCGCACATCGCGTCGTATGCGGCATTGCCTTTGCCCGGATAGCGGATGGCCAGCCCATTGTTGCCGCCGGGCGGAAGGTTAAATTCAAGCCGGGCTACAAAATCGGCAAACTCTTGTTTGTTAAAGATGGTGCCGCCTTTGCCCTTCTTGCAGCGGATGGCTTGGTCGACGACCTCGTAGTTTTCGGTGGAACCCGCCCAGCCGTCAAAGTTCTTGCCGTCGAATATGCGCTTGAATCCGTCATTTCCCTTAGAGGCGAGAATGGCGTTTGCCTCCTCTGTTCCGATTTCCCGGATAAAGACATTCTTCCAGCTGATTTCCTGTCCGTGGGTCTGCAATTGGATCGGGCCGGTACGCGGCATGGGCAGCTTATCCTTTTTCTTCTTGTTGAAGAAATTGTCCATCAGTGCATGATCCACGACGAGCTGGTCGTTCAGGTAGACTGTGACGCGTTCGCCGACCATGATAATGCGGAATTGATTCCATTTGCCGAAGGGTTTGTCGGCCAGCACCAAGGGAAACTTCCCATCGAGGTTTTTGGTGTTGTTCCACAGTCCGCCCGATCCCTTGTCGGAACCGATCTTGAATTTTTTCTCCTCGGTGTGGTCCCAGATTTGCACCTGGGGAATTCCGCGCAGATAGATGCCGCTGTCGCCAAGGGCCACGGTTTTGTATTCGACCAGCAGTTCAAAGTCGGCATAATTTCTTCGTGTCGAAAGAAAAAGGCCTTTGCCGTCGTTTACCAGGATACCGTTTTCCACACGCCAGTGCTGGGCGATATCCAGCAGACTCTCTTGCATTTTTTCCTCCAACTGCTCTTCCGGAAGCGCCATCCATATGGCCGGATCCTCCGTCTTGAGACCCCACCAGCCATCCAGGTCCTTGCCGTTGAACAATGCCTTAAAACCTGTCGGCGGCTGGTTGAGCCCCGCAAACACACCCGAAACAAAAAAAAGACCAATCAGAAACACACTTATTTTTCGCATAGCCACACCTTCCCTTTATTTTTACTCAAACGCTGTTTTGAATTCAGTAAAACTACTCTTCAGTTCGTCCAGTTCCTGTCGCAATGCGGCGACTTCCTCTTCCAATACCTGAATGCGGGCGTCCTCGGCCTGTACGGCCAGTCGCGCCGGTTCGGGCCGGGCTTCCGGTTCTTCGTTGCTTATTTCGACTTCGCCGGAAAACAGGTGCGCCCAACGCGGTTCGCGTTTTCCGGCCTCGCGCGGCAGTTTAATCACAAACGGCCCGTCATCGCGTTCCTGCAGATCCTGGAGAATTGTTTCCACCTCGCTACGTTCGGCAAAAGCGTGCAGACGCGATGCACGGCTGCGCAGATCGCCGGGCGTTTGCGGGCCGCGTACAAACAGCTCGCAAAGGACGGCCGTTTCAGCCGGTGTGAATTCCCATGTACTGAGGATATTATGTTTGTATTTTGGAACGCGGCTCTCTGTCGAGGTAACCTGTACCGCAAGCTGATGTTTCATGCGCAGTTCATCCAGTGCGCGCACAACGGAGCGCTCGTCGAGCAGCATTTCCGGTTCGCGGTTCGACTTCTGGTTGCAGGCGTTGACGAGTGCATTGAGCGTCAGGGGATAGTGATCCGGCGTGGCGGTTTCCTTTTCGATCAGGCATCCCAGAACCCGGACTTCGATCGCATTCATTTCAACATCCATCAGGAAGCTCCATTACAATTACAAGCCACTATAGTTTCCCGATTCAAGAAAGTGAAGCTTTCCATGAGTTGGAAATTTCCGGCTGTTTTCTTCCAAACAGTGGAATAACGGCTTCCAGTCATTGGAAGTTTCTGTATCTTTGTTTCCAATGTCTGGAAACTATTCAAGGGGGCTGGGATGAAGCGGATTATACTTGGTGTCTTTTTGTTTGCGGCGGTTTGGGTGTCGGCGGCTTCGCCGCTGTTCGAGCAGGTCGACGATGTCAACCGGGTGAAGATTGTCAACAGCGGCTATGACGCAATGCTGCTGCGGGTACATCTTTTCCGCAACGCCAAGCAGTCGATCAATGTGCAGACGTTTATCCTGACGAACGATGAGTGCGGTCGGCTCTTTATGTATGAGCTGATCCAGGCGGCGAAGCGCGGCGTGAAGGTGCGGATGATTGCCGACCACTTTGTGTCGGACAAGGATTGCGACCTAGCGGCGTTCCTGGCGGAGGTGCATCCAAACTTGGAGTTTAAGTATTATCGTCCAGCCGCAGACCGGCTAAAGCCGTCGAAGCTGCGCGGAATGCTGAATACCTTGTTCTCTTTCCGCAACACGAACCAGCGGATGCACAACAAGATTATCACGGTGGACGGAAAGATTGGCATTACCGGCGGGCGCAACATTGAAAACACCTACTACCACTTTTCAACCGGAATGAATTTTAAGGACCGCGATGTGCTGGTGACCGGACCGGTGGTGAAAAGCATGGAAGCGTCGTTCGAAAAATTCTGGAAATACAAGCATTCGGTGGCGGGCCGTGACCTAATGGATGTGAAGCAGCGGATTGAGAAGAACGATTTCAAACGCTACGAGACGTGGGACGAATTTCTGTTTCATGGTTTCTTCGACAAGCTGAGCCCTGCCGCGAACGCCCCCAAACTGATTAAAGCAAAATTTGCCGACAAACTGCTCGTTCCGCAGCAGGTGGAGTTTATCTGCGACAAGCCGGGAAAGAACCGCAAATGGAACCTGACGGGCGACGGAGTCATCACTGCGCAGCTACGCAAGGAACTGGCGGGCTGGGAACGTCAGCTCATTATGCAGACGCCGTATCTGGTGCTGGATGAGGCGACGCGGGAATATTTTCTGCGGCAGAAAAAGGCCAAGCCCGGGCTGGAAGTAATCGTCTCTTCGAACAGTTTTGGATCGACCGACAACATTATGGCCTACTCGGCCAACTACAAATGGCGCTCCCTCTATATCGAGGATCTCGACTTCGGGATTTATGAATACAAACCGCTGCCGGAAGATCTGCTCAAGGTGTTCCCGGCCTATCCGCAGATGAAGAAGATGGCCGCAAAGAAACCGGCGGAAGACGGTAAAAAGGACAAGCCGTTTCTCTGTATTCACGCCAAGTCGTTTGTGATGGACGACCACACGGCTTATATCGGCACCTACAATCTGGATCCGCGCTCGGCCAACCTGAACACGGAGGTCGGCCTGCTGATTCATGACGAAAATGTCGCGGCGCTGCTCAAAGCAGACATTATGAACGATACCCGTCCGGGGAACAGCTGGGTGATTGCAAGGAAAGAGGTGCCGCTGAACCTCGACAAGGTCAATGCACTGCTGGAAAAGCTTTCCAGTGCCAGCCCGATTGATGTCTGGCCGATTCGCAATACCAGCAGCTTTGAACTGAAGCCGGGAGAGAACCCTGTTTCGCCTGACCATCCCGCGTTTTATAAGCGCTACAGAGACCTTGGAAGCTTTCCTGACGGCACCTCCCTTCTGTCTCCCAAAGAGACGAAAACCCGGATGATGAAAATAGTAAACGGTATGGCCGCACCAATTTTGTAACCAATTGCAATGCAACAATACTATTGCCACACCTTCGCAGGTGTGGCACATACATGACGTGTTAATCCAACTGTGGCTAGGGTGGGCAATGGCGATGAATAACGGCGAGAAAGTGTCTTTGTGGCGTCTGTGTCGTACGTTGGCAAATCCTGTTAGGCTGGAAATGATCGGGCTGTTTTTTCAATACAATCAATTATGCGTATTTGAAACGGCTGAGCTGCTGGGAATAGGGGAAGGGGCTGCCAGCAAGCACTTGCAGTTGCTAATCGCTGCCGGGTTGCTTGAATTCCAGCGGAAGGGGCGATACCTCTTGTGTTCATTGGCAACGACGGGTCGAACTTCTCATATCCTTGCGGGTATTAGGGAAATATTCGAAGAGCACAAAGAACCCATAGGGGCTGTCATCGGAATTGCAACCGCATTCACGCATGAACGGCGGGTGGCGCTTGTCCGGTTGCTAAGCAAAGGCCATTGCAATCAACTGCAACTCTATGAGGGAACCGGGATTTCCGGGCGTGCCCTGACGAGACATTTGAACAAGTTGGTCCGGCGAGGATTTGTTGGGCGTGTTGGCGATGGTTTCAGGATGGTTGAGCCAACAGGGATGCTGGCCAAGGAATTAATAAAATATTGTTGTAACTAACTGTATATGAACGGAATATGCAGCACACCTGCGCAGGTGTGCCACGAGCGGATGAAGGAAACGCAATTGAATCTGATTATTATTCATCCAGATGAAATGGATGCCGAAAACCGGGTGGTGTTGGCGGATGGTCGCGCGTGGCATATCCGCAAGGTGTTGAAGGCGGAACTGGGCAAGCAACTGCGGGTTGGTCTGTTGATGGGGCCCCTCGGAACCGGAATCGTCGAATCCATCGACAAGAACAGCGTGTTGCTTAAATGTGTTTTTGAAACGGAACCTCCGCCGCAGCCTGCCGTCGATCTGCTGTTGGCGATGCCGCGCCCGAAGGTAATGA
Source organism: Kiritimatiellales bacterium (assembly GCA_021734595.1). Classification (GTDB taxonomy): domain Bacteria; phylum Verrucomicrobiota; class Kiritimatiellia; order Kiritimatiellales; family Pontiellaceae; genus JAIPIO01. The sequence goes on along the minus strand of JAIPIO010000087.1, from coordinate 8,010 downwards.
AGCGGCTGTGGGCGCAACTTGCCGCGCTGGGGGTGGGTCGCATTGTGTTGGTGAATGCCGAAAAAGTGGAGAAATATTATTTCGACAGCCATGTGCTGGAGCCGGAGTTCTTCAACGCGCGTTTGGTCGAAGGGCTTCAGCAGGCGCGTTGCACGCATCTGCCGGAGGTGTTGGTTCGGAGGCGCTTCAAGCCGTTTGTTGAGGATGAACTGGATCTGTTTTTCCGGGACAGCCTGAAGTTGCTGGCTGATCCCAATGGTCGGAAAAAACCGGCCGATTTTTTCCAGGGATTGGATAAACCGGAGCGTGTGTTGCTGGCGGTCGGCCCGGAGGGCGGTTGGACATCCTATGAACTGGACAAGCTCCTGTCGCACGGTTTTGAGTTGTTTGGGATGGGGCCTCGCATCCTGCGCACAGATACAGCATGTGTCGGCCTGCTGAGTGTTCTTGCTGAATATCTACGAATGTGATTTTCTCCCTTCTGATTTGGAGAACATGATGAGTGTAACAGAAGTTGATTTTGTTTCGTATGAATCTTCGGCGCCGCAGGTGTTGGATGCCGCAGGTGCGCGCGAGTTGTTTGCGAAACAGCAAAGGGTGCTGATTAATCCCAATCTGGTGAACAAAATGGGGTTTCCCATTACCACCCCTGCGGTATGCTGCGCGGTGCTGATTGATTATATCCGCGAATGTTCTGATGCAGAGATTGTGCTGGGGGAGGGCAATGGTGAGATGGGGTGCGAAACAGATGAGGTCTTCGCCGCATTGGGCTACACGGAAATGGCGAAGGAAAAGGGAGTTGAACTGATCGACCTGAACCATGCGCCGTTGCGGAAAGTGGAAAACAGCCGGTGTCCACTGTTCCCAGAAATGTATCTGCCGGAAATCGCGTTCACCTATTTTATAATTTCGGTTCCGGTGCTGAAGGCGCACTGCTTCTCGGATGTAACGGGGGCGATGAAAAACATGATGGGGTTTCTGCCGCCCAAGCACTATTCGGGGCGCTTTGGTTCGTGGAAGAAGGCGATGTTTCATAGAGAGATGCATGAGTCGATTGTGGAGCTGAACCGTCACTGCACACCGGACTTCTGCCTGATGGACGCAACGGTAGGAATGGCGGAATTTCATCTCGGCGGACCGGAGTGCGATCCGCCGATCGGAAAACTGCTGGCGGGAACGGATGCGCAGGAAATCGACCGCCGCGGCGCGGAGTTGCTGGGATTCGACTGGCAGAGTATTAAACATTTGGCAACGGAACTTTAAATGAAAAAAATTATCAAAGCATTGGCGGTTGGGTTCGGGCTAGGGAACAGTCCTGTCATGCCGGGAACGGTTGGGACATTATTGGGTCTGCCGCTGGCATGGGGGATCATGCAGCTGCCGTCCATCTGGTGTCAAATTGGCACCTGTTTGATCCTGACGGTCGTGGCGATTCCAATCTGCGGCAAGGCCGAAAAGATAATTGGTGGCAAGGATCCCGGATGCATCGTGGCCGATGAATATCTGACCCTACCGATTGTTGTGATTGGTTTCTTTGCCGGAGCGCCTTTGTGGGTGTTGGTATCCGGTTTTATTCTCCACCGCATCTTCGACATCACCAAGCCGCCGCCCATCAAACAGCTTCAGGATATCCACGGCGGGTTCGGTATCGTGATCGATGATTTTCTCGCGGCCCTGATTGCCTTGGGGCTGAACCACTTGATCTATGCTCTTTTGACCAATGGCGGTTGAACGCGGGTTTGCAGGGTGAGGATGTGTGCAAGGAAGAACTCGTAGATATGAAGACAAGCAGAACGTTACAGATGGGTAAGCGGCAGAATCTCCATACAGGCGTTTGGATTGCCGGCTTGATATTGATGGGCCTGTCCGGTCGCATAGAGGCCGAAGGGCCGAGTCTATATAAACAGACCGAAGCCGACCCCTCTTTCGAGTCTCTCCTTACTGATGGCAAGATACCTGTCGGAAAGAACTCCACTCAGGGTGTAAAGGGCTCAACGATCAATATTAATAAGGCGGCTGTGGAACGGGGTGCCAACCGCACGAATCCCATTCCAAAAGACATCAAGATCCATACTCTGTGCAACAGCGTCATTCCGCGCAAGGATTTCCACAAGTGGACGCGGTGGTATCAGGAGGACGGGAACACACAGATATTCCGCCTTTTCAAGGGCGAGCACAACGTGCGCAACTCGCGACCGGATGCCGCGCGCATTGAATCCTTCAGCGCGCTGAAGTGGACGCGGGGTGATTGGCACGAGTGGGAGGGAACCTACACCATTGTAAAACCCCATGGCTGCGCCATCTTTCAGGCCAAGAACAACGTAAACGAGTGGGGTGTCATGATCAACCTGTCAGATGATGGCAGCATCACGCTGAACCATCGAAGGCATCAGGAAGACAAGGTCATTGCCGAGAACATGACGGGGAAAAGCTTCGATTTGAAGATCAGGGACAACGGGCACGACTACGAGGTGTACTTCAACGGCAAGAAAGTAGGAGAGGGCTATTACGACAGGCCGGAGGGGCACACAAGCTTCAGGTGGGGCATGTACGACAAAACCTTGGAACATGACGCGCTGATCTTTGTTACAGGAGCCAAGTTCAAGTAGTCGGCGACCTTGAGCCGTGGAACAGGATACGCCAACAACGTCTATTATATGGTTGCTATAATCCCGGATGTGGGTAAAACGTTTATCCCTTCAAGAGGATAACCCATGACATTTTCAGAAAAACGCTATGATTCGATGCCCTACAACCGTATTGGCCAGAGCGGGCTCAAGCTTTCGGCCATCTCGCTCGGGATGTGGCACAACTTTGGCGCGGCGGACGATTTTGAGAATCAGCGGAAGCTGCTCCATACTTCGTTCGATCTTGGGATCACCCACTTCGACTTGGCCGACAACTATGGCGGCGGCATGGCGGAGGTAAACGTCGGCAAGATCGTCAAAACCGATTTCGCCGGCTATCGCGACGAGTTGATTATCTCAACCAAGGCGGGCCATCCAATGTGGGATGGACCGTACGGCGATGGCGGTTCGCGCAAGCACATGCTTTCCGGGCTGGATCAAAGCCTTAAGCGGCTGCAGCTGGATTATGTCGATATCTACTATTCCCATCGCCCCGATTCCGAGACACCGCTTGAAGAGACCGTCAATGCGCTCGCGACCGCCGTCCGGCAGGGAAAGGCGCTGTACGTCGGCATCTCCAACTATAATCCCTCCGACACCCGCCGGGTGGTCGAGCTGCTGCGCGAGGCGGGCACCCCCTGTCTGATTCATCAGATGTGCTACAACATGTTTGACCGCAATGCCGAAGAATCCGGCCTGTTTGAAACACTGGAGAACACTGGACTCGGCGCAATCACGTTCAGTCCACTGGCGCAGGGGCTTCTTTCCGGTCGTTACCTTGACGGTATTCCTGTGGATTCGCGGGCCGCGACCGATGGCAGCTGCCTCGATGCGGAGCGGATTACGGAGGAGCTGATTGCAAAAACGCAGGCGCTGGGTGCCGTCGCACAGGGGAGGGGGCAGTCGCTTGCGCAGATGGCGCTGTGCTGGAACCTGCGGCAAAAGTCGGTCGCTTCCGTACTCATCGGCGCCAGCCGTCCGCAGCAGATCGCCGAGAATGTCGCCGCGCTCGAAAAGTTGGGATTCTCCGCCGAAGAGTTGCAATGCATCGAAGACATTCTCTCGCAGCCATAGGCATGAGTCGGTGATTTCGGCTTTTCCAATGGCTGGAAAAGGATATGATTCCCCCATGTCTTTATACGAACCAGATACGATTGCCGCGATCGCGACGCCGCCGGGCGAGGGCGGGGTGGGCATCGTCCGCATCTCGGGTTCCAAGGGTTGGAACATCGCGGACAAAATTTTCCAGCCATTGGAAAAAGGGTTCCAGCCTTCGGAAACCGCTCACGGCACCTTCTGCTATGGAAAAATTGTAGAAGCCGACGGGTCGGAGATCGACACGGGATTACTGCTGTCGATGCGCGCGCCGAAGAGCTACACCTGCGAGGATGTGGTGGAAATCCAGGGCCACGGCGGGTCGGTCGGCATGCGCCGCATTTTGCGCCGCGCGCTGGAGGCCGGAGCGCGGATGGCCGAACCGGGCGAATTCACGAAGCGGGCGTTTCTGAACGGGCGGATCGACCTGGTGCAGGCGGAGGGTATTCTGGATTTGATCCGGGCGCGCTCCGACCGGGCCGCCAGTGCGGCGTTGGAGCAGATGGAGGGCCGGCTCAGTTCGCGTTTCAACTCCATCTACGACGCATTCCTCGATGTGGCCGCCAACCTTGAAACCACGCTGGACTTTGTCGAGGACGAGTTGCCGACCGATGTTTTTACAGGGATTGGAAAAAAGCTGGACGAAACATTCCAATCCTTGGAAAACCTGCTGGACACCTGGGACGAAGGCCGGTTGCTGCGCGAGGGCGCACGAGTGGTTATCCTAGGCATGCCGAACGTCGGCAAGTCGACGTTGCTGAATGTACTGCTGGGGTTCGACCGAGCGATTGTGTCGAGCACGGCGGGTACGACGCGCGACACCATTGAAGAAGGTTTTGTGCTGGACGGCATTCCGCTGCGGATTATCGATACCGCCGGTTTGCGTGAAACGGAGTGCGAAATCGAGGCCGAAGGCATCCGCCGCGCGGAAGCCCACGGTCAAGGGGCGCATTTGGCGCTTTATCTGGTCGATGCCTCCCAGCCGCTGCACGACGAAGACCGGGACCGGATCGGGAAGCTCGATCAGGGAAAGACCATTCTCGTTGCAAACAAGATTGATTTTGGAAACCAAGTTTCAAGTTTCAAGTTTCACGGTTCACGTTTCAAAATAGTCGAGACCAGCCTGGTTGACGGAACGGGGTTTGAAGAACTCAAGCAGGCGATGGCGGCAATGCTGGAGCAGGGGGCGGATTTGCAGACCCCGCCACATGCGGTGATTTCGGAACGGCATCGGCAACTGCTGGTCCGGGCGCACGCCGAGGCGCAGATGGCCCGCGCTCTGTTGGAGCAGGGGATGGAGGAAAACACAGTGCTGGCCTCCGAACATTTGCGCGATGCGCTGGAGTTTCTGGGTCAGGTGACCGGGCGGAGCTACCACGAGGAACTGCTAGATAACATTTTCTCAAGATTTTGCATTGGAAAATAGGTCGGAAGCCTGGAATTTTCCAGCCGATGTCAAAGGCTGCGGCGGATTCGCCCGTGGCGGAAAATTTAGCATTTGAAACATGGCTGATTGCAGAGTAGGTTCTCCTACTTTTGGAAAAGGATGGATTGTTATGAAAACCAAGATAGCACCGATAGTGAATTGGAGCACGGATCGTATCTACAAGAAGGTTGAGGGTTTCCTGCTGCGCCCGGCGGTGGAACCGGCGGCGGAAAAAGCGGCGGTCCGGATTCTGGCGGATGTGCGCGAGCGCGGCGACAAGGCCGTGATTGATTGTGCCCACCTTTATGACGGATCGAAGATTTCCCGCGTGAGCATCCGGGTTTCGGAAAAGGAGATTGCGGAGGCAAAAAAGGTCGTGGATGCCGATTTTAAGAAGGCCGCAAAGGAGACGCACAAGCGAATCACGGCGTTTTCAAAAAGAGGGTTGCGTGATGACTGGGAGATGCCGACGCCGAAGGGCGGGACGCTGGGCGAAAAGTTTGTGCCGTACGACCGGGTGGGCGCCTATATCCCCGGCGGGGCGGCGCCGCTGGCGTCGACCGCGCTGATGACGCTGACGCTGGCGCAGGTGGCGGGCGTGAAGGAGCTGGTGGCCTGTTCTCCGGTCAGCGAGGGCAACAAACTGAACCCCTACATCATCTATGCGCTCGATCTGGCGGGCGCGACGGAAATCTACAAGATTGGCGGCATCCATGCGATTGGCGCCATGGCCTATGGCACGAAGCTCATCCGCAAGGTACGCAAGATCGTGGGTCCCGGCGGACCGTACGTGACGGCGGCGAAGCGGCAGGTCTACGGCGAAGTGGCGCTCGACATGGTGGCGGGCCCCAGCGAAATCGCGGTGCTATGCGATACCTCGGCCAACCCCGTACATGTGGCGGCGGACCTGCTGTCGCAGGGGGAGCACGGCTCGGGGTCGGAAAAAGCCCTGTTGGTGACGACTTCCGATAAAATGGCGATGGCGGTTCGCGCAGAAGTCTTGAGCCAGGCGAAGAACCTCTCGCGGGCGGAGTCGGTATGGCAGGTATTGACAAAAGGCATGCTGCTGGTGGTGGTGAAGGACCTGACCGACGGCATGAAGCTGTGCAACCTGTTTGCGCCGGAACACATGGAACTGATCGTGAGGAACCCGGAACCGTGGGTGGCGAAAGTGCAGAATGCGGGGGCGCTGTTCATCGGGCCGTGGACGCCGGAATCGGTGGGCGACTTCGTGGCGGGGCCGAGCCATGTGCTGCCGACGGGTGGGACGGCGGCCTATTTCTCCGGCCTGACGGTCGAGGATTTCCGCCGCCGCGTGAGTTTGATCCGGTTTACTCGGGAAGACCTCGAAGAGACCCTGCCGGTGGTGGAAGCCTTCGGGCGCGTCGAAACCCTCGACGCTCACGCGCGTTCGGCAACGATTAGGTTTGATAAATAAGTGAAAAATAATATGAGTGATTTGATTAGAAAGTCGGTGCAGGCGATGTCGGGGTATGTTCCGGGGGAACAGCCGAAGGGCGAGGGCATCGTAAAACTGAATACGAACGAAAATCCCTATCTGCCATCGGCGGATGTGCAGGACATTCTGAACATGGTCGACATTGCCATGCTGTCGCGCTATCCCGATCCGCTTTGCATGGAAGTGCGCAAGGTGATTGCCCAACTGCACGGCTGCGGTGTCGAAAACGTGTTTGTAGGCAACGGTTCGGACGAGGTGCTGGCACTGTGCATCCGCGCGTTTGTCGAGCGCGGTGGTTCGGTGGGATATTTTGATCCGTCCTATTCGCTCTACCCGATTCTGGCGGATATCGAGGATGTGGAGAAGCGACCGGTTGCGCTGGATGCAGCCTTTGGCTGGCAGATGCCGGCGGATTATTCGGCTTCGCTCTTTTTCCTGACGAATCCCAATGCGCCGACGAGCCTGCTGCACGACAAGGCGGCGATTGAGGATTTCGTGAAGTCGTTTTCCGGCGTGGTGCTGATTGACGAGGCCTACGGCGATTTTGCCAGGGAAAACTGCATGGAGTTTGCGCTGGAATACGACAATGTGATCGTGGCGCGCACCCTTTCCAAAGCCTATTCACTCGCCGGCATCCGGTTGGGCTACTGCGTAGGCAACGCGGCTCTGATCGGCGCGATGTACAAGATCAAGGATTCCTACAACGTGAACTATCTGACGCAGGAGATCGCGCGGGTGGCGTTGCTGGACCAAGACACGATGAGGGCCAACGTGCAGGCCATCGTTGAGGTGCGCAAGCTGGTAGCGAATACGCTGAAGGAATACGGCTTCGAGGTCTTTCCGTCGGAAAGCAATTTCCTGTGGGCGAAGCCGCCGAAGATGAGCGCCGGCAAGCTGTTTGAACTGTTGCGCGCAAAGAAGATAATTGTTCGCTGGTTTTCCGGTGAACGCACGAAAGACTATTTGCGCATCACCATCGGTACCGCGCCGGAAATGTTCACCTTCTTGGATGCCGTTAAGGAAATTCTGGAGGAGCAATGATGGCCACTGCCTGCCCGAACAAAGAGAATAACCTGAAAGACTGCACCTGCACCTACGACTGCAACAAGCGCGGTCTCTGTTGCGAGTGCGTAGCCTACCACCGTGCCATGGGGCAGATCCCCGGCTGTTTTTATACGAAAGAGGGCGAGGCCACCTGGGACCGGTCGGTGAAGAAACTCTGCCAAGACCGCGGCGTCTGCTGACCCATCGTGTTGCGAAGAAGTTCATGATCGTCAGCTTTCTGTGACGGTTTGGCTTGCTAGGTGATCAATTTGGTATCGTTTCTTTTATTTTGCCATTCTTTCTTTTTATTGGGCTTGACCGTTCGGCTATTCCTCTCCTAATCTAAACTCCGGTTGGAC
>JAIPIO010000001.1 GCA_021734595.1 Kiritimatiellales bacterium | reverse complement strand
TGATAGCCTTTTTCGGCAAAGGTGCTGCAGGCTGTTTCCAGCAGTCGTTGCTTTGTGGATTTGGGTTTTTCAGCGATGATTCAAACACCCGTTTTAAATATACGTTTGAATCCCTATCTTTATTGCGATGAATCGTCAAGCGGTATTTTCCACTGGCTGGAAAAAGGTTTCCAGGCCCTGGAAAAAACGGACGGTCAGCTTTCAATCTTCGGAAATCTGCTTGAAATACTTTTTTACAATGCTAGGTATAGGGCGAACCACCAAGGGAGAAAATCATGAACCAGTATGCACAGGCCCTGTCCGTGGCCCAGTCGGACCCCGACGTCCGCGCCGGATTTATCCGCCGTACCTACGCCCATCTGGCCGGGGCAATATTGGCGTTCGTCGGTCTTGAAATATACCTGGTCAATTCGCCGCTGGCCGGTGCCATGCTCAATTTTATCAATGGAAACCAGTATGGCTGGTTGATGTTTCTTGGCGCGTTTATGCCGTGCGGGTGGATGGCGCGCGGATTGGCCGCCGGTTCCGCCTCCCAGTCGATGCAGTATGCCGGACTGACGCTCTATGTTATCGCCGAAGCAGTCATCTTTGTGCCGATGCTCTATATCGCGGTGCACTATTCCTCGCCGACGGTTCTTCCAACGGCTGGAATCCTGACGCTACTGATGTTTGCCGGACTGACCGCCGTGGTATTCACTACCCGCAAGGATTTTTCGTTCCTGCGCGGTATTCTGACCATCGGCTTTTTCATTGCCATGGGACTCATCATTTGCGGTGCAATTTTCGGTTTTAACCTCGGGCTGGCCTTTTCGTTCGCCATGGTTGTGTTCGCCAGCGGAGCGATCCTTTACGACACATCGAAAATCATGCTCCATTATTCGCCTGACCAGCATGTGGGCGCCGCGCTTGAGCTGTTCGCCTCGGTGGCGCTGCTGTTCTGGTACGTCCTGCGCATCGTGATGCGCCTGAGCCGCAGGTAAACGTTTCAATGGGAAAGGAGATTCCCAATCGCAAATCAATCCGCCTGCCCGGATATGATTATTCCGGGTCAGGTGGGTATTACGTCACCATGTGCACACAAGGTCGCAGGCATTTTTTCGGGTGTGTGGTTAGGGAAAATGATTCCGTAGGGGCGAACCCATGTGTTCGTCCGGATTACCCCAATATATATGTGCAATTATCTGCCGCGGGAGAAATGGTCAAAAAATGGTGGAATAAAATCCCGGATAAATTTCCGGGGATGCATTGCGATGAGATGATCGTGATGCCAAATCATGTTCATTTTATTGTGATAAACACAATGGGTAAGGCACAGGGCGAACATGCCGGGAATACGGGCCTGGCAAAGAAAAGTCCAACGCCGGGCGGACACATGGGTCCGCCCGTACAGGTGGGTAGAGAAGGACATTCATTATCAACGGTTGTGCAATGGTTCAAAACGATGCCGACCAATGAATATATACACGGGGTGAAACAACACGGCTGGTTGCGGTTCGACAATCGTTTGTGGCAGCGTAACTATTGGGAACGCATTGTTCGTGAAAACGAATGGGATCGGATACGGGAATACATCAGAGACAATCCAGTAAATTGGGCGCAGGATCGGTTGAATGAATAGAATTTATACAGTCTGTTTGGTGGGAATGCTCCTGCTGACGGAAGCGTCCGCGGAATTGGTTTGCGACCGGGCGAGCTTCAACTTTGGCGAGCGCACCGAGGGCGATGTGGTGACCCATGCGTTTATCCTCAGGAACACGGGCAAAAAGACGGTGGTGATTGACCGGGTGGAGACGGATTGCGGTTGTTCGGTGGGGGAACCATCCACCAACTCTGTTGCGCCGGGCGCCAGCGCGATCATCACGGCATCCCTCGACTTGATGGGGCGTACCGGCAAACAGTTCCGCGACTTTTATGTATTTACCGAGGATTCCCCCCGGGATCCTGTGGCTCTGACCCTGGAGGGGGATTCAGCGATCCGCACCGAAATAACCCCCCGCATGCTAATGTTCCGCAACGTTCCTGCGGGAGAAGAACACAGCGGCACGGTGGTGCTGCGCGGACTGAAGGGGGATTTGGGTTTGGGAATGCCCCGAAGCTCCTCAAAGAGGGTTCAATGCTCACTGACGCCCGGTGCCAAAAAAGACGAATATATCCTAACCGTTGTATTGCCCGAAGACCTGCCGGCAGGAACCCATACCGCTTCGATTATCATTCCCGCCTACAACAACACCCGGATGCTGGTCGTTCCGGTGTACGCGTCGGTTAAGGCTTCCGCCGATTAGTCGAGTAACTTTTCAAGACGGATGTCGAAGATGAGAGCGACGTAGGGGCCGATCTTTTCACCGGCACCGCGTTTGCCCCACGCCAGGTTGGGCGGGACAACGAAGCGGAACTTGCCGCCTTCTTTCATGAGCTGGAGCCCTTCCTTCAAGCCGTCAATGGCTTCTTTGATCGTGAAGGTATCCGTTTCGGTGCCGTGGTGGGTGTCTTTGATGACGGTGCCGTCGACGAGCAGGATGCGCTGGTTCACTTCGACCGTGCTCCACTCGTCGGGGCTTTTCCCTGCACCGGGTATCTTGTCGGCGTTGTTCTTCTTTTTGTGTTCCACATTGATTCTTTGGCTATGGGAGAAACAGGGATTCCTTATTGGAACAGTCATATTTTCAGCGTATTTTAAGCTTATATCTGGATTGACGGCTCGTTGATCCGGGTGTAGGGGAAAGCTAGGTTCCGGTTGATAAATAGGATATGTCATGAATGCAAAATCATACACCGACATCGCTTCTCATGCGGTTGTCCGACTCTTCAGTGTTGTGGTTCTGCTTCTGGCATCAATCGTCTCCGGAGAAGCGAATGAAGCCGATCTGGAAATACTCAGCGTTTCGTGTGCCACGAATAGCTATTACAGAGATGAAAATATTAGCCTTGATGTCAGGGTTATCAACAACGGCCCAAACTGGTGCAGCAGCTGGACGCTCTATGTACACGCCTCCACCGATTCCATGATCACCTCTACCGATCCGCTGCTGGAAACACGAGTCAGGGACGATGAGAGTCAATGGATCGGGCCGGGGCAAATCGACACGATTTCCCTGTCCTTGGATATTCCCGAGAGTTTGGCAGAGGAGTGCTATTTTATCGGAGCACGCTCGGAATGTACGGATGATCCGGCACCTTTGAACAACACCGGTTTTGACCCGACGCCCGTCTGTTTCACGGATCCCTGTGATCTGAACATTCTCGAAGTGGATTCGACGGATGGGCCGTTCCACCAGACGGAACCTTTCCAGGTTTTTGTCCGCGTCGAAAACCTCGGGCCGGGTGATACGTCGGCATACGATGTCAGGTTCTATGCGTCCAGCGACCCTGGGCTCGGAGGATCCTCCGACCAACTGATTGGCCAAACCAACCGCCCTGCTATTTTGTCGGGGGAGGAAGATGCTTTCTATGCAACCGTTTGCGTACCCGGTCCGTACTACAGCGAGACGGTCACATGGGGAGGAGTGCCATCGGGCGATTACTACATCATTGCAATAGTGTCCGGTCCGGGAGACCACACCGACGATAACGATACAGGAAACGATCCGGATCCAGTGAATTTTTCGCGGCTAACAGACTTGGTTCTAGAAGAGATCATGGCACCGGATGTGGAGGTGATCCCCGGCAACGACCTACTGTTTGGATACCGATTTCACAACAACGGCCCACTCGACTGTCTTTTTTATCGGCAGTATTTCTACCTCTCTTCCGATACACTAATTACAGACACCGATATCAGACTGAGTTGGTCAGAAATATGGACACCGCTATCAGCGGGATCAACAACCTCCGGTGTGAATATCGTCACCGTGCCTTCGAATGTTCCTCCAGGAGACTATTACCTGGGGGGCTATATCGAATACGCTGACGAGCTGGTTCCCGCCGATAACACGGCCTATGATGCGAGTCCTCGAATCACCGTTCTTCCACGGCTGGAACTTGAGATTGCCCAGGTAACGACCTCGGGGCTGCCCGTCGCCGTCGGGGGCGTCCTAGAATTGGATTGTGAGATTGCCCATGTGTCAGGCGGAACCTGCCCGGAGTACACGGTCAGCGTATACTTTGCGGGCAATTGGATTATCCCGGTGCCCGAGTTTGGATCCTCATGCGTCCAGGGACCGCTTGGTCCGGGCCAGACGAACCTCTTTTCATTATCCGTCCCCGTTCCCGCCTCAATGCCGGTTTATTCGCCGCTCAGCCTGTTTTACGTGCACATTGACTATGATCGACCCGGCAATAATGGGCATGATTCAATAAGCCAGCTACTTCAATTTTGCTATGACGACTTCTATGAACCCAACGACAATATAGGCCTCGCATACGCCTGGCCTTCAAACTGTCTCGGCGGGGTTCTAAGTACCATTGACGGACAGGGGCTACAGTACGACGACGACTGGTACTCCTGCCATGTGGACACAGCCTTTGGCGGGCAACTGGTCGTCACCTGTTCCTTCGTTCGAGCGGAGGGGAGCCTCGGCGTGTCGGCTTATGACACGACCGGCGCGCTCATAGCCGTGTCGGCGGAGTGCTTAGAGGGTGAACATCTGATGGTGAATACCCCGACAAACGGCTGGTATTATCTGAAGGTTCACGGCCCGAACGCCGGGATGGCATACGACCTCAGCTTCACCAATCGCCCGCCATGGCCCTTCGCCCCGACCAATGTCGTTGCGCAAACGGGCAGCGCGCCGGGCACGATTGATCTGAGCTGGGACTCCTGTGCCGGTGCGACGGGCTACACGATCCATTACGATGATGGCTATATCTGTCCTCCGTTTAATCCGGCCGACGACGGAACGCCAGCGTCCGGATCGGACGTCGGGGGTGTCACAAACGGGGTCATTACGCACCTCTCTCCCGAGCAGTTCTACCACCTTGCCGTCAAGGCATATAACGCAAATGGCGAGAGTGAATTTTCGGAGATGGTGAGCGCCCGTGCCGGGGCCGCCATTGCCACAGATGATGCCTACGAAAAGAACAACTCGCTCAATACGGCTTGGTATCCAGGATCGCCCTGGCCGGGAATCCCCTTGTCCGATTTTTCCGGAGCGGGAATCCAAGCCGACGATGACTGGTACCGCCTTGTTCTCCAACCGATCGGCTACGAGCACTTGACCGTCACGGCGGCCTTCGTTCGGGTGGAAGGCGATATCATGCTCGACCTGTACGACGACCAGACGAATCTAGTTGCGACATCGGTTGGGACTCACGATATGGAGCTCATTGATGTTGTCTGTCCCGCGCCGGGCAATTATTTCCTAAAGGTCTGGGGCGAGCATGCCGGCAACAGCTACAATCTCATCTGGAACAATGTCTGGGTTGACTCAAAGCCCATCATAGATGTTTCTCCCGGTAGCTTCGATTTTGGAAGGCTGGAGGCTGGGCAAAGTTCGAATACGGTTTTCACCATAAGGAACGATGGCGGCGGCACGCTCACGGGTAACGCATCCGTTTCGTCGCCTCTCAGCATTCTTTCGAGTACTGCGTTTAATCTGGTCCATAGCCAAACGCAGGATTTCCTTGTTCGTTTTTCCGCGGGATCCATAGGCGTGTTTACGAACGATCTCGTCTTTTCCGGGGCTTATGGAACGGCCTGTCAGGTGACGGGACAGAGCGGTGCGCCCCGCCCACATATCAAAAACTTCAAGATTCTTTCGCCGAAAGAGGCGGTCATCGAGTGGGACGGTGTAAAAGGTGCCGAGTATTATATTCTTACAAATATGGATCTCGCATCAGACTCGTGGAGCATTTTCCAGTATGGGATACCTGGGGCGGTATTCAATAGTGAGACTTCCAAGGTATTTTCGGCGACGAACATGTTCTACCGCTTAGGAGTGGATTGATTAACCAGTGTCCTGTCTCAAAGCACCTTTTCAAGACGGATGTCAAAGATGAGAGCGACGTAGGGGCCGATCTTTTCACCGGCGCCGCGCTTGCCCCATGCCAGGTTGGGCGGGACAACGAAGCGGAACTTGCCGCCTTCTTTCATGAGCTGGAGCCCTTCCTTCAAGCCGTCAATGGCTTCTTTGATCGTGAAGGTATCCGTTTCGGTGCCGTGGTAGGTATCCTTGATGATGGTGCCGTCGACGAGCAGGATGCGCTGGTTCACTTCGACCGTGCTCCACTCGTCCGGTGTTTTTCCAATGCCTGGATCCTTGATGGTATACTGAAGTCCGCTCGCGGTAGTAATCACATCCGGCTTCGACCCGTTCTTTTTCAGAAAGGCCTCCGACTCGGCCCGGTTCTGCCCGGCGCTGCCGCGTTGTGCATGATTGGATCGTTTTCGGGGCATAATTTCCGTATCCAGCCATAACCGGGTTCAAAAGTCGAGTTGCGGGTGGCCATGATTCGTGAAGAGTGAGGCGTGATCAGAAGGAAACCACGCTTCAATCGTCACGTTTCACGTTCCGGTTCTCCTTGCTGGCAAGTGCATTCCTTTCTATGCTCTTTCAGGTTTTTGATAATGGGGAAGGTAGTTGGGTGACAGCGAGACCGAGCGGCGGTTTTGTTGGAACACATTCAGGCAAGAAGAAGGGTTGACCACGGAATACACTGAAAACACGGAAGTTCCATTCGGTACATTCTATGGTTCAAAAAGGAACGTTGATATGGCGGATAAAAAAAGGGCAGATAAAAAAGAGATGTCAATGATCCGCTCATCTGCGGCGGAATATCTCACGTTTTTCGCCGCCGGAGGAGGGTCGGAGTCCAGCGTGGAAATGCGCTATGAGGATGAAAACATCTGGCTGACGCAAAAGATGATGGGGGTTCTCTATGATGTCGAAACACATACCATCAATTATCACCTGAAAAAGGTGTTTTCCGATAGTGAGCTGGAGGAAACTTCAGTTATTCGAAATTTTCGAATAACTGCTGCCGACGGCAAGAGCTACGACACCAAGCACTATAATCTTTCGGCGGTAATTGCGGTTGGATACAAGGTCAATTCAGAACGCGCCGTGCAGTTCCGCAAGTGGGCCACGGACGTTATCAAGGAATTTACCATCAAAGCCTATGTGATGGATGATGAGCGTATCAAGAACGGCGGCTCCATCCTATCGGAACAATATTTTGAAGAACACTTGCAGCGGATTCGCGAAATACGTCTTTCCGAGCGAAAATTCTACCAAAAAATCACGGACATCTATGCGACATCCATTGACTACGATGTTTCGGCGCAGGCCACTAAACGGTTTTTCGCAACCGTACAGAACAAGCTGCATTGGGCCATTCATGCGCAGACCGCAGCCGAAGTGATCGTTGACCGGGCGGATCATCAAAAACAACATATGGGCCTGACTTCATGGAAAGATGCTCCACAGGGGAAAATTCAAGTGTTCGATGTGGGTGTCGCCAAAAACTATTTGTCAGAAGGCGAAATGGCTCAATTACAACGACTGGTTTCGGCCTATTTGGATGTGGCGGAAGATATGGCGTTACGCAAGATTCCTATGACCATGCAGGATTGGGAAACTCGCTTGAATCGGTTTATCGAGGTGACAGATCGGGAAATCCTTCAGGATGCGGGGAAGGTGACGGCAGAGCTGGCCAAAGCCCATGCCGAAAGCGAGTTTGAAAAATACCGCATCACTCAGGACCGCCTCTTCGAAAGCGACTTTGATCGAATGATCCAGCAAATCAAATCTGCTCCTCAAAAGGGTGGCCATGACACAGGAAGATAGAATGACCAGTTCAACCATCGTTTCTGGTTAAAACGAATCATATGGTTGTGGTTGGGATAGAGCGCTGGGGTACTGAGTGAAGTAGGTGAATATTAGAAAAGCATTTTGGTTTTATGGAGGATTAATCCATGAGAATTACGCCTAATCTTTTTGAAGCATTTCTTAAATGCGAAACCAAGTGTTGGTTGCGAGCCTCTGGTGAATCACCTTCTGGCAATACGTATGCTGAATGGGTTCAGACCCAAGGCGAGTCTTATCGCGAGGCACAGGTTAAGCGATTACTGCTGGAAACACTCGAAGGCGAGTGTTTAGTTTCCCCATCGGTGAAAGAGATGAAGGGTGGTAAGTGGCGGTTGGCTGTGAAGGTTGCGGCACAGGAGCCGGAATGCCATCCTCCAGTACACACAGAGGAAGAGGGCGGTAATGAGGCGGAGGATAAACCGCAGCAGAAATGCATGGTCGAATCTCATATACATGCCATCGAGCGTGTGCCGCCAGACGACAAAGGTAAGGCGGTGCAATGTATTCCCATTCGATTCATCTTCATCAACAAACTGGGCAAAGACGACAAGCTGATGCTGGCGTTTGATGCCCATGCACTCTCGAAATCCTTGAAGAGATCTATCGGCCTCGGCAAAATCATTCACGGTGACAAGCACGCAACTCGACGGATAAAGCTCCCGCCTTTGGCGACCGAGGTGCAAAGGAGCCTCACGAGAATCTCCGAAATCCTCTCCAGTTCCTCGCCGCCCGATCTTGTGTTGAATCGGCATTGTGCTGAGTGCGAGTTTCAAAGCAGGTGCCGCCGTATCGCGGAGGAAAAAGATGACCTCAGTCTACTTGCGCGCATGAATGGGAAGGAGCGCAAGAAGCTTAATAGCAAAGGTATCTTTACCGTCACGCAACTTTCCTACACGTTTCGACCCCGTCGAAGACCCAAGAAGATGCGTGACAAACCGGAGAGATACCACCATTCCCTCAAGGCACTCGCGATTCGCGAAAATAAAATCCACATCGTGGGAAGTCCGGAACTAAAAATAGAAGGTACCCCCGTCTATCTGGATGTCGAAGGGTTGCCTGATCGCGATTTCTACTACCTCATCGGCCTGCGAGTCGGTGACGGTGAATCCGCAGTCCATCACAGCCTTTGGGCGGACACAGTCGAAGATGAAGGAAAGATTTGGCAGGAATTCCTCGGCGTGCTTGAAAACGTTGAGAATCCCATCCTTATACACTATGGCAACTACGAAACTATTTTCTTCAAACGAATGTCCGAGCGTTACGGGAATCCCCCATCCGAATCTGTTGCAGAGAAAGCAATAGCCTCTGCATGTAATCTCGTCTCGGTGATATTTGCAAAAATCTATTTCCCAACTTATTCAAACGGGCTGAAGGAAATTGCCACATACCTTGGCTTCAACTGGGCATCCGATTCGCCCTCCGGAGTGCAAACCGTAGCATGGAGGGCAGTGTGGGAGAACAGCATGAAGCAGTCCGAGCAGATGAAGTTGGTTTCTTATAATGCAGAGGATTGCGAGGCTCTAAGTTTGCTAACGGACAGAGTCGGATTGTTGGTTATGCAGTTGGGCGTGGAGAGTTCGGCTCAATTAGGAGATTCAGATGTTGTACATGCGGATGCTGAACAAAACCAACAAAGATCAAAATGGAAAGCCTTTGCCAGTCCGATAGACGGATTTGAGGAAATAAATGCCGTCGCGCATTGGGACTATTATAGGGACCGCGTTTACGCTCGATTTGGTAAGCCGCCTAAGAAAGTTTCACCTCACCGCTCTAGGAAGATAACGCCCGAGCAGGCGCAACTGGTTGTCGTCTGGCCTGCGTCACCCTATTGTCCAAATTGCCAACGGAAGGTTCGTTCCAAAGCCACGCAAAAATTTAAAACGGTTCATGATATCGTTTTCGGGCGGCACAGTCTCAAGCGAAGAGTGGTCAAGCACGTATTTCGCATTTACCACTGCCGACAATGTCGAATTTATTTTGGCATGCCAAATAGGTTCCGACTGTTCCGGCAGTATGGCTGGAATCTGGTAGTGCATCTCTTCTTCCAGCTTATCGAGTTGAATATTCCACAACGCACTGTGGTTCGCCAATTTAACAGGCTTTTCGATTTTGATCTAAGCACGAGTACTTTTAATAATATGAAAGTAAAAGTTGTGGAATATTACTCAGAGACAGTGCAGAAGATACTCAATCATATTGTTCAAGGAGGGCTTGTCCATGCAGATGAAACTAGGGCAAACATACAGGGGCAGTCTGGGTTTGTCTGGGTACTGACCAGTAATAGTGAGGTCGTATACATTTTTGCGGATAGCCGGGAAGGGGAGATGATCCAACTGCTTTTAGAGGGATTCGGTGGAGTCTTGGTGTCCGATTTTTACACTGCGTATAACTCAATCGATTGCCCTCATCAACGGTGCCTTATTCACCTGATGCGGGATTTGAATGACGACGTTCTGAATAATCCATTTGATACGGAATTAAGACAGGTGGTCACGGCATTTGCAGAACTCCTCAAAGAAATAGTAGAAACTGTGGATCGCTTTGGACTCAAGAAATATTACCTAAAGAAGCACTTAACTGGCGTTGAGCGGTTCTATAGAATGATTAGAGAGGCCGATTGTCATAGTGAGGTTGCCAATAAATGCAAAGAACGGTTTGAGCGAAATCGGAATGAACTCTTTACATTCCTTAGCCATGACGGGATTCCTTGGCATAATAACGCTGCCGAGCATGCTATTAAGGCATTTGCGAGACTCCGAGTTGTAATTGCTGGAAGTTCTACTGAAAAGGGGGTGAAAGAATATCTAACGTTACTGAGTATCTGCCAAACCTGCAAATACATGGGGGTGGATTTTTTGGATTTCCTCCGTTCTGGCGAGAAGGACATTCATGCCTTCGCGGAAAGTCAGCGTCGGAGAAAATGAGAGAGCTATGTTGCGAGGCAGGGGGTTTTGATGGGCGACATTGTTTAGCTGGAAGAACATGCGGTCACCACCAACACTCTGACCTTCAAGCTGGTGAGCCGCGACGCTACCAACGCGGTGCATTTCTATCGGATCAAGCTGTAGGAATAGGTGGGGCGTGTTCGCCGAAAGCGCCGCCTCGCAGGATGGCCTTCCGTCCATGTGTGCGGACGGCTCGGCGAGCCATTCCTACCCGGCACAACGAAGCTGGAAGCATCGTCTACATTAAAGTGAGCCGTGAAACGTGACTGGACTAATCACGCCTCACGTTTCAATCGTCGCGAATTAGGCGAGCGCCTGATTCACTATCTCTCTCGCTTCACTTTGAATGAGGCGAAGGTGCTCCTCGCCTTTGAAGCTTTCGGCGTAGATTTTGTAGATGTCTTCGGTGCCGGAGGGGCGGGCGGCGAACCAGCCGTTTTCGGTGCACACTTTGAGGCCGCCGATGGCCGCGCCGTTGGCGGGCGCGTGGGTGAGCTTGGCGATGATGGCTTCGCCAGCGAGCGTTTCAGCTTTCACCTGATCGGGCGAAAGGGCGGCCAGCTTGGCTTTTTCTTCGCGGGTGGCCGGGGCGTCGACGCGATCATAGACCGGGTTGCCGAACTTGGCGACGAGCTCCTGGTAGTGCTCGCCCGGATCCTTGCCGGTGACGGCCAGAATTTCGCAGGCCAGCAGGCAAAGGATGATACCGTCCTTGTCGGTGGTCCAAACCGTGCCGTCCTTGCGCAGGAACGATGCCCCGGCGGATTCTTCGCCGCCGAAACCGTAGGAGCCATCGACGAGCCCGTCGACGAACCATTTGAAGCCGACCGGAACCTCCTGCAACGTACGGCCGAGATCGGTGGCAACGCGGTCGATCATTGACGAGCTCACCAGTGTTTTGCCGACGGCGGCATCTGCGCGCCAGCCGGTACGATGGGTAAACAAATAGTTGATGGCTACGGCGAGATAGTGGTTTGGGTTCATCAATCCGGCGGATTTGGTGACAATGCCGTGGCGGTCGTAGTCGGGGTCGTTGCCGAAGGCGATGTCGAACTCGTCTTTGAGGGCGACCAGGCTGGCCATGGCGTAGGGCGAGGAGCAGTCCATTCGCACCTTGCCGTCGCGATCGACGGTCATGAAGCTGAAGGTGGGGTCGACGATGTCGTTGCGGATGGTGAGGCCGATACCGTATTTCTCGGCAATCGGCTTCCAGTAGCGGATGCCTGCTCCGCCCATGGCGTCGGCGCAGATCTTGAGGCCGGATTTGGCGATGGCTTCCATGTCGATGACGTTGCAGAGGTCTTCAACGTAGGGCGAGATGAAGTCGTAGGCCACGGTGGTGTCGGCATCGAGCGCATCTTGGTAGTAGAGGCTCTCTACTTCGAGGAGGTCATCGGTCAGCAGACCGTTGGCGCGGTCGGCAATCCAACTGGTGATATCGGTGTCGGCCGGGCCGCCGTTGGGCGGGTTGTACTTGATGCCGCCGTTATCGGGGGGGTTGTGCGACGGGGTGATAACCACGCCGTCGGCCAGCCCTTCGGTCTTTCCTCTGTTATATGCGAGGATGGCGTGCGAGATGAGGGGGGTGGGGGTGTAGCCGCCGTCCTTGTCGATCATCACCGTTACGCCATTGGCGGCGAAGACCTGCAGCGCCGTTTTTTCGGCCGGAGTGGAAAGCGCGTGGGTATCCTTGCCGATGAACATAGGGCCGGTGATGCCCTGCCCGGCGCGGTATTCGCAGATGGCCTGCGAGATCGCCATGATGTGGTCTTCGGTGAAACTGGTGTTCAGCGCGGTGCCGCGGTGGCCGGAGGTGCCGAAGGCGACCTTCTGGTCGGGGTTGGTCACGTTGGGCTGCGTCTCGTAGTAGAGGCTGACGAGCTCGGCGATGTCGGTCAGGTTTTTCTTTGCAACGGGTTTCCCTGCGTCTGGATGAATGGCCATAATAAATTCCTTATCGAAAACTGCTACTGCTTAACAGAGTGGGCGGGGTTGCACAACGGTTTCTACATAAAATATTCCTGTGTCCTTATTATAAAATGAGGTGTTTTTTGTAGTTGTTTGACTAACCGCTTGCTAAGCTAGTTTCTACACATAGAAAGGGGTACATCAATGAGTGATCCAATTGAATTCAGGCCGCCGGAGCGGAGAAGAATACCAAACATTTCCGCCTTGCCGTTTATTCCGGTGCTGGTTATCGGCCCGATCATCGCGCTGGTTGTCTTTTTCTGGTTTTTCTGCCGGATTGAACCGGGCGCGGGCGAGATTGCGGTGCTGATCCGCAAAACGGGCGACAACCTGCCGCCCGGCCAAGTGATCGC
Organism: Kiritimatiellales bacterium; assembly: GCA_021734595.1. Taxonomy (GTDB): domain Bacteria; phylum Verrucomicrobiota; class Kiritimatiellia; order Kiritimatiellales; family Pontiellaceae; genus JAIPIO01. The sequence continues at coordinate 47,718 of JAIPIO010000001.1, read as the reverse complement.
GCTGGAGGAGGGACAGAAGGGCATCCAGCTCGATGTGCTTTCCGAAGGCCGTTATTTCCGCAATCCCTACACGTGGAGTTGGCGGATGGAGCGCATTCTCGATGTGCCCGCCGGTAAGCTCGGTGTGATGACCCGCCTTTACGGCGACGAGCTTCCTCCTGGAAAAATTATTGCAGAGGATGGCCAGCGCGGCATCATGCAGGAAATTCTGCGGCCTGGTAAATACCGCATCAATCCCTATGCCTTCCACGTCGCACTATTTGCCGCCATCAACATTACGCCCGGCCACGTCGGCGTCGTGACGGCCCTGACCGGCCAAGATGTGCTCAACAACGAGTTGCCCCCCGAGGTACGCAACACCTTCATGGTGGGCGAAGGCCTCAAGGGGGTATCCAGTTGGCTGCTCGATCCCGGCACGCACTACCTCAACCCCTACATGAACAACGTCGTCGAGGTGAACATTCAGAGCCAGCTCTTCAAGATGTCCGGCAAGGATGTGATCAATTTCCTGACCATGGACGGTTTTACCGTCACGGTCGAGGGCCGGATCGAATATGGCATTGAACGTGACGAAGCGGCCTTCCTGACACACCGCGTTGGCGATATGGGCGACGTCATTAAAAAGTTGATCCTGCCGCGTGCCCGCGGATTCAGCCGCATTGAGGGCAGCAAGCATCCGGCAGTCAACTTTATCGTCGGGGAGACGCGCCAGAAGTTCCAGAGCGATCTGGAAGCCCACCTGCGCGCCAAGTCGAAGGGATGGGGCATCGATATCAAGGCAGTGATGGTGAGCAAAATCATTGTTCCCGACGAAATCGCCAGCATCAATCGCGACCGCGAGCTGGCCGTGCAGGATGCCGCGAAATACGAGCAGCAGATTGTGCAGGCCATATCGCAGGCCGAACTGACCAAGCAGGAGATGCTTGCCGTCCAGAACCGCGAAAAGGTCGAGGCCGACACCAAGCGTATCCGCGCCGTGATCGATGCGGAGCAGGACCAGGCTGTACGGCTTATTTCCGCTCAGAAAGAACTGGATGTGGCCAAGGTGGAATACGAGGCCGCACTCTTCCAGTCGGAAGCCATCGTGCTTACCGCCGACGGGGAGAAGGATGCCATCAAGGCGCAAAACGAGGCCGAGGCCGTCGTGCTTGAAAACCGCGTGAAGGCGCTGGGAGGTGCCGACAACTTTGCCCGCTACACGCTCTATGAAAAAATCGCCCCGCAAGTTAACTCTGTACTCAGCTCCGATAAGGATGGGGTGGGCGAAATCTTCAACACGTTTGCTCCCGCGAAAGGAGGTGCCAAATGAAGAACATCATTAAATTCATAGCCGCAATCGTTCTCGTCATAGTTCTCCTTCAGCTGTTCTGGCAATGGGGCTTCTGCCGCTTCTATGTCGGCCTGAATAAGATGGCCATCATCACCGCCAAGAACGGCGATCCGCTCGAACCGGAGCAGATTCTCGCCCGGAAAGGACAGAAAGGGATTTGGGAGGAGACCCTCGGTGAAGGGCGCCACTTCCTAAACCCGATCTTCTACGACCACGAGGTTGTCGATGTGACGATCATTGAGCCGGGCAAGGTTGGCATCGTAACTTCCAAGGTTGGGGGAAAACTGCCTGAGGGCGAATTTATTGCCGAACGAGGACAGAAGGGCATTTGGCGGAGTGTGCTGGGCCCAGGGAAATACCGGATGAATCCCTACGGCTATAATGTCGAGATCGTCGATGCGATCAGTATTCCGATCGGCTATGCCGGGGTGATCACCTCGCTCTCAGGTGAGCAGGCACCCAGCGGGCAGTTTGCCAATGCGAAGCAGAAGGGGGTTCGCAAGGACGTTCTCCAGCCGGGGCTCTACTATGTTAACCCAAAGGAGTATCAAGTCGATGTGCTCGAAATTGGTATTAATCAAGTTTCTTTGGTGGGGCAGGAAGGCAGTAAAGTGGTGACCAAGGCGCGGCAGCTCGGCCAGAACGAGGCGCTGCAGGCCTTGCAGGCGAATACACTTCAGAAACAGGAGGCGCAACGCGCCGACTATTTCAGCAAACGGGCGTCATCCATCAGGCCCAAATTAAAGCGCGGACAACTTGCCGAGTTCGATGACGGAAAACCGCTGGCCGATATGGCTCCTGCGCCGCTCTCGGATGGCGAAATGAACCTGATGGAGCTGGTCAGTTTCCCGTCACGCGATGGATTTCCGATTAGCCTCGATATGACGGTTGAATTTGAATTCGAGCCCGAGAGTATTGCTGGAATATTCCTGCGCTACGGCGACCTGCCCAAGGTGGTCGACAAGATTATCATGCCGCAGATCACCTCTATTTCGCGCAACAAGGGTTCGGAATACCGCGCCAAGGACTTTATCGTCGGCGAAGGCCGCGAACAGTTCCAGGATGACCTTACCGCGTCGCTTGAGCAGACGCTCGGCGGCAAGGACATCAAGGTATACAACGCACTCATCCGGCACGTCGAAGTGCCCGACGAGATCCGCGCGCCGATTCAGATGTCGAGCATCGCGGTGGAGCAGGATCTCACCAATAAGGAACGGCAGAACACTGCCCGCAAAGAGGCCGAACTGAATACCCAACTTGCGCTGATTGAGCAGAGCGGAGAGCAGGTGATGCAGGAGACCGAAAAGCTCAAGGCCGAGATTGAAGCCGATCTCGATAAACAGGTTGCGCAGATCCAGGCCGAAACGCTCAAGAAGGCAGCGGAAATCAAAAAGCTGACGGCCGCAATTGAAGCCGACAAGGTGCGCGTACTTGGACAGGCCACGGCCTCGGCTCTTGAAAAGGTCGAGGGCGAAAAAGCCAACGGCCTGCAGCTCAAGACCGCCGCCTTCGGCGATCCCGTCGCCTATGCGCGCTGGATCTTTGCCGATACGCTCAATCCAGGGATGAAAGTCAACATCATCCACGCCGGCGACGGCACGCTTTGGACCGACCTCGAAAAAACCGGCTTTGCCGAGCTCGGCGGGGCGCAGCAATTGAAGAAGAGGAAGTGACAGTCAGATCGGACGGATCGGTCGGATCCGTCTGATCATCTTTAAGGAGGGCCAATGGGCAAGCTGCGGCCAAGCGGTGGGTACAGGAAGTTGGCTACATTCCAAACCGCGACGATCATCTATGATGCAACGGTCTGGTTTTGTGAAAAGTTCGTCGATTCCCGCTCCCGCACGGTCGACCAAATGGTGCAGGCCGCGAGAAGCGGGCGGCAGAACATAGCGGAAGGTAGCCGTGCCTCTGCCACTTCAAGCCAGACCGAGTTGCGACTCGTCAACGTTGCCCGTTCCAGCCTGGAGGAACTCCTGCTCGATTATGAAGACTATCTGCGCCACCGCCACCTTCGAAAATGGGAGCCCGACGACCCCGAATCGATGGAAGTGCGGAACGTTCCGCGGCAATTCAGGAACGATCCGTCCAATCCGTCGGATCTGACTGGTTTGTCGGATCAGCAGCGCTACACTCTTTATGCAAAATGGCTGGATCACGAGAAGCCGGTGATTCGGGCAAATGCGCTTATCTGCCTGATCAACCAGACCAACTATCTGCTCGACCAGCAGATTGCCGCGTTGGAGGCGCAGTTTGTCGAAGAGGGCGGCTATAGCGAGCAGCTCGCCACCGCACGATTGGCCGAGCGCAGCCGCAAGAAGGCCGGTGGTTCGGCGGAGCAAATCCCGCCATGTCCAAAGTGCGGAAAAGCGATGGTGCTGCGCACCGCGCGCAACGGTGAAAACGCCGGAAAGCAGTTTTGGGGTTGTTCGGGCTATCCCGAGTGCAATGGGGTCGTAAACATCTGATTTGGGAGGGAAGGTCATGAGGGAAATTTCCATAGCAGCCTTACTGTTTTGTTTTGCCGTTGGTGTCCAGGCGCGGGTCTGGACGAATGCCGAGGGCAAGACGGTGGAGGCGGAGCTACAACGGGTGAAGGACGATATCGTTTTCCTGAAGATTGCCCGCACTCGGAAAATCCACCCGTTTGAGATTGATAAGCTTTCCGAGGCCGACCAAGAGTACATAGCTCAGCACCTGCGGAATATGGAAGAGCGACTCAAGGCGCAGCGGTTGAAAGAACGCAGTTCGAGGTGGCTGACGGACTATGAAAAAGTACAGGCCGAGGCCAAAGAATATGATCTGCCGATCCTGTTGCTTTACACCGCTCCTGCATGGTGTGGCTACTGCGTGATACTGGAAGATAATATCCTCAACAAAAGTGAGTTCAGGGATTATGCCAAGGGGAATCTCGTGCTTTTCATGGCCGACTTTTCCAAGAAAAGCGATGGGGAGCATTGGGCAAAGAAATATCCCGAACTCAAAAAGGGGTTTCCCTGTTCGGGCTATCCCTGCGCCTTTCTGATTTCGCCCGACGGCAAGAACCTTGGCCGCATCGGTGGGTGTGACAAGGAATGGACGCCTGAAGTCTACATCGAAAAGCTCGAAGGCTTCCGCAACGCGCCGCTGCGGGAATCTCCTAAGAAAGGAAAAAAGAAGCGCAAAAAGAAATAGGGCGGCGCGGGTTCCAACCCTTGGAACTTTTTTTCCAATCCTTGGAAAAAGGGGAATCGGGACTTCCAACCATTGAACGCTGTTCCGACAATCCTGATTGCATGGTTACCGTAAAAATATGAGGGACGATAAAAAAGAAAGATCGGGCTGGGGGCGCATTGGCGGATTGCTGGTAAAATTGCTGGCGGTCTCAATCGCCGGCATTGCGCTGTGGAGCATTGTGAAAATGCTTCGATTCCTGCCGCAAACTCAAATTATTTTTCCGGTCTGGCTGACGGCGGTAATATTTGCCTATGTGGCAGCAGTTTGTCTTTTGGGACAATTGCCTCTGTCAGTAGGTTTGTTTTTGCGCCGAAACTGGGCACGAAAGCTTTGGTTGATACTTCTGATTGTTGGATTGTTCAAGCCGCTTGTTTCTTATTGGACCTGGGGACCTTATTCGCCGAAAAACAGCGCAGAAAGTGTAGCAGGATCCTTAACTGCAACGGTGCTTCTTCTGGCAATCTGTCTGAGTCGCCCTTTCAGCCGTTACATGAACCGCCCGGGAGGGAAAACCTGGTTCTGGATCAGTCTGGCAACATATGTTGTTGCGATTGTCGGGATAATTGGGTCTGTAGCTTATTGGAGTCACACTGTGACAGACCACCAGATTATGATCATTGATGTGCCCGCGACACGATTGCAGGTTGAGATGCCTGAGGGATGGAGAGAGGCCGAGATCTATGGATATGTCATCCCTGTACCCACTCTCAGCACAAATAATCTTCATACATTTAAAGATGGAACGGTATGGTGCGACTTCATGGAACGGAAGAACGAAAAAATTTACCGAAACACGCTTATGCAACAAGGAGAACCGATCTATCGCATGTTCTCGTCCGCATTTGGAATCTCGAATCTGGAGGAGGATTACAGATTTCGTTTCGAGCACAGATTCACATTATCTTCGAACCTAATAAGATTTGCAGATCGAAATTATTCGCAGGTGGGATTTTGTTCGCAGGAAGAATTCGACATGATGTTTGGGCTATGGACGGTAGACAACAAAAGGTCTTTTGTTGAGGTTCGCTTGGAAAATTCCGAATCCGGGGAATATCACGAACTTTTTTTCCAGTCGGTACCGCCATTGACGGTGGATAAGCGACTGGATTTGATAGCGCGAATTCACCGGGCGCAACCTAGCCCTTGAAAGTTCCAGCCATTGGAACTTTTTTTCCGGTCCTTGGAAAAAACATCGATTGATTTTCCAATCATTGGAAGGGCGAAGACCTGCGGCGTTGTTGAACCGGCGGCTTGCGTATGTTGAAGGGAACTGCCATTCTTGAATCCAATTGATTATCCCAAAGGGATGGGAAGGTGCTGGATGGCGGTTTTACTTATTAATCCTCCCCGCACGCTGCTGGCTGACGACAATATATGGGGGAAGATCGGCAGCTGCACGCCGCCTTTCGGCCTCGCTTTGCTGGCCGCCGTGCTGGAGAAGAACGGGGTCGAGTGCGATGTGCTGGATGCCGAGGCCGAGCACCTCTCTTTGGACAGCATTGTGGTGCGCGTGACGGATGATTACCAGTGGGTCGGGATTACATCAACTACGGTGGCAATTGACAATGCGCTGGAAATTGCGCGGAGCATCAAAGCGGCGTTTCCTGAAAAACCAATCATTCTCGGAGGGGTGCATCCGACAGTTTTTCATGAGGAGCTGATTCAGAAACCATACGTTGATTATATCATACGCAACGAAGGCGAAAAACCGCTGCTTGATCTTGTAACCGGAATTCTGCCGTCGGAAATATTTAATTTGTCGTACAAAGAGGGCGGAAAGGCGCTGCATACTGCGCAGTCGCCGGATCTGTACGATGTGACCACGCAGCCGATGCTGGCCTACCACAAGCTGCCGATGGACAGGTATTTTTCCGCCCTGGGAAGCTACCGCCGCAAGCCGGCCATCGGGTTTATTGCATCAAGGGGCTGTCCCGGGCGCTGCACGTTCTGCTACCCGGAAATGCTGGGTCGGAAGGTGCGGGTGCTGACGGCTCGGCGCATTGCCGACGAAATCCTGCATCTGAAGGAAAAATACGGAATCCGCGAAATCAGTTTCTACGACGACACGTTTACGGCAATCAAACGGGTGGTGGAAGAATTCTGCCGGATTCTGATCGATGAAAAGGTCGACCTTACCTGGAGCTGTTTTGCCCGCACGGACACGGTGAATGAGGAACTGCTGAAACTGATGAAAAAAGCGGGGTGTCATCAGATTAGCTATGGAATCGAGTCGGGCAGCGCCCGGATACTCCAATCGCTGAACAAGCGAACGGATCCAGCAAAAAACGAGGAGGCGATTGGGGTGGCGCAAAGGGCGGGAATGAACGTCCGGGCGGCATTTATGGTCGGCAATCCCGGAGAAACCGAGTCCGATCTGCAGAAAACCATCCGGTATGCCATTAAAGTGAAACCGGATATCGCAATCTTTAATATTGCCACCCCTTATCCGGGCACGGCCATGTACCGTGAGGCCAACGAAAAGGGCTGGCTGCTGGCCGAAGGCTGGTCGGACTTTGATTTGTCGAAGCCGTTGATGAATCTTCCCGATTTGCCGCCGGAAACCATCAAGGCCTATTACAAAAAGGCCTATACAAAATTCTACTTCCGCCCCGCCTATTTTATCCGCAGGTTGTTGAAGATCAAAAACCTGGAAGAGCTGAAAATGAACGTTGATGCATTCCGGGCGATGTTGAAGTTTGGATGATTGAAAATCGATGCGGGCAATTTATGGAACCCCGTTGGGAAGGCGCTGGTTTATGAAAAGACAGTCGGGTTTCTACTTGTTGATTACGGTGCTGTTTTTGGCGTTGTTCCATGGGGCGGTTGCTATTGTGGGGATGCCGCTGGGCAGCTTGGAAGATCATGTTCCTGGGCATGCATATGCCATGCTGATATGGGGGCTATTCGGATTTGTTGCGGCCTTTTTCCTGTGGAAGTCATTGCTTCCCATTTCGCGCAACCACCGGTGGGTATCCGGTTTTCTGGCCGTTCCCGCAAACCGTTTCATTGCCATCTCCATGGGTTTTGTATTTCTGGCCAGTGCGTGCATCCGGTTGTTTGCACTGCACAACACGCCGATAACGGACGATGAAACCTGCTATACGTTCATGAGCAAGGTGCTCTTCAGCGGTAAGCTTGCGGCGGTGTCGCATCCGGCCCGGCTGTTTTTTGATCGGGTATTCATGGTCAACGACGGCGCCTATTATTCGCAGTATTTTCTGGGCTGGCCGATTATGCTGCTGCCGGATGCGCTTTTTGGGTGGAATGGATATATCAATGCCGTCTATGCGGCGCTCACGGTTCCTGCGGTTTATGGAATCGGCAGAGTGCTGTTCAAAGAGCGCTGGGCTCGCCTGTGTGTGTTGCTTTTTGCCGCATCACCCCTGTTGCTCATTGGTGCGGCGACGAAACTTTCCCATACGGCAGAGATCATGTTTTTGGGCTGGATGCTGCTGAGTTTTCTAAAACTGCGCACAACGGAACGCGCCGGTTGGCACGTTGCCTTTATTTCAACCTTTGCCGGAGCATTTTTCGTACGGCCCTACACCGCGATTTCCTTCGGAGTGCCTTTGCTTGCATGGTGGCTGTTTTTCTGCGTCAGGAACTCAAACCGAATCCGGCGAAGAAACGGATTCCTTGCCGCCGCGGTCGGGGCTTGCTTTCTCGCGGGTTTCTTTGCGCTGATCTATGGGCAGACCGGGAATGCATTGCTGACTCCGTACCGAAACTACATCAATTATATCATCGAAAACGGGTGCCGGTTCAGCCTGTTCTCTTCGGTCGGGATGGCGGAATCCTTTACGCTTTTGCAATTGAGTCCGACTACGGCGCTGAAGGTGCTGGTCTCTGCCCTGACCCGGATGAATATCGCCCTGTTCGGCTGGCCCTGCTCTTTCCTCTTCATCCTGTTTGCTCCCATCCGCAAAAGGCTGTTGGCGCTTTGGCTGACAGCTTTTTCCTTTATCCTGGGCTTTATGTTTCTTCCCGATCCGGGAATAGATACCTATGGCCCCGTCCATTTTTCAGAAATTGCGCTTCCGGTAGTTTTCCTGTCGGTGGCTGGAATAAAGCGGCTTTCCCTGTTGCAACATGCAATGCTTAAGTGGCGCAAGATTCCCGTCGGACTGCTGCCCGTAGCCGCTTGCTGCGCACTGGTGATTACTGCGTGGTTGGGCTATATCCCGGTTCGGCTCAAAGCCATCGAGGAACTGGCTTCGCAAATCAGTAAACCGGTCAGGGCCGCGGAGCAAATCCAGACTCCGGCGGTGGTGTTTACTCCGCGCCCCTATATTCAGACCTGGCACAAGTTAAGGCAGGGGTATGTCTATTTCCCTCCAAGCAATGATCCCGATTTCGGCAACCCTGTCCTGTGGGTCAACCACTTGACACTCGAAGATGACAGGAAACTGATGGAACTGTTCTTTCCCAACCATCGCGGCTATCTGCTTGTCTGGTTCAAAAACGAAGCCTATTGTGTGGCTTTGGACGAATTCAAGGACGCCGACAAGGTTCCGCCGGGCGACATCGGGGGGACGGGAGAGGGCATCGACTGGCCTGCAATACTGAAAGAAAAATCCCATGAATGACAAAAAGATTGCCGTAATCATTCCCGCGTACAACGAAGCACAGACGATTCTCCAAGTCGTCGGCGATTTTCGTGTGGCAGTGCCGCAAGCCACGGTTTATGTGATCGATAACAATTCGTCGGATAAAACCGCCGAGCTGGTGGAGTCCATCGTTCAGAACAATCCCGGACTTGTCCTGCTACACGAAAAAAGGCAGGGGAAATCCGAAGCAATCCGGTTTGCGTTCCAGCATGTTGATGCGGATGTCTACGTTATGGTTGATGCGGATTCGACCTACCACGCATCTGATTTGCCTGAGCTGCTTCGTCCCGTGCTCGAAAACGAAGCGGACGTAGTGGTTGGCAACCGGTTCGGTAGGGGCGACTATCAGGCCACCAACGAACGCCGGTTCCATTCGTTTGGAAACACCATGGTGAAACGGCTGATCAACATGTTATTCAAATCATCCGTGCAGGACATCCTAAGTGGATATCGGGTATTCAGTCGGACGTTCGTGAAAACCTTTCCGATCATTGGCAGCGGTTTTACGCTGGAAACCGAGATGACGTTGCATACGCTGGATAAAGGATACCGAATGCTGGAAGTTCCTGTCTCCTATTCCAATCGCCCGTCGGGTTCGGAATCGAAGCTCAACACCCTGGCCGACGGGATCCGAGTGGTGGGCACGGTCCTCAACATCTACCGGTTGTTCCGTCCGCTGCCGTTCTTTTCCTTCATCGGCTTCGTTCTGGTTCTGTTCGGTCTTTTGTCCGGGGTGGCACCTGTCGCGGACTATATTCTTTATAAAGACGTGGTCCACATCCCGTTGGCCATCCTCGCCAGCGGATTGGTTATTTCCGCGCTGCTTGTGTTTTCCGCGGGGCTGATTCTTGATGGTGTCATGAATACCAACAAGCGCATCTTTTTCCTCCATATTCTCGCTCAGAAAAAAGGGTGATCCATGGCCGAACCGTTTGTGTATGATGGCGAAAATCTCGAGGCCATGCGGAGCGGTCCGAACTACGCCGCGTGGATTTTTTCACAGTTCAAGCCATACCTGTGCGGCTGCGTGGCCGAGGTGGGCGCGGGCACCGGGATCTTCACGGAACAGATTGTCGACCGGGCGGAGTTCGAACAGCTGGATGTTTTTGAACCCGCATCCAACCTGCTCCCGTTGCTGCGCAAGCAGGTGGGGGATAATCCTCTGGTTGAAATCCACCCATCCGTTTTCACCGCTGCCGATGGTGAGGATAAATACGACGCCATAGTCTATAACAACGTTCTCGAGCATCTGGAGGATGACCGGCAGGAATTGAAACTGATCCATGACTCCCTGAAGCCGGGCGGCCACGTCTGCATCCTCGTTCCCGCGCTCATGTTCCTCTACAGCGAACACGACCGTGATATTGGGCATTTCCGGCGCTACGGACGGAAGGAGTTGAAAAACAAGGTGCTGGATGCCGGATTTACGCTGAAGTTCTGCCGCTACTTTGATATCGCCGGTGTTCTGCCCTGGCTTGTCGTGTTTAAATGGTTGAAGCGTCCGCTGGAACCGTCCGGTGTATTGCTTTACGACCGTTTCGTAGTCCCTCCCATGAGTCGGATGGAAACGGTCTGTGCTCCCTGCATCGGGAAAAATGTTGTGCTTGTCGCGCAGCGGGCGGAATAAACATTTTCCAATATCGGGAAACCGTGTAATGAAGCGATTTTTTGTATTCTTTTTGGTGGTGGTGGTGGCTTGTGCTGTTTCGGGCGGTGAAGAGCTGTCGGTTACGGTGGACTGCCGCAAGCAGTTCCAGACCATTGAAAACATCGGATCTTCGACCGGTATGCACGGGGCGTACATTGGGCGCCGCTTCCCGCGGGGAAAGCTCGATCAGTTGGCGGAACTGTTTTTCAGTACGGAGATTGACAGCAACCGGAAGCTGAAAGGAATCGGGCTTTCGTCGTTCCGCATACAGATCGGCGCGGGCACGGACGAGCAGGAAAACTGCGGGATCGTGCAGCCGTTCCGCCGTACCGAGTGCTTTCTGCGACCGGATGGATCGTACGACTGGTCGCGGTGCGCGGGAGCGGTCTACTGGATAAAAAAGGCGAAAGAGTACCAGCTCCCGTGCTTGATCGGTTACGCCAATTCTCCGCCGGTCTACTGGACCGAAAACGGACTGGGCTATAAAACCGGCAAGGCGCATCGCTCCAACCTTAAGCCGGAGCATTACGGCGACTACGCGGGATTTCTTGCAACCATCGCGGCGCGGTTTGGTTTCGACTACATCAGCCCCGTGAACGAGCCGCAGTGGGACTGGGCGTTCGAGCGGGGAAAAGCCAAGCAGGAAGGTTCGCCTTGGACGAATGCAGAGATTGCAACTCTGGTCCGCGAGGTGGATACCGAATTTCGCCAACGGAAGTTGGAAACAAAAATCCTGATCCCCGAAGCGGCCAGCCTTTCCGCCCTCTTTCAGGGGAAATCGGAATCCGCCAACCAGATCGACGCCTTTTGGAACAAAAGGAGCGACAATTATGTTGGCGACCTTCGCTCCGTTGCGCAAGCGGTCGCGGGGCATAGCTATTTCGCGGACGGCGATCCCCGGAAATATGTGCGGATCCGCCAAAAACTGGCCGAGGCCGTTAAAGATGCCGAACTGCGGTTCTGGCAGACGGAATACAGCCTGCTAGAAGAGGGCTACCTGCATGGACTGGATGGCAAACCCGCCGAGCTGGACTGCGCGCTGGTGCTGGCGAAGCAGCTCCATCTCGACCTCTCCGTGGCGCAGGCTGCGGCCTGGCAGTTCTGGACCTCCACCGGTGGAAAACACGTGTCACGTGTTCCGCGCTTCCATTTGGTGCGCATCGATTTCAACGAAGAGGAGACCGATGGGGAAATCACCGTAACCAAAATGCTGTGGGCGCTGGGGCACTACAGCCGGTTTGTCCGTCCCGGCATGGTGCGCGTGGATGTGCAGCGTTCCGACAAAGCAACGGATGAGGAGTCTGCCGAAGGATTGATGGTTTCCGCCTATGCCGATCTAAAGACCAGCCGGGTGGTGATGGTGATTGTGAACCGGGCAAAGGAATCATATACGCTCGATCCGAAAGTCAGCCTCGGTGGCCGCACGCTCTCCCGCACCGAGGGATTCATTACGGATGAAACCCGCAATATGGAGTGGTTTACCCTTTCAAAGGGAACGGTGGCGGTTCCCGCTCGCTCGATCATTACGCTTGTTGCGGGCAGATAAAGCGCTTTCCAATCATTGGAAAAACAGGTAGATATTTTTTCCACACTTTGGAAATCAAAACAGAAAACGGGTGCAATCATGCTGGATATAAAATTTATCAGGGAAAATACGGAAGCCGTGAAGGCGGCGATGCAGAACCGCAACGTGGACGTGGATGTCGACGCCGTTGTGGAGCTGGATGGCCGCCGTCGTGCGATCGTCGCCGAAGTCGAGGAGCTGAAGGCCGAACGCAACAAAATCTCCAAAAGCATCGGCCTGATGATCAAGGAGGGCAAGGACCCCGAGGCGATCAAGGCGCAGGTGCGCGAGATGGGCGACAAGATCACCGCCATGGACGACGAGCTGCGCGAAGTGGAGACCTGGCTGCGTGAAGGGATGCTCTACATTGCCAACATGCCGTCGGATTCCACGCCGATAGGGAAAGACGAAAACGACAACCCCGTCATCCGCTCCTGGGGAGAAAGGAAAGAATTTGATTTTGAGCCGGTGCCGCACTGGGATCTGGGCGATGCACTGGGTATGTTTGATTTTGAGCGCGGCGCCAAGGTGGCCGGCTCCGGCTTCCCGCTGTTCAAGGGCAAGGGCGCCAAGCTGGAGCGTGCGCTGATTCAGTTTATGCTCGACCTCCACACGGAAGAGCACGGCTACACGGAAATCGCTCCGCCGTTTATGTGCAACGCAACCGCCATGACCGGTACCGGCCAGCTGCCCAAGTTTGCGGAGGACATGTACAATGTGCCGATCGACGGCCTCTACCCGATTCCGACCGCCGAAGTGCCGGTAACCAATATCTACGGCAACGAAATTCTTGATTGTGAACTGCCGATCCTGCACACGGCCTACACTCCCTGCTTCCGCCGCGAGGCCGGTTCCGCTGGCAAGGATACGCGCGGCCTGTTGCGCGTGCACCAGTTCGACAAAGTCGAGATGGTCAAGTTCACCACACCCGAAACCTCCGAAGAGGAACACGAAAAGCTGACGCTCGATGCCGAGAAGGTCCTGCAAAAGCTCGGTCTGCACTACCGTGTCATCGAGCTGTGTACCGGCGACCTGGGCTTTAGCGCCGCCAAGTGCTACGACATCGAGCTGTGGGCTCCTGCGCAGGACAAGTGGCTGGAGGTCTCCTCCTGCTCCAATTTTAAGGACTACCAGGCCCGCCGCGCCAACATCCGCTACCGCAATGAAGACGGCAAGCCCGCCTTCGTGCACACCATCAACGGCTCCGGCGTCGCGCTCCCGCGCCTCGTCATCGCCATCATGGAAAACAATCAGAACGCCGACGGTTCCATCGACCTGCCGGAAGTGCTCTGGCCCTACATGGGTGGCATAAAGAAGCTGGGGTGACGAATTGAGCGGGAAGGGGCCACTGAAAAAACTACTAGATTACGGAGATCCTTTTTCCCAAACGAAAAGAAGACAAATGAGACAGAAATTTTTACCGGTGCTTTTATGGATATTGTCAACGGGTGCGATGTGGGCCGATGCCTCACTGACGGTGGATTGGACCGTGACGGACAAGACGAAAGTCGGTACGAATTTTACGTTGAATGTCAATGTGGACTCTGCGGGACTCTGTTCTCTGAGTTCGGTCGAAAATGTTCCGCCAACGATTGCATTCGCGGTTTCCGGAACGGTCGGCATTCCGGCGCTTTATGGCAAAACCTTTTCCCTCAACATTTTATCGGTTAACGGGCAGAATTTTTCAACGCATAATTCGATCCATCTGGGGCGAATGGGGATCGCCGGATGGCGTTTCAAAGATCCCGAGTCCGTGGCTCGGATTACGGCAGATCTGTCTCAACTCTCTTCCAATCTGACGGTTCGCCTGACGTCGGTTGAAATTCTCAACTCGTCTTCTGATTACACCATCGGGTTGAGGGATTCATCAGGAATCGAGGCGGTCGGCGCGCCGGGACAGTCTCAGCTTGCAGGATTTTCTCCGGTTCTTTCCGGCGGCGGCACGGATTTCTTTGAATACCGGGCGGTCTCGGGCAATGCAGGCGGATGGGGCAGTCTGACGTTTGATTTCGGGATGAAAGATGTTTATGAAACTCCGATTCAGCTGGCGAATATTTTTTCCAGCGGATGTGTGTTGCAGCGGGATCATACCGTGCCGGTGTGGGGAACCTGCGAGCCCGGTGAAGCGATATGTGTTACGGTTCATGAGCAGGTGAAGAGCTGCGTTGCCGATGATGCCGGGAATTGGCGGGTGGTGCTCGATGCGGAACCCGCTTCCGGTCCCTTCGCCATGACGATTTCAGGTGAGCGAAGTACGGCGGTTGTGCTGTCGGATGTGTATTTCGGCGATGTCTGGCTGTTGACCGGGCAGTCCAATATGTTTCTTGCGCTGAAATCGCATCTCAAATCATTTGCCGATTATTATCCGGAAATTCCAAACGCCCAGGATGATTTCGATGATATGCGGTTTATGCTGGTGGATACTGTTGAGGCGCCTGCTCCAGCGAAGGATATTACGGTGAAGCAGCCGTGGAGCCGTTGGCAGGCCGATAAGCTTCAGTCCATGTCCACGCTCGGCTATTTTATTGCCCGGCAGCTGAATGACATGCTGGATACAAATGGCCAGGAAAACATTCCGTTGGGCTTTATTCGGGTGTGTCGGGGCGCCACTGCGGCGGAGCAGTGGATGTCTGCCGAATCGTTGGCCGCCATGGATGAGCCTCTGATTGCGGACGAGGGTAAGCCGGCCTCGGGTTTTTACAACGGGATGATTGCGCCGCTGCAGAACTACGCCATCAAGGGCATGCTGTGGTATCAGGGTTCCGGCAATGCCCGCACGATTGAGCGCAGTGAGCAGTATCCGGTGGTTTGGAGGACATTGGTTGAGTCGTGGCGCGAACAGTGGGGAATTAATTTCCCGATGTACTACGTGCAATTATCAACCCATATGAAATATAGCCCGATACCCAAAGATGATGACCCCAGTGCCCGATATGCCAACTTAGCCTGGATTCGTGAGTCGCAGACCGCGTGTCGGGCGGTTCCGAATACCGAAATGGCCTGTATTATTGACATTGGATTTCAGGGGCACGCACATGCGCCGGGCAAGGATCGTGTCGGGCAGCGGGTGGCGCGAATCATGGCTGCCAAAACCTATGGCATTGATACCGTGTATCGCGGGCCGAACGTTTCGAATGTCCGGTTCGAGGGCTCTGATGTGGTCATCACTTTTGATCATGTTGCTGGCGGACTCGAAACGCGCGCGGTGGATGCCCAGCCGGATGATGAGGAAATCGCCGAAGGCATGCCGCCGGTGTCGGTTTCCGCCGACGAATTGGCTGGTTTTGCCCTGTGCGGCAGCGATCGGGGTTTTTACTGGGCGACCGATGCTGAGATTGTCAGCTCTAATCAGGTGCGGGTTTCCAATGTGGTCGATGTGCCGCAGCCGGTGGCCCTGCGTTATGCGTGGCAAAGTTATCCGCGCTGCAACCTCTTTAACAGTGAAGGTCTGCCCGCAGAACCATTTCGGACGGACAACTACGAATATCTTTCATCTGGCGGCGGCGAGGCCTCAAAATAAGGGTTTTTATAAACCGGCGAAAACGGGTTGGGAAAAAGGGACCAGGGATCCTCGGATTTAAGTATTGGCGGAGCCGGTCAACAATCCATCTCTGCCGGTAACAGGAGACTCCCCTTGCTGGTTTCAGTATCCAACTCCGCGGCGTGAATCATTCGCGTTGCTCACTATTTAACTTCATAAAATGATCTACGCTGTGCTTCGAGACGTCTCTGCGAGGGGAAAATATCCGTGATAGGGCAGACCTGTTTCGAATAGAAATGTTGTAGGCCGGATACCCGGCCAGGCCTATATCCCTTCCAGTGTCTGGAATACCTGTTGCATGAATCTTCCAGCGCCTGGAAAACTAGAACCGGCTTTTTTCAACCATTGGAACTTTTTCTCCAATGGTTGGAACCTCCCGAAAAAACTTCCGTGCTTGGCCTGTATAGGTTACAAAATGCGGTTGCAAGGAAACGGGGACATACTGTGATGAGAACAATGATACTGACTATTCTTCTATGTGCATTGGCTGGATCGGCAATGGGCGCGCTGGTCGTCCACGAACCGTTTGAGGGCACGCCGGGTACAACTTTTATCGGCTCCACCGGTGGCACAGGCTGGAACGGGCCATGGGTGCTGACGGGTGACGGCACCAGTGCCAGTGTGTTATTTGAGGCGTTCAGCCAACCCTATTCAGACGGTACGCTCAATCTGGCGGAATCGGGCGAAGCGGGACTGCTCAACGGCAACACCGGTCCGGTAGAACGTCCTGTGGCCGCTTCCACAGCCAACAATTTCAGCGATGGTGATACTCTTTGGTTTAGCTTTCGCCTGCGAATGGAAAGAACGGACAGGCAAAGCGGCGGTGCAATCTTCGATTTTAATGGAGGTAGTCTGTTGGTGGAACTGGAGTCTGATCCGGTGAACGATGATGATACCGCAACGATTCGGGTGGGCACTGTGGATTCCCCTCCGGTATCACCGATGGTCAATACGGATTTCTTTCTGGTTGGTAAAATCGTGTTCAGCGATTCCGGAGCGGAAACCATTAAGCTATGGCGTGATCCAGCCCTTGGTTCAGCACCGTCAGACGGTACGGCACTGGTTTCAGTTTCGCTGGAATTAGGAAGTAGCCTGACGAATGTATCGATAAACTCCGATGGGGCGGCTACCGACGGCAGGTTTGACGAGATCCGCATAGGCGAAGCCTTTTCTGATGTGTTGGTGGGCGTAACGCCACCTGTGCCGGTCATCACTTCCTTTACGGCGGACAAAACACTCGTTCTTGGCGGGGAACCGGTGGAATTGACGTGGGAGGTTGAAGATGCGGCCAATATTTCCATCACCCCTTCCGTGGGCAGCGGCCTTGGTCTATCCGGCAGCGACGAGGTCACTCCGTCTGTGGATACCGTCTATGAACTGATTGCGGATAATGTCAGCGGCGCAGTGACGCAGACCGTTTCTGTGGCCGTGGTGAACATTGATTTTTCCGCCGCTCAGAACGTGATCACCAATTCGGGCGAGTCGGTGCAGTTGTCTTGGACGGTGAGCGGAGCGGTCAGCGCTTCTATTGATCAGGGGGTCGGTTCGGTGGCGCTCAGCGGCAATGAATCGGTGAGCCCTGCCTCCAATACCGTCTACACGCTGACCGCCACCCGCCCGGAGGGTAGTGTCTTTAAAAAAGTGTTCACCTATTTCGCCGATCAGATGCCGCCCAATATCCTATTTATCGCCATCGACGACCTGAAGCGGATCGGCGGCTATTTTGCGGACGATCCCGGCAACTTCATCCCGCGCGTCTATCCCGATCCCGCCGTGCGCGCCCAAATCATCAACCACCTCACCCCGAACATGGACCAGCTGGCGGCGGAAGGCGTCTCGTTCATGCGCGCCTACTGCGCGTCACCGGCGTGCAATCCGTCGCGCGCCGCGCTCATGACCGGAATCCGGGCGCACAAAACAGGATTGACCAACAACAAGGGGGGTATTTTTTTCCGCGACTGGACCTTTGGAGGTGTGCAGCCGCTAGCCGATGCTGTGACACTGACCGAGCACCTGATGGCCAACGGATACTATGCCGCCGGGACGGGTAAAATATACCACGGGACATCGTTTTATGCCACCGACGGAAACAAGTCGTGGGAGGACTGGGAAATCGTTACCGGCAATGCGGGATCGACAAGCAACACGGTCTACGCGAACGGCGGCAGCCCGATCGGCTGGGGACAGGAGGGGCCGGACAGCGCCAGCTATACCAATATGCTGGACTACCGCCGCGCTGAATTTATTGCCAAGGCACTTGAAACGGGTTCTAGCGGATCCATCAGCCTCCCGGCCGGCAAACCGTTCTTCCTTGCCTGCGGAATCCAGAAGCCGCATTTACCGTACTATGCCACCAAGGATCTGGCCGACCTTTTCCCGACGCAGCAAATGACCGGAGTCACGCGTGAGCTGCACGATGAATTTCTAAACGATTGCGGCGATCTGCCGCCCACGGGACTCGTTGAATCGGGCGGGGCGATTGCGGGCGACGATGTGGTGCTCGGCAGCGATCGCTTCGTCACCATTCTTCAAAACGGCCTTGACATCAATCCCGTCGACGGGGATCTGAATGGCTGGAAGGATATGTTGAAGTACTACTTCGCCTGCTCGGCCCTGGCGGACCGTGCGGTCGGGCGGCTGCTGGAGGGACTGGCCAACAGTCCCTATGCCGACAACACGATCGTGATCCTTTGGAGCGATCACGGGTACCACCTTGGCGAAAAGATGCATGTAACCAAGTTTGCCCTGTGGGAAGACAGCGCGGGCGTACATTTCATCATTAAGGATCCTAAATATCCACAGGGTTTTGGCATCAAGTGCCAGCGCCCCGTCAACCTGAGCGACATCTATCCTACCGTTTGCGCGAGGGTGGGTCTGCCCCTGCCGGATCCGCGCATCACCGGTCACGATCTGGCCCCCTTGCTTGCCGATCCCCGTACACCGTGGAATATACCCAGCCTGTGCACCGATGACTACACCAACAGCAACATGATTGCCATGGATCGGTTCAAATTGATCCGCTACAAAGGCGATAGCAGCGACGCCGAGCTTTACGACCATGATGCCGACCCCGACGAATACCACAACCTGATCGGGAATCCGGCCTATGCCGCGGAACAGGCGGACATGTTCAATATTCTCGATATTGCGGTGGAGGAAGGAACCTTCCCGAACGAACGGCAATGGAGCATTGGAAGCTGGCGGCATGGCTATTGGGGGCGATCAACCAACGCCGGCGATGCGGCGGACGGCGCCGACCCGGATGGCGATGGATGGAACAATTTCCGGGAGTTTGCACTGCTCGGCAACCCGCTGGTGGCCAGCCCGGAGCTCACCAACGCCATCTCCTTTGCGGTTGAAGGCGGCGAGGCGGTCTACCGCTTCCCCTTCCGCGATGCGCCGGGCAGCGTCGGCTACGAGGTGGACGAGACGACCGACCTGATGGACGGCTTTACCAACCTGTGGGATTCCGCCTCGGACAGCGTGGACGACGTGACCGAAACCGACCATGGCAACGGCACCCGCAATCTGCGGGTGGGCATGTTGGCCGATCAACCCAAGAGGTTTATGCAGCTTAAAATTATTGAACCGTAGAAGGAGGCATTCGTTGAAAAGATCATATATTGTACTGGTTGGCTGTGTTTTATTGGCCGGCATGGTGTTCGCTGAACGGGTTCAAAACGCCGGGCTGTACGCCATTTGGGTGAACTCGAGGGATACGGATAGGGTTTATTCGCTTCCATATATCACCGGCGGGCAGACGGTGGTGCAGTGGCGCGATGTTGAGCCGTCCCAAGGCAAATATGATTTTTCGGACATCGACCGGAGCATGGAGTGGTTCAACAAGCGTGGGCAGAAGGCGACGCTACAGATAAACGGGAACAAAAAGCCGTTGTGGCTGTTCGACAAGGTTCCGTACCACCCGGAGAAACTTTCCCATCAGATCGGCGATGATAAGGGCAGCCTGATGTTCTGGCATCCGGTGCATCGCGACGCCTACCTGAATGTGATCAAGGCGTTGGCGGCGCATTTGGATAAGTCGGACTACCAAGACAGTGTTCTGGGCATTCGGCTTAACTTCAACCCATTTGGCACGGAGCATCACACGGCAAAGGGCAATCCGGATATGTCGGTCGGCAAATGGATTGTTCCCAAAGGCGTGGATCATAAGACTGTTACTCGATACGACAAAAAAGTGGTGGAGGAATATCTGCGCAGTGTGGTCGACACCTACGTCTCCAACTTCAAAGGCAAGATACGCGTATTTGTTCGAAACGGGGTGAAGGAGGAGGTCATCGGACCGTACCGGTCGATGTTCGAGGATGGTACGCTGAGCTGGTTCCACACCTCAAGCGAGGCCGAACCGCGTGCCTCGTTTGCCGAAGAAAAGTACCGTCGCTTCTTTGACGATTGCCGCAGCGGCATGACCACCGCCTATGCCGAACCGTGGGCCTCGGCCTGGGGCCACCACGGCGGCAAGACCGACGACCGCTGGTGCACTCCGCCGCAATGGATGTATTGGCGGCTGCTCAACGACCTGCACTGCGGGGTTTCTTTCATAGCTGTCTATGCCAACAATGTGCAGGTCGCGATGGACGGAACCTACCGCAGCACCGGGGTGAATTATTCCGACGGGAAGGATGGAACGTATCAGGAGGAGTTTACCCAGGCGCTGGAGTTTGCCGCAACGTATGCCGGCTATCACGCTTCGCCGGAAGACTCGCCCGGCGCATGGATCGCCTTTCGCGAAAACGATACCGTCCTGGCTGCCAACGGAGTTTCGGCGGAGCGCCGAAAGTTGAAATTTTTCAACACCGACTACACCTTCCTGATGGAACGCCTGCCGGGCGACCGGTCGGTCGGGCAGGGGATCACCAACATCGGCCCCGACGGCCAGCGCTTCGGCGCGTGGGCGCGCAAGCTGCCCGCCGGCAAGGAAATCAAGCTGGCACTCAACAGGAATTTTGCCGCCAGCCTCAAGGGTGGCGCGAAAATCCGGGTCACCTTCTATGACGACGGAAATGGCGCATTCCAGCTCGACGCTGGAACAAAGGAGTCTGCCGTCAAGATGGGCGGAAGCAAACGCTGGCAGACGGCGGAGTTTCCAATGGTTGGAAAAAGTCCAAAAATCACCCTATCCGCCGGGAAGTCGCCTCTGCTGCTGCACATGGTTGAAGTAGTGCGCTGAGACCTGATCTCCAGACATTGGAAGAAGATTTCCAATCATTGGAAATGTTAATCCCAACCCTCTTCGCCGGGATGGATATTCGTGTATTTGATTCCCTGGCGCGGTTCGGCCATCATGTCGGCGACGGTGTCGCGCCACTTGGCGTAGTGGGCGGTTTCCTTGTGCTTCAGGGCGTCTTCGGGGGTGCGGTAGATTTCAACCAGCATGAAACGGTTGGGGTCGTCCTGCCGTTCAATTAAATCGAACCGCGCGATCCCCGGTTCCTGAATGCTCTTTTGGGCATTCTCAATGCAGGCGGCTTTAAAGTCTCCAACGCATTCCGGTTTTACATGAATGTGCACATGAACAATCAACATAATCGTCCTCCTTCCGTCTATAGTGGAGAAAGAGCACCGCCGAGACAAGTCCGGTTTGTAATCGACAGGCCGGAATCTGAGGTGGTATACGTATCGGATAATTTATGGAACCCGTTGGGGCTGGACACACTATGAAAAAAATATGGCTGATTATATTGGTTGGTACGGTAGCATCGTTTGCGAAGGGTGCGCTTGAAAGCTCGCATGTCCAGAATGGCATATTGGGCGATACAAAGGAGACCCAGGCCGTGCGGTTGAGCAGTTTCTGTCTCGATTTGGATGGCAATATTCTGGCCTGCGACGAAAAATCTTCGTGCATCCGCGTGATATCGCCGGATAACAAGCTGCTGGCGCTCTGGAAACTGGACTTTGCGCCGCAGGCGATTGAGCAGCGCGACGACGGGGTGACAATCGTTGCCGGCCCGGATATTGTGGCCCTGCTTGACAAACAGGGAAAGACGATTGCATCGGGCGGCCTGAAAGAGGAAGCGTCCCGGTCCCGCTGGCAGCTGCCCAAAAGCCTGCAAAACAAGAAGAATTATGCCTCAACCGCCGTGGCGTGGTCCGGCGACGACATCTTTGTCTGCGCGCGCGCCAACACCGGCTACACCGCATATCGGCTGGACAAGGACCTGAAAGCGGCTAAGCCGATCATTACCGGGTTGCGCGGCTGCTGCGGACAGATGGATCTGACGGCGAAGGACGGAACCATCTATGTCGCCGCCAACTGCCGCTTTGAAGTGCGCAAGTTTGACCGGGACGGAAAAATGATCGGCAAGTTCGGCAAGAAAGGCCGGGGCAAAGACGATTACTTTGTGGGCTGCTGCGAGCCGAAGAATGTCTGTTTTGGTGCCGACGGGAGCCTGTATGTGTCCGAATCCGACCAGCCCAGCATCCATCGCTTCAGTCCCGACGGCACGTTTCTCGGGCGGGTAGGGATGGTTGAAGGCATCCGCGGCTGCGTCCGTGTAACGGTTGACGTAAGCAAGGACGGATCCAGGGTCTACATGCTTGATCCCGGCAAAAACGTGATCCGGGTGCTGGAACGCAAGGGCTGATCCGGCTTCCAACGGCTGGAAAAAATACAGATCGTTTTTCCAACCATTGGGAAAGTGCGCTATAACGGTGCACCTATGAATCCCCGGGAACTGCCAATCTATGAACTGCGCGATGGGCTCGCGCAGGCACTCGCATCGGAAGCTCGGTTGATTATCGAGGCGCCGACTGGTTCGGGAAAATCGACCCAGGTGCCGCAGATGGTACTGGATTGTGGCGCGGTAGGTCCGGGCGAAATCGTTGTGCTTCAGCCGCGCCGGCTGGCGGCGCGACTGCTGGCCCGGCGCGTGGCATTTGAGCGCGGCGGCAGGCTGGGTGATGAAGTGGGCTATCAGGTGCGTTTTGAAAGCCATGTTTCCGGAAAGACGCAGATCCGCTATGTGACCGAAGGCATCCTGTTGCGCCAGTTCCTTTCCGACCCCGAGCTGCGCGGTGTTTCGACCATTATCTTTGACGAGTTCCACGAGCGGCACATCTATGGCGACATCACGCTCGCCCGCGCGTTGCGATTGCAGCAGACGCGTCCGGATTTGAAGATCATTGTGATGTCGGCGACGCTCGACGCCGGGCCGTTGCGTGAATACCTCGCGCCCTGCAAAGAGCTGAAGAGCGAAGGCCGGATGTTTCCGGTGGAGATCTCTTATGCTCCAAAACGGATTGATTTTCGCCACCATCCTGTTTGGGAGGCCGCCGCCGATGCCTTTGAAAGTGCCATTGAATCCGGCTCGGAGGGCGATGTGCTGGTCTTCATGCCCGGCGGTTACGAGATTTCCCGCACGGTCGAGGCGATCCGCGCCCGGAAATGCGCCCGCACCTTTGCCGTGATGCCGTTGCACGGCGAGCTCTCCGCCCGCGATCAGGATGCCGCCGTGGGGGAGTGCAACCAACGGAAAGTCGTGGTGGCCACCAATGTGGCGGAAACCTCGATCACCATTGACGGCATCCGCATGGTGATCGACAGCGGGCTGGCCCGTATCGCGTGCTACGACCCGAACCGCGGCATCGATACCCTGCTGGTCGAACGCATCAGCCGCGCGTCGGCCGATCAGCGGACGGGGCGCGCCGGGCGTATCGCGCCGGGCATCTGCCACCGTCTCTGGACGGAGCAGGAACACGTGGCCCGCCCCATGCAGGAGCTTCCCGAAATTCTGCGGCACGATCTGGCGGAGGTGGTGCTGACGCTCAAGGCGGGCGGCATTGACGATATTGAAAACTTCCACTGGTTGGAAAAGCCGAATGCCAAGTCGCTTGAGCAGACACTGATGCTGCTCACGGACCTGGGAGCCATCGACCATGCCGGCAAGCTTGCCGCCATCGGAAAGAAGATGGTGCAGTTTCCGATGCATCCGCGCTATGCGCGCATGCTGCTGGCGGGCGAGCAATACCACTGCGTTCGGCAGGCGTGCTTGATCGCCGCGTTGACGCAGGGGCGCGGCATCCTGGAACGCAACTCCGGCAAGGAAACGCGCGGTAACCGGAACGATGTGCTGGGCGAGGATGATGTTTCTGACTTCAAGCGGCTGATGCGTGCGTGGCTTTTTGCCGACAGGAACAACTACCATGCCGATACCTGCCGCAAGCTTGGCGTTCACGCCGGCGCGGCGCGGCAGGTGAAGCCGCTCTATGAACGCTTCCTGAAAATTGCGGAACAGGAGGGACTGAAGATCAACAACCACGCGCCATGCGACGAGCAGCTGCAGAAATGCATTCTGCTCGCCTTTTCCGACCACGTGGCCAGGCGCCGCGACGGCGGCACGCTGCACTGCGAAGTGGTGCATAACCGTGCGGGCGATCTCGACCGTGACAGCGTGGTGCGCGACAGCGCGCTGATTGTCGCCGCCGAAATCGCCGAGATTGAAGGTAGCCGCAACCTGAACGTACGGCTCAACCTCTGCACGGCTGTTTCCGAGGGCTGGCTCGACGAGCTGTTTCCCGAGGACATGGAGGAGAGGTGCGAGGCGGTTTTCGATCCGGTACTGAAGCGTGTGGTTTCCAGGCATTGGAAAGCGTTCCGGGGATTGGAGCTACATTCCCGGTTGGTGCATGAAGTCGATCCGCAGCAGGCGGCGGAAATCATAGCCGACGAGGTGCTGGCTGGGCGGCTGGAACTTTCGAAGTGGGACGATCAGGTGGAAAAGTGGATTGCGCGTGTCAATTGCCTGGCGGCGGGCTGCCCGGACTACGGGATCCCGGCTATCGATGAGGAGGCGCGGCAGGCGATGGTGCAGGAGATCTGCCTTGGCGCGGTCTGCCGCAGAGACCTGAAGGATCGCTCGGTTTGGAAGGTGGTCAAGTCGTGGCTGACACCTGCGCAACTCGAAATCGTTGAAAAGCAGGCCCCGGAGCGGATCAAGCTTCCGAGCGGGATCAATGCCCGCGTCCGCTACGAAGCGGGGCAGCCGCCGGTGGTATCGGCAACGATCCAAAAACTCTATGGCCTCGAAAAAAGTCCAACCATTGGATTCGGCCGGATTCCGGTTGTGGTTGAGGCGCTGGCCCCGAACCAGCGCCCGCAGCAAAAGACGCAGGATATGCAGAGCTTCTGGCGGGAGACCTATCCATTGCTGAAAAAGGAGCTAAAAGGGCGCTATCCCAAACATGAGTGGCGCTAGCGGGGTGAAAAGAGAGAGATTTTTCTGTCTTATTCTTTGCCTGAGCGTCGTCTGTTTGTGTAACGTATTTCATTGGGTTAATTAAGGAGAGAGACTATGAGTAAAGCAGGAAAACCATCCCGCCGAAGTGTTTTGGCTGCTGGCGCAGCTGTAACAGCATTCAATATTTTACCTTCGGGCAGTTTTGCCGCCAAGGGCGACAAGAAAAAAGGTACAAAGAAGCCGAAAACAAAAAAACCGAAAACGTTTTCGCAGATAGAGAAGCTTCCACCGAACGAACGGCTCAATATTGCCTTTATCGGTGCCGGCGGCAAAGGCTCGTCGGATATAAAAGGATGTTCCGCCCACAACATAGTCGCGCTGTGCGATGTCGATCTGGACCGCGCCGCGCCGACCATCAAAGGCTGTCCCGAAGCCAAGCTCTACCGCGACTGGCGGGTGATGCTCGACAAGGAATACAAAAACCTTGATGCCGTTGTTGTCTCGATACCCGACCACAGCCATGCCGTGGCCACCATGGCGGCCATGCAGCGCGGATTGGGCGTGTATTGCCAAAAGCCGCTGACCCGCACGATTTCCGAGGCTCGCATCATTACTGCCGCTGCGAAGAAGTACGGTGTGGTTACCCAAATGGGCAACCAGGGCCACTCCAATGATGGCACCCGCATGGGTGTGGAATGGATTCAGGCTGGCGTACTTGGTGAAGTCCGCGAAGTGCATTGCTATACCAACCGGCCGATCTGGCCGCAGGGCATCGTTCGACCGCCGGCGGAACCCGTGCCTTCCACCATGGATTGGGATCTGTGGCTCGGCCCGGCCCCGAAAAAGCCCTACAGCAGCCAGATTGCTCCTTTCAAATGGCGTGGCTACTGGGATTACGGCTGCGGCGCATTGGGCGACATGGCGGCGCATATCATGGACCAGCCGGTGTGGGCGCTGGGACTCGGTGCGCCCGAGAGCGTTGAGGTTGAATTTGAGCGGGAAAACCCGGCCAGTGCCGCCGACACCTTCCCGGTCTCGACCATTGTAACCTATACGTTCGGTGCGCGAGGGAAGCTTCCGCCGGTTACGCTGAAGTGGTTCGATGGACAGAACAGGCCGCCGATTCCCGATGCACTGAAGGATGCCAAATTGGATAAAGGCGGCGGCATCTTCTATTACGGCAGCAAATACAACATGATGCAGACCATTTATGGGCAATCCATACGGATCTTCCCGGAAGCGGATATGCAGGAAGTGGCTCGCAGCGGTAAGCTGCCGCCGAAGACCATCAAGCGTGCCGGTGGCCAGGATAAGCACTATGACGAGTGGCTGGCAGCCGTTAAGGCGAATGATCCTTCGATGGCGATGTCCAACTTCGATTATTCCGGTCCGCTTACCGAAATCATGTTGCTGGGTTGTGTGGCCGCGCGCTGCGGTTCCGGCACCAAGCTGAAGTGGAACAGCAAGAAAATGACGACGAACAACGATGTCGCCAACCGGTACGTTAACCACGAGTACCGCAAGGGCTATTCGCTCTAAGCGTTCCAACGGTTGGAATAAGCACGGCCGGAATTTCCAGGGATTGGAAGTTCCGGCCTTTCTCTTTTCCAGGGATTGGAAACAGGATGATTATGCAGGATCGGGCAACCAGGTGGTGATGAGGCGCTTTGTGGTTCCGTCTTTTTCGCGCTGAAGAACCAGTCGGTTGATGCCGTCCTGCGGTTTTCGGGCCTTCTTTTGAATAGCCCGCGCGAACGATTTGATGCTCGGTAGCCGCGGAAACGCAGTCAGGTGTGTTTGAAATAGTTTGCATACTAACAAATATTTTGCGAAAATGTTTGAAGCTGGGGGGGTGGTCTCATTGACGATCAAGGACATATTGAACCGCGCGGCAGTCGAAAGTGCCGACCGGACCGTTTTGCGCTTTAAGAAAAACGCGGTATGGTGCACCTATACCTACAAGGAGCTGAGGGAGCGGGCATGGCACGTGTCGGAGATCTGTGCAACGCTGGGGGTTGAACCGGGCGACCGCGTGGCGCTGTACCGGGAAAACTCCCCGGAGTGGCTAGAAATCTATTTTGGTATCGTGGCTTTGGGAGCGATCGCTGTGCCGGTGGATGTAAAACTGCGGGAACAGGAGGTGGGCCACATATTCCACGACTGCGGTGTGTCCGTCGTGTTTACGTCCGCCAGAAACGCGGAGGTTCTGGAAGAACTTAAAACCATGCTTCCGGATTTGCGGGCGGCGGTGCTGCTGGACGCGTTGCCCCAAACGCTTCCGGAGTCCGGGAAAATTCAATATGCCGCATAGGGGGAAATGTTGACGCAGGTATCCACCTTGGCGTTGTCGGTGGCGGGAGCGTATCGCCGCCATGATCCCGGGCCGGACGATCCCGCCCCTTTCATTTACACCTCTGGCACGACCGGGCGGCAGAAAGGCGCTGTTTTAACGCACGGCAACTTTGCATCCAATGTTGCGAGTTGCCAGAAGGCGATCGATATCCACCAGACGGATAATTTTCTGCTGGTGCTGCCGTTGCACCATTCCTTTGCGTTTACCACCGCGATGCTGCTTCCGATATTTGTGCAGTGCGAAATCAGCATGGTGGAGAATCTAAAGACCATAAAAGCCAACATGCAGGACACTTCACCGACCGTGCTGCTGGCGGTGCCGCTACTGCTCGAAAAAATGCTGGCCCGCATCATGGAGAATGTCCGCAAGAAAAAGGCCGCGCATGTACTGTACAAGGTGGGGTTGGCCCGCGTGATCGGTAAAAAAATCCACCGGGAGCTGGGCGGATCGCTGCGCCTGATTGTGTCGGGTGGCGCTCCGATCGATCCAGATACCCTGCGGGCATGGAATAAACTGGGGTTCAGTATTGTGGAAGGATACGGCATCACGGAAACCGGTCCGGTGCTTTCGCTGAATCCACCAGATAAGCCACGCATCGGCACGGTCGGTCTCGCCCTGCCGGATGTGGAGATTAAAATCATCAACGCGGATGTTAATGGTGTCGGCGAAATTGCCGCCAAAGGGCCGAATGTGATGCAGGGATATTATAACAATCCGGAGGCCACGGCGGAATGCCTCGAGGATGGATGGTTTTATTCAGGCGATATCGGATATTTTGACGAGGCCGGCTATCTGGTCATCAACGGTCGGAAAAAAAGCCTGATTGTCAACCGGGAAGGCAAGAACATCTATCCGGAAGAGGTGGAGCAGCAGATGACCAAGAGCCCCTATATTCTGGAATGCCTGTCATTGGGCTACCGCGAACCCGGTGAAACGACGGGGGAACGGGTAGGATTGATTGCCGTGCCGGACCAGGAGGCTTTTGATGCCCTGGAGAATGAGGAAAACAAACGGTTTTCAGAGAAGGAAATAGAAGACTTCGTGCGGGCGGAGATCAAGCGGTTGTCGCGGGAAATATCAGAGTATAAGCGACCACGCTGCATCCAGATCCGTTTCGAAGAGTTGGAGAAGACCACAACGGCTAAGATCAAACGCTATCTTTATGCGATTGATACCTCGGCGATGTAGGAAACGTCTGCATTGCCGGGGAGCGATGCGGATATGAACATAAACAGAAAGGGAAGGGTGCTGATAGATGAGAAAAAGAAAAGTATTAATGACAGCGGTGGTGTGCCTGTTAATTGCCGGCGCATCGGTTTTCGGGGCGGGGTTCCAGTTGTACACGGAAGGGTCCGCAGAGGCTCTGGGACAGGCGGGGGCCATCAGCGGTCGCACTAATCTGACCTCACTCGCATGGTACAATCCATCGGGATTGGCTGGAACCGACCGTGCGCAGATCATGGTGGGAAATACCTTTGCCCTGATTGATACCGAATTCAACAGCGCCCTCTCCTCGGCACTTGATTCAGAAATGGAAGATCATTGGCGCAATATTCCGCACCTGTACTATGTGCAGCCGCTGAGTGATCGATTGACCGGAACGCTTGCGATCAATGCACCCTACGGGTTGATTACCGAATGGCCGGACGGATGGACGGCTGGGAGCCTGGCCGCTACACGTACCGATCTCTCCACCATGTATGTCACCCCTTCGGTTGCGTGGGCGGTTCATGAGAGGTTTTCGGTGTCGGCAGGCATGAATGTGGTAAGTGCCGAGGCCAATCTCCGCAGCGTCAAACCAGGTTCCGTCAACGGCGTTACGGGTGCATACGGTGATTTCACGAAGCGCGAAATTGAGGGCGACGATATTGGCTACGGATATACCGCTTCCGTCCATTGCGATGTGCTGGACGGCTGGGCGGTCGGTGGGCGGTTCCAGTCCCGTGTCGATATGACCTTGGAAGGGGATGTGACCTATGATGGAATCATGAAAACCGATACGAAAGCGGATCTGGAGCTCCCGGCCACGGTCAATCTCGGTGTCGCCAACACTTCCATCAACAAACTTTCTCTGGGCCTCGATTTTGTTTGGACGGAATGGAGCACCTATGACGAAATGAATCCACAGTTTGACAGCGCGGTACCGCCGTTGATTACCGGCACCGGCACCCCGGCGGACGGCACTCCGGCGGGAGGGACAAACGATAGGGTATCCAAGCGTTGGAAGAACGTATGGAGCATCCGCGTCGGAGCCGACTACCAACTGACGGACAACCTGGCGCTGCGCTGCGGTTATGTGTGGGATGAGTCGCCGATGAACGGCGATACCCGTTCACCTGAGCTGCCTGATTCCGACCGGCAGATGGTCATGGCCGGTTTGGGTTGTAAATGGAAAGGTGTAGGCATTGATCTGGCCTACTCCTACCTGTGGGCAAAGAAAGCCGACACGGGCAGTGAAGTGGTTGCTAAACTTCCCTCGCTGGCCGGTGAATATGAAACCGTCACGCATCTGGTTTCGCTGTCGGCGGGTTTCGCCTTCTAAGTTGAAAGAAATCACCGAGGTTCAGGAGCCGGCGGCGCGCAGCGTGTCGCCGGTTTTTTTTATCGGGTCGCCTGATTGAGTTCGCCGGCCTTGCCAAGGGCGTATTTGGTTAGGATGGGGCCGATGATTTCAAAGACGATGCAGGTGGCGGTGATGGTGGTGATCACCTTGGTGCCGATGGCCGCGCCATGCGTCACGCCTTCGGTAACGGCACCAAGCCCCGAAAACTCGGCGTTGACGATCAGCGCGAGGCCGATGGCCACCCCGGCCTGGGAAAGAATGCCAAGACCGACATATTTCTTAATCTTCTCTTCGACGTGTCCGAAGGTGGCACCAAGACGCGCGCCGCCAATCAAGCCAGCCGAGCGTCCAAGGATGTAGACCAAGCCGATGAGCCCGAGGGCGGGCAGGGATGCGAGCTGCAGGTGCGCACCCGCCAGGCAGAAGAAGAGCACAAAGGTGAGCGGCATGATTTCCAGCAGTGGTGCCGTGACGCGGTGGACGAGTGCCTCGCGGCGGGTGTTCACCAACATGAAGCCGACAACCATGTTGGTAAGAATGAGGGACAGGTGCCACATCATGGAAAGTCCGCTGGCCAGTGTTACGACGCCAAATACGATGATCAGCATATCGCGCGAGTTCTTGATGCTTCTTACAAGCTGGCAGAGCACAAAGCCGAGGACGGTTCCGACCACAATACTGAAAATGATTTCGAGCGTGGGCGCCTTGAGCATTTGGAAGAAACCTTCCGAAACATGGCCGGGGGATTCCGCCAGGAGCAGGCTTTTGGCGATGGCGGCGGCGAAGCCGAAGATAAAGATGGCGAGTCCGTCGTCGAAGCCGACCACGGCGTAGAGCGCCTGCGTGAGGCTGCCCTTGGCTTTGTATTCCTGAATGACGGCAACGGTGCCGGCCGGTGCGCTGGCAGGAGCCATGGAACCGAATATAAGCGCCAATGGCAGGTCGCGCGTGATGGCGTAGATGAGCGTGGCTACCACCAGGAAGGCGGCAAACGATTCGGCAAAGATAATCCAGACAATGCCGGAACCGAGGCGCTTGAGCGACTTCATGCTAAGCTCGGAGCCGATGCTGAAGGCCACGAATCCGAGTGCCACCTGGGTAACGAACGACAGGCTGTGGCGGACGGGCTCGGTAAACAGCTCCATGCCAAAATGCTTGAACGAAGAGCCGAAAAGCGCGCCAACAAGCATATAGCCTATGAGCGACGGCAGGGAGGTCTTTTTGACCAGTTTGCCGGCATAGAAGCAGATGAGCATCATGGCGCCGACGAGGGTGAAGAGTTGTGGCAGTCCGGCGGACGCTTCCACGGCGTGTTCAATTCCAGGAGCAGACATAATCGTTAATTCTCTTCCAAGGGTTGGAAAGTTAAATGTTGAGACCGCCGGCGCAGTAGAACAGTTCCTGCACCGTCAGCAGAATATCGTCGCGTTCATCCAGCGAACCGGTGCTTGCTTCGATGCGCCGGATGGTTTCGTTGGTGTCCTGTTTATCCACGGTGGCGAGGATCACCTTGCAGAACTCGGTGCGCTTGTCGCTCCAGAAGCCGGCAAACAATGGCATTTTCTGGAGGTAGTTCGCGGACGGCTCGGCTTCGGAAACCATGACGGTGGTAGAGATGAAACTTGCGAAAATTTTAAGGACGTCGTGAAAAAGGTCCTCATCCTGAATCTGGACGCGGAACAGGTTTTTATTATCGTGCGATGTAGCCTCCGCTTCGTCGCGAATGTGGCGCAGGAAGCTTTCCCGCAGCACCTCCGCATTGGGAGCCTTCACCATCTCATCAACATTTCCCGGCACGTTGAGCGCCTGTGAGATGGCCGAGAGAATCTTGATGTGTTCATTGGATCCCGTGGCCGGAGCAATGATGAACACAAAGAGCCTGACCGGCTGTTCATCCATTGCGGAAAACTCCGCTCCGGCGGGAACCGCCAGAATACCGACCACAAAATCAGTAACGCCGTCGAGCCGGCAGTGGGGAATGGCGATCCCGTTGCCGAACCCGGTGGTGCTGAGTTCTTCCCGGTCCTTCAGCCCCTGAAGGATGACCGATTCGTCCGTGTTGTCGAGGATGGGGGAGTGCTTGGCCAGTTTCGCAATTTCCGCCAGCACATCATCCTTTGATGAGCAGTCGGCCCCGGCCTTGACACATTCGTTGCGCAGTACGCTGATCAGGTTCATAATTGGCTCTCCTCATTTAAATTGTGAAACGTACCGTCTACTCCTTCTGCTTCTCGTCCGCAAGTAAAGAACGTATAAACTGCTGTTTGGCCTCCCGGTATGTCTCCCCATCCGGTCCTTCATTCGCGGCCTGCTCAAAGAGCTTCTCCGCGTAGGGCAGCAGATTAAGATTGGGTCGCAACGTGAACGATCCGGTTGAATCGTCCCTAACCAGCCGCCCTGCGCGGCAGGCATCCAGGATGCTTTGGTTAATCATGCGGCTGGCGGCGGCCTTGTCAAAACCGGAACGCGCGCAGCTGCGGCTGTGCCATGCCCAGTATACGGCGTGCGCCTGTGGTAGGCGCCAGTCGAATGCACCATACGTTTTGTCCAGCATCTGCATCGTTTCGGGATCAAGCTTGAGCGCCTCGAGTTCGTTTGGACGGCTAAGCGCGCTTTCCATTTTTTCAGCCCACCGCTGCTTGTAGTAGAGATGGGCGCTGTCGTCGTCGCTGCCGATCTTGTGCTGAAACAGCCAGCCAAGCTCCCGGTAAAGCTGCGCGGACGACGGGTTGTAGCGCAGCGCGTCGTTGCGCAGCAGCTGGATGCCGTTTTCAACCCATCGCCAGCGCTCCTTCGGCGCATCGAAAAGTATGCTGATGTTGTAGGCCATGTTCCAGGCGTGATAGGTCCACACGGCGGGGAAGCGCGGCTCGAGCTTGGTAATCCAGTCCGCGAGCTGGACAATCTCGAAGTAGCGACCCTCCCTTTGCAGGCGTGCCGCGCGCATCCAGAGCATATCCGCAAAAAAACCGCGAAAGCCGCCGAGCGCGACGGTCGTGAAAGCAATTACCGGCGGCATATCATCTGCCGGTTCCAATACGGCGGGTTGATGGGCCGTGCGCATTCGGAGCAGGCCGGTCTGCACCTGTCCGGCGCCCATCAGCGCAACGGCGGCCAGCAGCAACCAGATGGCGGCCTTTTTTTTCATGATCGCCCGCCTCCCGCGATCTCGCCGCGTTTAAAGAGGGCGACACTTCCCCATGCCAGCAACCCCGAAAACAGGACCGCCTTGAGCAGCACGGCCAGGCCCACGGCCGCCCATGAAACCGCACGGCCGGTTGCCAGCGGTTCCAGTGGATTTTCGTTTCGGAAAGGAAGCAGAACCAGGTTCAGGAAATGAAACCAGAGCCGGGCCAATGCGTTTTCGCTGGCGGTCATGTGTTCAATAAATCCGCTGGATGCGATCATAATGAGCACCCAGACCGAAACAAAGGCGGCCACTGGCATGGTAAAAACGCTTCCGGCGCTTACCCCGACGGCGGCGAGCAGCGCAAGCTGGCAGAAAATGATCAGCAGACAGCGGGCATAGTTCATCTCGAAACTGCCGGAGCGGTAGAGGATTGCGGGCGGGTGCTGCGGGTCGAAAACCAATGTCAGTGGCCGGTCGTGGCTGTTGATGAATTCAAGATCGAGTGCTCCGTCTTTTCCAATGCCTGGAAACGGGAGTTCCAAGGTCTGGAATGTGTTGGGCATAAAAACAGTTTCCGCCTCGAAACCGGCGGTTCTCCAGCGTCCCTTCACGCGCAGCGCGGTGATGTCGGTGGCCGAAATCCGGTAGCGGAGAAACAGCGGGGTGCCCGTTTCCAATGTTTGGAAAACCGGAGCCTGAAATTTCCAATGCCTGGAAGCCCCGGAGGTGATGCCGAAAACCTTGCCGTCGGTGATTGCGGGAACCGCTTTCCGGGCGGTCAGCAGTTGGGATTGAATGGTTGCGCGGTCGGCCGGATCCAAAGCGGCGGGCCGGGTGTTCCAGCGCAGCATGCCGTAGATCAGTGTGCCGGCGGCGGCCAGCAGTACGGCGTTGAGCGCCAGCAATCCAAGCCATTTCCCGAGCCAGATTTCGACGGGCCGGACCGGTTTTACGGCAATCAGGTGGATCTGCCGGCCACGCACGTCCGTAGAAACGGCGGCGCAGCCTGCCCAAAGGGTGGCCAGCGAGAGCAGAAAGGAGAGGGCACCGAGGGTATAGGAAAGCAGAATATGGATATAACCTTCAACAGTACCGTCGCCTTTCAGTGTCAGCGGCAGCAGGACAACCAGCACCAGCACGGAACCGGCCAGCACGGCCACCACACGCGAGCGGATGGCGCTGCGAACGGCGAGCCCGGCTATGGCAATAATTCTGTCCATGGTTAATCCGATTGCGTCAGGTAATCGGCCACTTTGGTGACGGGAACCGCACCGGACCGGGTGGCGGAGTCTTGCTGCGCTTCCTCCACGATGCGGATGAAAAAGCGTTCAAGATTAATTCGCGGGTGCCGGATGTCCAGATCCTCGCCCACGAGTTCTTTCAGGCTGCTGAGAACGGCCTGGATTCGTTCGGGCGGCAGCTCGGGGAGATCAAACTGATAGCGGGTTTGCTCTTCGAGCAGTTCATGGATGGAGCCCATGGCACGAATGCTCCCGCTGTACAAAATGGCCACCCGGTCGCAGACATCTTCCACATCGGCCAGCAGATGCGAGGAGAGCAGCACGGTTTTTCCGCGTTGCGCGAGGTTCAGGATCAGATCTTTTATCTGACGGCAGCCGACCGGGTCGAGCCCGGCGGTGGGTTCGTCCAGTATGATCAGGTCGGGATCGTTGATCAGCGCCTGCGCCAGACCGACCCGCCGCGCCATGCCTTTTGAAAATTCGCCGACCGGCCGCCGCCGCGCGTGCCCAAGCCCGATCATATCCAGCAGCTGGTCGACCCGTTCCGTGCGGGAGGCGGCATCCAGATCGAAAAGCCGTCCGTAGAAGTGCAGCGTCTCTTCCGGTGTCAGATAGTCGTACAGGCAGGATTCTTCGGGCAGGTAGCCGATCCGCTGTTTGGTCTTTACGTCCTGCGGAGCCTGGCCGAAGACCGTAATCCGCCCGGCGGAGGGGTGGAGCAGTCCCAGAATCATTTTCAGGGTGGTGCTTTTGCCGGAGCCGTTGGGTCCCAGCAGTCCGAATATCTCCCCCCGCTGTATTTCAAAGCGGATGTTGTCGACGGCCGTGATTTTCGGCCGCATCCAGAAATCGCGGAATGTTTTGGTCAACGCTTCGGCCTGTATAATGGTTTCATTCATCGCATGCACCCTCTTTCCAAAGGCTGGAAGAATTATGCAGAAAAGTTCCAACGGTTGGAAGCCCGCTTAATAGCGAAAATAAAATGCCTTGCCGAAAGTGCGACCGGTTTTTAAACAAAGTCGGGCGTTGACGCGTCTATTCACGGGAAAGTAGTTTATCCGCGATGAACAGGAATTTGTACAACGTCTTCAAATTTGTGCGTTTGATGCTGGTGCTGGCCAGTATGGCCTGCTGGGCGTCCGCGCGGGAGGAGACGCCGGAAGAGCGCAAGAAACGGATTGCCCGCCGGTATCTGCGCGAGCACGGAGCCATTGCCGGCAGCGTGGCGGAGGTGCCGATGGAAAGCGCCGAAATCGATGAAGCGCTGAATGCCAAATCTGCGATGAAGCTGAAAGAGATTACGAAAGTGCAATCTGCAACCCTTCCGCCGCCGCAGCTGGTGCGGCGCCCGCCGGCTAAGAAAGAAGATATGAGCTGGTTGCTGGAACCGGAGCCGGAGGTTGAAGAGGGCGCGCGGGCGGATCAAAATCCGTACGACTGGTTTGCCAATGAGCTACAGCAACAGCAGGGCAAACAGTATGAAGATTTCGGGCAGCCGAAGACGGGCTATGACTTTTCCCGTTCTGCCAGTGAGCGTGAAACGGAGCGGCTTGAGGTGATCAAGGATCCGCGGGCCCTTGATTACGGCACTCAGCAACAGGGACAAAAAAAAGGGTACACACGGCCCGAATCGGCGTTTTCATTCAGTTCCGGGCGAACCAGTCGCAAGGATGACGGTCGACCGGTTTACTATAATGGCAAGGAGTTGCAGGAGCAGCCGGCCTACGGCAGTTCCTACAGATCGGGGAGCAGCTATAAATCGTCAGCGGCCGGCATTGCCGCAACAGATCCCCTGCCGTTGGGGTCCGGCAACGCTGTGCGCCGTGAACCCAAGTACCGGATTTATCAAAAAGATACCGTGCGTCAGCCGTATCAACCTTTGCCGAGTCCGGGAGAGGACCGCCGCAAGCAAGAAGAGTATAAGCGGGTGAGTCCGTACGAGCAGTGGAAAAAATCCTCCGCTGAGGATCCGATGAAGGACAACTCGTTCATCGATGGAGTGATGCCGAAGATAAACAACAACAGGTAACCGGCGACGGTCAGTTCATTTCTTCGTAGGAGACCACTTTCCCGTCCTGAAGCTTAACCACATAATGGTATGACTTCATCTGTTTTTCCGCCCGTTCCTCAAAGAACGGGTATTGCTGGTCGAAGTTCTGGGTGGATCCGTCGATGGGGGTGATGATCGGTTCGTCGGAATAGGTGTAATGCAGATATTCAACAGTACCGTCCTGCTTTGCGGACGATGGATTTCCTAGAATATCAACCACCTGCCCTTTATCCATTCCCGGCTCAATCTTGCTTAAATTCCAGGGACGGAAAGATGTTGCGCATCCGGCGATGAGAATCAAGGCAACCACTATTGATATGTATTTCATCATTTTCATGAGCAGACAGTAACGCCGAAAAAAACAGAAGTAAATTATTAAATACTCCCGGGCTCTACCTCGGCGGCGGGGGGCGCATCCTCGTCCGTGCGGCCATCCGCATCTGCTTGATCAGAGACAACCGCTTTCGGTTCCTGCGACTCCGGCGCGACGGGCGGAATTTTCTCGGAGTCAACGGGCTCCGGTAGCTTCCCGGTCTTCATGATGGCGTCGACGTCGTCAAAGGTCAGCATTTCGCACTCGATCAGCAGCTCGGAGAGGGTGATGAGCTTGTCCTTGTTGTCGACGAGGATTTTCATGCATGCATCATAGGCTTCTGTAAGGATACGTTGCACTTCCTGATCGATCTTTTGCGCAGTTTCCTCGCTGTGTTCATGCGCGCCGCTGATGCCCTGTCCCAGGAATACCGGTTTGTTGTGGCTTCCCAGGTTCTGGGGTCCCAGAAGTTTGCTCATACCGTATTCACAGACCATGGCCCGGGCAATCAAGGTGGAGCGCTCAATATCGTTGTGGGCGCCGGTGGTCACCTCGCCGAAAATAAGCTCTTCCGCCGCGCGACCGCCCATAAACGAAATCAGGTCGGCTTCAATCCGTTTCTGTGATTGTGTATAGCGGTCCTTTTCCGGTAGCTGCATCGTTGCCCCGAGCGCTTGCCCCCGTGGAATGATCGTGACCTTGTGGATCGGTTCGCAGTCCGGTGTACAATACATGGCGACGGCGTGGCCGGCCTCATGATAGGCCGTCAGTTTTTTCTCCTCTGCATCCAGCACATGGCTACGGCGTTCACGTCCCCACATCACCTTGTCGCGCGCCTCCTCCATATCCGTCTGTTCCACGAAATCGGCGCCGCGGCGCGAGGCCATCAGGGCGGCCTCGTTCACCAGATTGGCCAGGTCTGCCCCGGAAAAGCCCGGCGTTCCGCGGGCGCCTTTTTTCAGATCCACCTCTTCTGACAGACGGACATTGCGGACATGGATTTTAAGAATGGCCTCGCGTCCTTCCAGCGTCGGAAGATCCACCACCACCTGTCGGTCGAAACGGCCCGGGCGAAGCAGAGCGGGATCCAGCACATCGGGGCGGTTGGTGGCGGCCACGATAATGATTCCTTCCTGCGTGTCGAAACCGTCCATTTCCACCAGCAGGGCATTCAGGGTCTGTTCGCGTTCGTCGTGCCCGCCGCCGATGCCGCTGAAACGGCTCCGGCCTACGGCATCGATTTCGTCGATAAAGATAATGCACGGCGCGTTTTTCTTGCCCTGCTCAAACATATCCCGCACGCGCGACGCGCCGATCCCGACAAACATTTCCACGAAATCCGAGCCGCTGATCGTGAAGAAGGGGACATCGGCTTCGCCGGCAACGGCTTTCGCCAGCAGGGTCTTGCCCGTGCCGGGCCGACCGGACAGCAGAACCCCTTTGGGCATCTTGCCGCCGAGTTTCTGGAATTGCTTCGGATCCTTCAGGAAATCGACCACTTCCAGCAACTCCTCCTTGGCCTCCGCCACGCCGGCCACATCGTTGAAGGTGATCTTGTTCTTGTCCTGCGTAAGCAGTTTTGCCCGGCTCTTCCCGAAGCTCATCGCCCCGCGCCCCGCGCTTTTCATCTGCCGGACAAACAGGAAATAGATGATGCCGAAAATCAGGATGAACGGAATTACATTTGCCAGCACCTGCAGCAGCATGGTTCGGGGACGTTTCACCTTAACCTGTACGCCGTGTTCCTCCAGCAGGTCCATCAGCTTGTCCGTCAGGATAATCTCCACCCGGAACTGCGTCGTGCCCGCCGCGTTGAGGTCCTTCGATTCCCCGGTAATATAATGGTTGCCGGCACCATCGTGTGCGATGTCGCATTTGGAAACACGGCCCTGCTGAACCATGGTAACGAATTCGGTATAGTCTTTCTCATCACGCTTTTGCGTCGAATTTGAAAACAGGTGCAGAACCGTCATGAAGATTGCAATCATCAGAAACGAAATCGCCATGCCGCGGAACGGCATCTGCGGCGGTCCCTTTTTCTCCGGCTTATTCTGGTTGCTCTCTTTATTGAATGGGTTTTTATCAGGCATAATGCTCACTTTCCTTGAAAATCACGGTAATCATTACCACCGCTTTTGCGGAAATGCAACGATAAGGACACAAAGTTGGAGTCCACGCCTTCAAATGTGTTCAATGCGTACATGCACTGCTTTACCGTCCGTTCCGCGCACTTCCCAGCTCCGCGCGGTGCGGTAGCCCGGAATCCAGATGATTTCGCCCCGGCACTCCACCACCGGAATTTCCACCCGCTGCGCGCGCGGGATTTTCTGGTCCGTAAAAATATCCTGCAGCTTGCGGCTGCCCTCCATGCCCAGCGGGTTCATGCGGTCGCCCGGACGGAAACAGCGGGCCTTGATGGGGGCGTCGCCGACTTTGTCTGCGTTGAACGATGCTTCCGCCGGCAAAATCCCCGCACCGCGGCCATGATCCTTTTTCCATCCGGCTCCAAATTCAAAGTGCAGTTTCCATGCAGGATTGTGGGGCAGACATTCCTGTCTGCCCCGAGCAGACTGGAAAGTCTGCTCCACATGTTCAAAGCGCGGCGTGCCGTATTCCACCACCACGCGTTGCCGGTCGTTCAACTCAAAGGTGGTTGTCCCGTTGCCGGAAGCGATCAGGGACAGGATTTTATCGATCGCGCCGAAAGTGACGTTGTCCGCGCCTTGTTCGAACAGCCACTTCCGTAATAATCTCCGCTGGAGAGCCATGGGTTGATCCGTGTCCAGCGTAAAGCCGTCCAGCATCCCATCCATCCACTCGTTCTCCGCCCGCAGAACGTCCATGGTGCGCAGGATGGTGTTCTTGATATCCGGGTTGAGGCGGGTTCCAAGCATTGGAAGAATTTCGTGGCGGACGCGGTTGCGCAGGAAGGCATCGTCCCGGTTGCTGGCGTCCTCGCGCCAGCCGAAGCCGGTTGCTTCCAGCCATTGGATGATTTCCGTCCGGTAAATTCCAAGCATGGGACGAATCACCGAAAAGTTGTCCAGAGGTTGGAACGCCGGCATTCCGCTCAAGCCGTCCGGTCCCGCACCGCGGGCGAGCTTGAGCAGGAAGGTTTCCGCCTGGTCGTCCGCGTTGTGCGCCAGCGCAACCATGCCGCCATCGGCAACCGCCCCGAAAACCCCGTGCCGCGCCTGCCGTGCCGCCATCTCCAGCGACCAGCCGTTATCCGCCGCCAGCTTTTTGACATTGCAGGATCTTCCAACCATTGGAAATTTCAATTCATCGGCGAGCGCGCGGACGAATTGCTCGTCGGCGTCGGAGTCCGCGCCGCGCAGCTGGTGGTTGAGGTGGGCAACCGTGACGGGAATTCCCAGTGCATGGAAAGAGCGCAGCAGCGCCACCGAATCCGCGCCGCCGGAAACCCCGGCGACGAGGGCCGTACCGGGTTGGTGACCGCCGGCTTTGAGTGCGTTGCCGACCTGTTCAACAAAGTTCATCGGGACTACACGTTGCTGCCGCAGCATTTCTTGTATTTGCGACCGCTGCCGCAGGGGCACGGATCGTTCCGGCCAACCTTCGGGGCGTCGCGGTGGATCGGTTGCGGCGCAGCGGGTGCGCGCGGGATCTCCATGCCGGGGGGCGGTGCGCCTACGGGGGCGCCGGCGGCCGCGGCCGCAAGGGCGGAGGCTTCATGATGCACCTGCATGCCGGAAAGCGACCGGAAAAAATCCTCCATCGCATCGACGGAGGTGGCGGAACGGAACATGGCGGTGGCGATTTCATCGTAGATCCGGTCCATCAGGTCGACAAACAGGTCAAAGGCCTCGCGTTTGTATTCAACCAGCGGGTCGCGCTGGCCGTAGGCGCGCAGGCTGATGCCCTCGCGCAGGCTGTCCATGTTGCGCAGATATTCCTGCCAGTGCTCATCGACCGACTGCAGGATAATCTGTTGCTCAAGATTCTTGAGCAATTCGGTGTCTTCATGGTGCGCCTTCAGTTCGTAGGCCTGCTTCACGCGCTCAAAAACCAGGTCGGCCAGGCTGTCGACGGTCTTTTCGTCCGGCAGATCGGCCGAGCGCAGCCCGATCGGGAAGGAGGTGTTGACCCAGGACACAAAATCCTTGTATCCGACATCGTTGTCGGCCTCGACGGCGCCTTCCGCCCGGATACCAATAACCTCGGCCACCACATCATACAGCAGCTCGCGCGGATTTTCGCTCACCAGTACTTCGGAGCGGAAACCGTAAATCTGTTCGCGCTGTAGGTTCATGACATCGTCGTACTCAAGCGTGCGCTTGCGCATCATGAAGTTTTGCTGCTCGACGCGTCGTTGGGCGGTTTCGATCGATTTGTTCAGCCACGGATGCTCCAGCACCTCTCCTTCCTCGATTCCGAGTTTCTCCATGATGTTGGAGATGCGATCGGAGCCGAAGAGGCGCATGAGGTTGTCTTCGAGCGAGACGTAGAAACGCGATACGCCGGGGTCGCCCTGGCGGGCGGAACGCCCGCGCAACTGACGGTCGATGCGGCGCGATTCATGGCGCTCGGAGGCGATCACATACAGGCCGCACGGCTTTTCGGTGAGAAGCTTTTGCAGCGGGGTGCCATCGATCTTGTCTGCGAGACTCATCTGGGATAGGATTTTTTCCCGGTCGATATAAACCACGCCCGGCCCGAGTTTGATGTCGGTGCCGCGGCCGGCCATGTTGGTGGCGATCGTTACGGCGCCGGGCTGGCCCGCGTTGGCGACGATCTCGGCCTCCCGCGCGTGGTTTTTCGCGTTGAGCACGTTGTGCGGGATGTTTTCGCGGCGCAGCATGCGGCTGAGCACTTCCGAGGTTTCGACGGCTACGGTGCCCACCAGTACGGGTTGTTTGCGAATATGCGACTTTTTGATTTCGTCGATGACCGCCTTGAATTTTTCGCGCTGGGTTTTGTAGATCTGGTCGTTCAGGTCCACACGGCGCACGGGGCGGTTGGTGGGAATCACTACCACATCGAGCTTGTAGATCTGATGGAATTCATCTGCTTCGGTTTCGGCCGTACCGGTCATGCCGGCCAGTTTTTCATACATGCGGAAATAGTTCTGGATGGTGATGGTGGCCAGCGTCTGGGTTTCGCGCTCGATCGTCACGCCCTCCTTGGCCTCTACTGCCTGGTGGAGCCCGTCGCTCCAGCGGCGCCCGACCATCAGGCGCCCGGTGTGTTCGTCGACAATGACCACTTGGTTGTTTTGTACCACATAGTCGATATCTTTTTCATAAACAGAGTAGGCGCGGATAAGCTGGTCGACCGCGTGAATGCTCTCGTTGCGCAGCGAATATTCCTCCTGGATTTTACGCCGTTTCTCCATGTTCTCTTCCGGCGAAAGGGTGGTGTCGCCGTCCAGTTCGGACATGGCCGAGACCATGTCCGGCAGAACATACATCTCCGGCTCGTTCGGGTTCAGCTCTTCGCAGCCTTTTTCCGTCAGTCCGGCATCGTGGCCTTTTTCGTCGATGGTAAAGTAAAGCTCCTGCCGCAGTTCGCGCGCCTGTTCCTTGCGCGTGTCGCCCAGCATCTGCAGTTCGATTTTTTCGAGCAGCTTGCGGATCTTGACATCTTCAATCATGTGCATGAGCTGCTTGTTTTTCGGCATACCCTGATGCACCTGGTAGAGCCGGAGCTGGGCCTCATCTTCCTCGCCTTGTTCCAGCAGTTCCTTGGCCTCCTGAAGCAGCCGGTTGCAGAGGTCGCGCTGGCGCCTGACGAGGCGGCTGGCTGCCGGCTGCAGCTCGCGGTACTGCGTGGAGGAGTAGGGGGCCGGGCCGGAAATGATTAGCGGCGTGCGCGCCTCGTCGATCAGGATCGAGTCTATTTCGTCAACGATGCCGAAGTTATGACCGCGTTGCACCATATCCTCCGGGCGGTAGGCCATATTGTCCCGCAGATAGTCAAAGCCGAATTCGCTGTTGGTTCCGTAAGTGATATCGCGGCGATACATTTCGCGGCGTTCCGGCGGCGGCATCTGGTTTCTCAGGCAACCGACCGTCAGGCCGAGCCATTTATAGACGTGCCCCATCCATTCCGAGTCGCGCTGGGAGTGGTAGTCCGACGTAGTGATGACATGCGCGCCCTTTCCGGTCAGTGCATTGAGGTAGACCGGCATGGTGGCGACCAGCGTTTTGCCTTCCCCCGTGGCCATTTCCGCAATCTTCCCCTGGTGGATCACAATTCCGCCGATGAGCTGCACGTCAAAC
This sequence comes from Kiritimatiellales bacterium, assembly GCA_021734595.1. Taxonomy (GTDB): domain Bacteria; phylum Verrucomicrobiota; class Kiritimatiellia; order Kiritimatiellales; family Pontiellaceae; genus JAIPIO01. The sequence goes on along the minus strand of JAIPIO010000001.1, from coordinate 4,726 downwards.
GGAACCATGTCCCAGTCGAGCATATGCCCACACACCTCCACCTGTGTTCCGCACAGGCGGCGACAGGCGTTCTTAACCACGGCAAACGCCTCAAGTTCGATATCAGCCAGCGTTTCGCCGTTTTCCAGCCGTTGCTTGAACTCGCCGGTTTTCGCCTGTAGCTGTGCATCGCTCAGCGCCTTGTATACCTCGTCCAGCGCATTGATCCGGGTGACGAGCGGCTGCAGTTTCTTCAGGTCTCGCTCGTTCTTGGAGCCGATAATTCTCTTTAAAATCCAGTTCATTATTCCATCCGTCCTTAAAATGAGGTTGAAACGTACTGTATTTAGCTGTTGCCCTCAAGCAGGGATTGTCGGCAGTTGGGTTTGCGGGCCACCCCCTTTATGACCGACCGGACGATTGACGGTGCGCCGATCATGGAGACTGCGTCAAACCGGATGAATTCAAAGCCCGCCTCTCTGATTGCCCGGGCGGTGTCCATAGACAGATGGCAGTTTCTGCTGACCCATAGCCAAATGGGTTCAAGCCGTTTCTGCCAGCGGGCCAGTTTCTCGTTATTCGGCGCAACCACATGCTCAATAAAATAGAGCGACCCGCCCGGACGAATCAGACGGAAGGCCTCGTTAAGTGCGGCGGCCTGGCTGTCAACGGAACACAGCACCAGCGTTGATACGATGCAGTCGAAGGACTCGTCGGGCAGGTCGATCTTTTCGGCACGGAAGTCGGCAACCGTCATGCCGCTTTTCTGTAGCTGCTGCCGCATGTTCGGATCCGGTTCCGTCAGAACAAGCCTGCGGAGCGTTTTGGGGTAATACTGCAGATTGACGCCCGTCCCGCCGCCGATCTCCAGCACATCGCCGCTGACTTCCGCCAGCAGCTCCCGGCGCCATTCACCGAGGCACCGCCGCTCGCAGCCCCGCATGAAGGCGTCATAGAATGTGGCTATGAAAAATGATCGTATCATCGGCTAATTATCCAGTTCCTGTTGCATGGTTTCAATCGCCTCCGCCAACCGGTTCCGCGCCAGGGCCACCGCGCCCGCATCAAGGGTGTAGGGCTCGTCGTTGGCCGCTTTCACGTTCGGCCATTTTTCAACCAGGCCGACGGCCTCGGCAAGGGCGTCCCTGCCGATCTGTACCGACTTCAACTTGCTTTGTGCGGTTAGTCTATCTGCCAGGTCGTTTGCAAGGCGCATGTATTCATAATCCTCCAAACCCTCCCGGAACAGTTCCCAGCGGATTGAATCAATGGGGCCCTTTTCATCGGCGGACCGGGGGGGATAGAGCATCACGCCGGAGCTGCCTCTTCCGGCAGTCCACGGATCGGCCATTTCGTTCCGCCAACAGACCATGCCCCACCAGGAGTGGGTGCCGTCGACGCCGTACTTCCACAACAGCCACGGCCAGAGCCGGATGCGGATCGGGCGGTGTTCGGGATAGTTTATGCCGTTGTTGTAGACGGAAATATAGCATCCGGCTTTTCTGGCGGCCTCTATCCAGTGGAGGTTGCGGTCCCATGCGTCGGTATGGAGAATCCACAGCCGGATCACATCGATCAGGCCGGGGTGGGGGTAGCTGGCCGCAATACTGACCGTCAGTTCGGGGTCAATATCCAGCAGCAGTTTCGAAAGGGTGCGCAGCCCGTTGACCGTTGCCTGATCCTCAAAGCGCGGTTCATCGAAAAACCTTACCGTCGGATTCACAAACAGTTTTTCGTTTTTCAGCCTCTCACACAGCTGGCCCATATAATCGCGGAACGGTTTTTCGAACTCCGGATTAAGTACGGTGAGCTCCGGGTTGGAAAATATGGTTCGTCCCTTCCATTGGGCATCGGCAGGCATGAGATGGCCTTCTGCATGGCCGATCCACAGCGAGGGAACATTGATGTGATCGGAGCCCAATTCATCGCGCATAAAACGCAGATGTTCGATGTAGCGCTCCGCATCCACTGTCACGGTATCGCCACGCCGCCGAATCCCGACCTGCACTCCGGGGGAGCAGGTGGAGCGGTGGTCGAAACAGTTCCGGTAATACCGCTGCAGCACCTCGTCCTCCGGTCCGGATTCCCTTGCTAGCGCAAGCGGGGCGCGGAAGTGCGAGGTAACTGCAATGGAAGGGGCCATGGAAACCGAAAAGTTCCGGACGTGCAACTGGACGGGTATTTTCAAAACGGTCTGGGCATCCGGAACCAAGGCAAGTTCAGTCCGGTAGATTCCGGTCTGCTGCTCCGACGGTACCTGAAGGGTAAACCAGAACGCTTGGTTGGTGCCTGCCGGAACCGTGCAGGGAAGCGGGTCTGTCAGCGGGTCCGGATTCAAGCCCTTGTAGCCGTAGGGGCCGTACGTCTCTTCAATGGGGATCAGCTCCACCCGTCGGCACCGCAATACCGAGGCATCCAGTTCCGCCGGCCCGGTGAATCCGCTCCATGTCCATTTGACATCCTTCCATTCGCGGTTGGGCGTGACCACAAGCTGGAACGATTCATACTCCCCCTTTGCCGCCGAAATCCCGATCTCCTTCGCTGGGGCTCCAGTTGGCGGTTTTTGCGAGGGGAGCACCTTTCGGTTTTCGTTTTCGGCCCAGACTTTCCCGGAAGCATCGGAAAAAAGCAGTTTGGCCGTATCCGGGATAGGACGGGGCTCCTCGACCGTTACCACAACATCATCCAGCCAGACCTTGGCGTCGTGGTCTGCCCCGCGCAGCTTGATCAGCAGGTTGACGGATGTGGTTCTGGCCTCTGGAATGAATGCGCCGCCCTCAAATGCAATCCATCCGTCCGCGTCGGCACCGCCGGTATATACGCCATCCACAAACTGTCCTGTCTGGTTGCTGTCGATGATTGGCAGGGGTTTGTAGAGAATCGTTTCCACTTTCCTCGCGGCCGAGGGATCACGGACATAAAGAACAATCCGTCCCTTTGCTTTTTCGCTGCGGTAGACAAAGCGGACCGTGTGCACCGCCCCTGGTTTTGTCGGAACAGTCGTGGACCACCCGCCATTGATGCCCCGCAGGCCCAGGCTCTCGCCGCCGGAGCGGGATATGCTACCGTCCCGCCACCCCTCGGCATCCTGCCACGACTGGAATTTCCATTCGGCCGGCATGATTTTTTCGGTGGCTGTGGCGGCGGGTTGGAAGGTCGCCGCAAATGCAACGACGCAGAGTGAACAAACGGCGGTTCTAACGCTGCTTCGCAGTAGAGATCTGAACCACGAAATACACGAACCACACGAAAACAAACCAATAACAATCCGGTGAAATGCTTTTGTGTATTTCGTGGTCAAAATATTCCTCCTGAACGGATTAAAAACGGGGTGTTTTGGAACGCCGCGGAAATAATATTCTTAAAGAAAATAACGAGAAGGGCGAGTGGTTCAAATGATGACAAGATAGAATGCAAGGGACTAGGCAGCATATTGAATCTCCAGTTCATGACGACTTGAATATACCACCTAATCACGGGTTTCCAACCACATGTCGTGCCGTAGTTTTACGAAGGAGGATTGGCAGCAGCCTTCCAATGGTTGGAGAATCGCTCTCATGATTTTCCAGCGTCTGGAAATATGACAACCGCTTTTTCCAATGGTTGGAAAGAACGTTACGCGTCACTCTGAGCGGGCGGAGCCAGCGATAGAGTGAAAGCGGTGGTTGGGCTAGTTTCGTCTATCAATATCTATTCTGACCCCCGTAGGATCATCTTCATATTTACGCAAAACACTGAATTTTATCCCAGACTCATCGAGAAGAGCCCCCACTTCTTTTATAGTTGGGAAACGAACCTTTTCACCAAAGGTCACTGCAGCATACTTTCCTCGATTTCGATGGCACCATCGTTTGATTGAATCAGAGGACATCTCTGATTAGGACATAACTAAGGCATCCTGTTCGTCTTGTGCTGGAACCACGCAATGGTACGTCCACTTAAAGCCATTGATATCAACGTCGACATACCCTGCTTCTGCAAAGGACTCTATTATTTCAGAGAGGTCTCGCCACTCCAGAGGGAGCCCTTTAGCTTCAATATCTGCGTAAGGACGCGCGGGATCTCGTGATTCCTTTTCAGGTTTGTGGGATATGCAGGAAACACACATGACACTGAAAAACAGGAGTATGATCGTTTTTTTTCATCTTATCTCAGCCCAACTATTACTTATCAGGCAAATCTGCCTGATAAGTGAATATTGAAAGGGTAATCGGGCAGAATTGCCTGTTTACAATATCCAATATTCATGTCGTTGTTGAAAACACATGCTGAGCAGTAAGGGTATTTATGGCAAGTAAAATACTTGATGAAGCACGAGATGTGATGCGCCGGCGGCATTATTCGATCCGAACGGAGAAAACGAATGAACCATTCCCTTCGGTCTTATTGAACCTCTCCCTTTGGTCGGTATTTTCTTTTAGAAAATTATCTGCGCTGCGCTTCGGGCTTCACAAATTATCTTTCCGCTTCGCTCCAAGGGCGGGTGGATCAAACGGTATCTAAAATTCTACGACTACAAAAAACATCCGCAAGAGATGGGTGCGGCGGAAGTGGAGCGCTACGAACCTTTATGAAACGGCACGTTGGGAGCCAAGTGGCGCCCCGCACATGCGCATGCGCGTCAACCTAAGGATTTCAGCTTGCGAGGGCTGGTTGTTTTCTTTCTGGAAAGCACCAGGGTGTTCTTGTTTTCAATCGTCCACTCGAACACCTCGGCCTTTTTCACTTCAAGCGCATCCGCAATCGC
>JAIPIO010000086.1 GCA_021734595.1 Kiritimatiellales bacterium | reverse complement strand
GGTTGATGGCGATGCAGGCCGCCCCCGATTCCCCGGAAGACATCGCTAAACTCCCGCTGCTCCATCGCGATGATCTCGATAAAAAAATCCGGTTGGTCGATCGCGGAAAAAGCGGACTGCACGATGCCACGATACTGACGCACGACCTGTTTACCAACGGCATCCTCTACCTCGATATTTCGTTCGAGCTGCACGGCCTCGATGAAGCGGATATTCCCTACGTCGCCCTGCTCGGAAGCGCCCTGCTGGAAATGGGCACGCAGAAGGAGGATTATGTGTCTCTTTCCCAGCGGATCGCCCGCAAGACCGGCGGCATCTACGCCTCGCCGCTGCTCTCCGCACGCGGCGATTCCGACACCGGGGTTACCCGTCTTTTCCTGCGTTCAAAATGCATGTTCGACCAGACGACCGAGCTGCTCGACATCCTGCACGATGTGCTCCTGCTGCCGAACTTCGACGACAAGGAACGCTTCAAGCAGATTGTGCTGGAGCACAAGGCCGACATGGAAACCTCGATCGTTCCGCGCGGCCACTCTGCCGTCATGACGCGCCTGAAAGCGCAGTACAATGAAGCGCACTGGATTGCCGAACAACTCGGCGGCGTCAGCGCCATCTTCTTCCTGCGCCAGCTCGCCAAGGATATCGAAACCGACTGGCCGGCCGTTTTCCAAAGGCTGGAAAAAATAAGGGGCAACCTGCTCAACCGGGATCATATTATAATGAACGTTACTGCCGATGCCGCGGCGCAACCGGCCGTTTTCCAGGCATTGGAAACGTTCATCGAAAAACTTCCAAACCCTGGAAACTTTGTTTCCAAGGATTGGAAAACCGGCGCCTTCGCCAACTCCGAGGCGCTGATTGCCCCGACGATGGTCAACTATGTGGGGCGCTCCGCCAACCTGTTTGACACCGGCTATAAAATGCACGGGTCCGCGCTGGTCATCACCCGCTACCTGCAGACCGCCTGGCTGTGGGAAAAAATCCGTGTGCAGGGCGGCGCCTACGGCGGCATGTGCTCGTTCGACCGCTATTCAGGTGTTTTCGCCTTTGCCTCCTACCGCGATCCAAACTTGGCGGCATCACTTGATGTTTACGACCAGACGGGAGCCTACCTGCGCAATCTCCAACTGGATGAAGACGAGCTCACCCGATCCATTATCGGCGCGATCGGACAACTCGATTCCTACCAACTACCGGATGCAAAAGGATTTTCCGACACCGTCCGCTACCTGCTAAATTTCACCGATGAAGAGCGCCAGCAAATACGCGATGAAGTGCTCGGCACCACCCAGAAGGATTTTGCCGCATTCGGCGAAGTGCTCGATACCGCCATGAAGCAGTCCGCCACTGCGGTTCTCTGCTCCCCCGACGCTATCACCGCCGCCGAGAAAGCGGGACTGAAAATCGATAAGCAAACGAAGGTGCTGTAAGAAACCCGTGATTGAAAGTTATTTTCGCGTAGCGATCCATACCACACTTGTTTGACTGTGATATGGTATTTTACTTGGCTTATTGCATTTAATTGTATATTCAAACACCACACTTGTTTTAGTGTGATATGGAGGGATGCGTGAACAAACTACGCCCTACTCTATGGAGAACATGCCGCGCATTGGCCAACACAACTAGGTTGACCCTTTTACGAAAGCTACTTTTCGGCGAGACAAAACCGGTCTGCAAACTCGCCGCCCAAACCGGTATTTCCGAACAATTGGCAAGCCGCCATTTACGAACATTGGCTTCCCGCGGATTACTCCATGCGTCCCAGATAAGTCGGTGGGTTTATTATTCCGCGGAAGCGAATGAGAACGTCGATAACGCAGTCCACATTCTTGCCTCTCTTAAAAACTGCTTTTTGGATGGAATTACCAACGAGGAGATCATGGAGATCGTTACGTCATTTACCCACCCTCGGCGGATTTTAATTGTTGCCCGCCTCAATCAAACCACCAAAACATTTGATGAATTGATGGTAGAAACCGACATGTCAAGCATGGCCCTGTTCCGGCATATAAAGAAACTCGAAAAACGAGGCTTCATCCGCCATCGGAAAGACCACTTTGAACTGACTCCGCCCCGCAGCGCTCTTGGAATGGTTCTTATGCAGATTGCCGCAAAAGCGGAAAGTGAAGATTGAGTGTTTGCATAAAAAAATTGGAGCGGGAGACGAGAGTCGAACTCGCGACATACAGCTTGGGAAGCTATACACGAACCGCTCTTTTTATTGGTTATTATTGATTTATTTGTAAATGTTTCCACTTTGTTTCCATTTACGCCTTGTTTTGCATTGCCAAGTATCCTATATATTCAACCGCTATCAGCAAGCAAAGAAAGGCGGTGGAATATGAGCTTGGTCATGCGGAAAAGTTCAAAGTGGTGGTATGGACGTTACAAGGTTGACGGCAAGGAGTTCGTCAAGAATCTACAGGTTGAAGTCAGGGGAACCCGCCCCGCCAGCCTCAAGGAAACGGGCAGCGTGCATTTCGAGAATTCAAGAGGTGAAGCGCAAGCCGCCCTGGACAAGCTCCTTGAGGATGTGCATTCCGGAAAGAGCGAAACCCGGCTTGCCGAGGCCGTCTACGAAGCACGGGCGGGAAAGAAGCTCAAACGCTACCGGATCAAAGACCTTGCACAAATCTGGATCGAGAAGCCCCGTAAACGCCCACCGTCCGAACAGCACAGCAAGCAGGTCATTGCCAAGCTTGAACGCCTTGCGGAGTTCCTGAAGGCCAACTACCCCAAGCTAACGCGGGTTGACCAGTTGCGCCCGATCCACATTAATGCATTCCTGGACGAACGGGAGCAAAGCGGAGTGACGGCGGAAACATGGAACAAATACCTGGTGCCGATCAAAACCGTTTTGAAACGCGCCGGTGTTCCCGCCGCCCACGAGATCCTGCAAAAGGAAACCGACACGGTATCGCGGAAGCCATTCACGATTGATGAGTTGAATGCAATTTTTAAAACCGCCAAGAATGCCGAACCCCTGATCTACTCGCTGGCCATCACCGCCGCCTGCACAGCCATGCGGAAAAAGGATTGCTGCCATCTTCGCTGGAGCGATGTGGATTTGGCCGAAGGGTTTATTACGGTCAAGACCAGCAAGACCGGCCAAGTGGTGGACATCCCCCTTGCGGATATCCTGCTTGATGAAATACAGAAGCAGGCCGGCAACGGATCTGAATATGTTTTCCCCAAAGCCGCCCACCTCTACAAAACCAACGCCAACGGAATTTCCTACCGCTTCAAGAAGGTTCTGACGCTGGCGGGATTCGACACCGGGAACCCTATCCCGTCCGGCGAACTCAAGACCGATCCCTGCACCTTGGAGGAATTGAACCAGGCCGCTGAAAACAAATTCAACGGTGAAAAGCTGGAGCGGGTAAAGGCGGTTCTTGAATGCTACATGACAGGTAAAGGCGTGAAACCCACCGCCAAAGCCACCGGCTTTAGCCCCAGCACCGTATCAACCTACCTAAACGAACTAGAGTCCGTCACGGGCAAGGCAATCGTCAGGGGCAAGCGTAGACCGTCGGAGGCCGTGCAACAGCCAACACGGGGCGCAATGCGCGTAGAGCGGGAAGCAGGAAAGAACCGCGCTTCCTTGCGTGACTTCCATTCATTCCGAACCACCTTCGTTACCCTCGCTCTTATGCGTGGCATGCCGTTGGACATCGTACGCAAGATAACCGGCCACAAAACCGCCGACGTGGTCATGAAGCATTACTTCCGCCCGGAGCGCGACCAGCTTCGCGCTGCGATGCAGAAAACCCTGCCCGGATTGTTGACCAGCGCGGCCAAGCCCACTACCCCAGCAGAGCGAGCCGCCGAAGTTCTACGCAAAGCCAATGAAAAGAACTGGCACAAACGGATTAGTGAAGCGTTGGGGATTCTTGAGGAAACGGCTTGATGAGCACGTAAAATCTAGCGGCTTAGAATCTGCATCTTCCATGGGGAAACTCTATCTCCCTGCTTCACTCCGGGCATTCAAATGAATGCCCTTTTTTTGTGCCGAGATGACTAGAGAAAATGGACAAACTCCTCCCGTGTGTCCTATGCGTGTCTTACATACACGTGATTTCACTATTTGCCTCCGTTTGCTACCTCCTTGTGCATGGCGAACATCAAATCCAATCAAAAGGAGGCACACATGCAAACAACTACAAAGATTCCAGATGCGATTAAAACGGCAGCGGCGGCCATGCTGGCACCATACTGCAACGGAGGTCTCACGCCGGAAAAACTCGAAACCGCGATCAGCTTTAAACCAGATGAAGAGGTCGCCGAAAAACTTCTCACACGGAAAGAGGCTGCCGCCGCATTATCGGTAAGTCTTCCCACGCTCGACAGAATGTTAAGAGAAAACGAACTTCCTCGCCGCCGCATCCGTGGAGCGGTGAGGATTCCTAAATCGGCGATTAATGCATTTGTTTTGGGAAAGGAAGTGGCAGCGTGATCTGCCTCCACTGCGACCGCGAACACACTCCACCGGAGAGCCAGTTTCCTGACTTGTGCCCGGACTGCGCCGCAAAACTGGAAGAATACAAGCAAGCTATCAACCGCGCTGCCGACACCCTTTCAATGCGGTACCAAAAAGGGCGCGATGGCCTGGACATTGAGCATGTCGCGCTCTTGCTTGATTCGTTGTTAACGATGAAGCCGCTGGCTGCTAAGGAAGTCGTTGACGGTTTTTTGGATCGGGCATTGTGCCGGGTTCCAGAGCCCCGCGACGACGAAGACGGCTATTTCTCCGACTACCACAGCGATCCTTTCTGGGACGGTCTGGGAAACGGCGAATCATCCGAAGAAATTTACGCGGCCATGCTCGCCAGGATCAAGGAGACGGCCACATGAAATCCCTAATCGACGACGGCGAAGTCCTCCGCCTTTGCAACCGCCACAAAGCCCGGACATTGACGAAGCTTGAAGAACTAAATTGTCCAGATGGATTCCTCGAAATCATCCGCAACGGCTTCGGGTATTTGCGCAGCGATTTAGTGGAGCTGGCGATTAAAAGCAAAAGGCGTGAGTAATGAATGGATGCATGGAAACAGTAAGGATGTGAGGTGGTTATGAATCGCGGATTTATCAAATTATGGCGGGTGTCTTTTGACAACAAGATGTATTTTGCCGAGCCGTTTACGCGGTGGCAAGCATGGCTAGACCTTCTTCTATTAGCCAACCACAAAGACCGCTTTGTGACCTTCCGTGGTGTGATGGTAGAGGTGAAACGCGGGCAGGTTGCTACCGCTGAAAGGTTCCTTGCTGATAGATGGCAATGGAGTAGAGGAAAAGTGAGGCGGTTCCTAAACCATCTAGAATCGGCACGTCAAATAGTACCACAGAAAAGCAACGTTTTATCCATCTATACAATAGCGAAATGGGAAGTGTATCAAGGAGACAGTACCGCAGACGATACCACAAACAGTACCACAGACGGACCACAGACGGACCGACCTAAGAAGGGAAAGAATGTAAATAAGTCTATTTGTGCGAAGCCGCAAGGCGACTTGGCACCGGAAGAGGTCGCTTTATCATTTCCTGTTACTGGACAAGACCAGGACTGGCATTTAACCAAAACGAAGTTGGCCGAATACGAATCAACCTTTGACACCCTCGACGTTCTTGCTCAATGCCGCCGCGCCCTGCAATGGATCAAAGACAATCCATCCAAACGGAAAACCACCAAAGGCATGACTCGCTTTCTGGGTAGTTGGTTGACTCGCGCTGCGAACGACCCTCGAACCCCAAAACAGGAATGCCAGCAATCCGAGACCTATACTGGGGCGGTGTTGTAAATGAATACTGAATTAAGAATCCCACCACACAGCGAAGAAGCCGAGCGCGGCATTCTTGGATCAATCCTTTTGGATCCAAATTACTCTATCCCGAAATGCAACGACATCGGTTTAAAATCAGAAGCGTTTTATGACCGCCGGCATCAAACATTATTCGACGAACTCCTGAGCATGTACCGGGTCAACGGTCGAGCAATGGACGCGATCACCATCGCCGACTGGCTGAAGGACAAAGGGCAGCTTGATAAGATCGGCGGGTACGACTATCTCATTCAGCTACAGGACAGCACGCTGGTTGCCGCACATATCCAGCACTACGCGGACAGCGTTCAGAAATCGCACCTAAAACGCCAGGTAATTGAGCAGGCAAGCGCCGCCATTGATCTTGCCTACAGACCCGGCACCGCTGAAACCGAGTTGATCCAGTCCATGCAGAATTTCACGCTGGATATTTCTGCCAGCGAGAAGAACACCGGCAAGGAAGAGGCCGTCGCATCCATCCTGCAAATGTATGCAGACGCGAAGGCCGGCGGAACCAAGGGAGTACCGATCCAGTTCCAAAAAATCAACAGTTTCACCGGTGGCGCTCCAAAGGGGCTGGTCACGGTTCTTTGTGGCCGTGGTGGAAAAGGCAAAAGCATGTTCCTCGGGCAATGGCTCAACATGCTGGGCAAGGAGGGCATCCCCGCAACGTCGCTATGTTTTGAGGACGGCATCGAGACAACCATGGCTCGCATGGCTTCATGCCGTGGTGGATATTCCCATTTCAAAATGAGCATGGGGGATGGGCGTCCCGATTGGGATCAGTTGGCGACTGACTGTCTCGGAAAAGTGAGGGCCTACCCCGTTGAATTCGTGTCCAAGAAGATGAACATCGAGCAGATCCGAAACCGCCTTTTTCAGGACAGGGAGACGCGGGGAATCGAAGTCGCGATCATCGACGGATTTAAAGACATCTCACGCCCCAGCACAAAATACAACGACACGGGATTCGAGGAGTATATTTCCCAAGAGCTGACCGACATTGCCCGCCGTTTAAACATCGCCGTCGTCGTGGTTTTACACCTCCAGAAAATCCCGCCGAATGTCGAAATCGACATCACGAATATTAGAGGCTCTGCGCAGATTGCTAATGATTGCCGGGTGGCGTGGGCGTTGCAGGATTTTGTAAGTTGGAACGGAGCGGAAAAAGAAAAGTACGGTCACCGGCTTCAAGAACGGGACGAGTATGGAAGCCCTGCCGTCTATGCATTTTCGGTCATAAAAACCAACCACGGGAAAACGTGTCGGGTGCCGATTCAGAAGCAGCTCGATCTCTCTCGCTTCGATGAACTGACCAATGAAACCGAACAGGAATTGCCGCTATGATCACCACGACCATCATTACACTTGTGGCATTTTATTTTGCGTTGCCTCTCTCGGGGATAGACAGCCTTCCATGCACGCCCGCGCGTCGTCTCGCGAATCCTGCCTTAGAACGTCCCATCGCCCCGTCACGCTTCGAGTGTCCCACGTTCGGAATGGGACATTTTCGGGCAAAACAGATTTTGCGCCCTCTGGGGATTCGCACCCCCTTTGGCGGGCAAGGAGTCGTCGGGAATGGCGTTCGTCTCTTCACGGGGCGACTGGGTGCCTTCTCGAACGTGCCGGACAGATGGCGAGACCCGCATTCAGAACCCGACAGCAATTTTCGGCAACAGCATCAATAGGACACTAACCCAGAAAGACAACTCCAAATGAGCAAGCGAAGAAAACAGAAATCATCCGTTACCCTGCTGGCCGAGAACGTCGAGTTCATCCGGGAAGTCCTGCTGCCTTCCCGTCCCGAACTCAAGGGTCACTTCGCCCGGGGCGTCCAGTACTGCGTCGATACGTGGCTGGGTGTCCTCAAGGGCAATATACCGGAGATACCTCGCCGGGGTGAAGATTGCGACATCCAGTTGGAGAGGGAATCCATCACCTTAACGCCCGGAAGCGTGACCGCTCTGGATGCCATCGTTCAGTACTGGCGGAACGCCGGCCAGACATGCAATCGCTCGGCGATCGCGGATCACTTCATCACGCTTTCACGGCAACGTCACGAGCAACTCGACGAACTATAAAACCATGTTCCCATTCAAGCACGTGAAGGTCGTCAGGTTGTCGCCCGATGATCTCGACGAGTGGGAGCGGAAAAAGGCGCGTGAAAAAGAGCAACCCCGTAAGCGATCCGCAGCGGTGAGCCGTACGCCAGATCCGCCGATACAAGCCGAGATCCTTGACGATATACTGGACTTGCTTAAAAGCGCGACGGACGAACACCACCGGTCACTAATCGCCAAGGCCTTCTTTCTGGGGTGCCGGTACGGCGAATGTCTCCCAGTGGATCGGCGGGACTCCCAAGGCAAATAAAAAGACGGGCAGGCCTGCGACGGCTCCAAGGGAATCCAAGATTCCTTGCCGGACCTGTCCGCCTTTAAACGAAGTACCCGACGCTCTTAAAAGCTCAGGGACCGAACGGATCGGACACCCCGCCATGGGTTGAAGGATGAAGGTTGGACTTCTTGTAATTCTGAGCTACCTAGGATACCATCCCGCCCTTGAAAGGTGGTGTGGGCATGAAGGTGAAGATTGTTGTTGCGGTTGCGTTCCTGCTGGGCTTGGCCGCCGGGCTGGCCTACAGGCCGTATGAGGTGGTGGTGAAGCGAGAGGCGCAGAGGCACTATACGCGAGACCGAAGATCCCCGCCCTCCTACCGCTATGTAGACCATGTCGTGCGCGTGAACCGCTGGACAGGCAAGGAGGAGGCGCCATTCTCTTTTAGTGAGCAGTGGGAAAAATGGTTTCCGCCTCGCAATAAATCTGCGAGATACGAAATCCTTGAACCAGAAAAGAAACCGGCTGGCGGGAAATACGCCGACCTTCTTACGGTTGAAAAGCCGAAGTCAAAATATGCCGATCTGATGGAGGTTCCAGCCCCCGGAACCGGACAGCCAAAGCTAATCCCTGTTGACCATAATCCGTTTAAAGAAAACCAGCCCCCGGAATAGTCCAAGGGCTGGAAACATTTTTCCAGTGACCGAAACCCTAGAGGTCTAGGAATACCGCCCCGGCGGGAACCTGCTTCATGTCGTAGACAAAGCGCTCGATCTGGCACGAAACGAAGTTGTCGAACCACACATCGAACTCCACCCCTCTCTCATGGGCGGGGGTTCTTTCAAACACTCGGCGGACGCGGGCTTCCGTCTTTTTTGTAATAGCGGTCATTTCGCACCGCCTTCCAGCAAACGCGGCTCTTTCAAGGCAAACTGCCGGTACCGCCTGACGATCAGCTGCGCCATGGCTGGGTTGCTTGGTTTCGTTGGTCTTGCTGTTACTCATGGTACTGTCTCCTTTTGTTTGCCGGCATCGCCAAAATGGCGTTCCGATGCTTGGAGATATAGCGGCAGTTCGTCAAAATTCAACCGAAAAAAATTTGCGTGTTTGCATAAAAATACGCAAGCGCGCAAGCGGTTTTCTACATCCCGTTTTTTGAGATAGGTTTAGGGCTTGCATGGGCTGTGTGGTTACGCAAACTGCGGAAGAAAAAAACTGAAAGCTTCGTAACGGCAACCGCGCCTCCCCCGTCGTTGAGCAGGATCAATCAAGACGCAAAGTGTCCTATGCCGTTTTCGGGGTCGCCCTCCAAGATAGGGGATATATTAATATGATATTTGCGCGGGGGGTCCCCCTGCCCCCTCAAAAATGGAAATGTTTCCACTTTGTTTCCACCTTTGGTCAGTTTTAATCAGGAATCATCACACGCTATCAAAATAGAGAGAAGATCGGACAAATCGCGATACACCCAATAAATAAAGGGCTTAAACCGAGGTCTAAGCCCTGAAAAATGGAGCGGGAGACCGGACTCGAACCGGCGACGAACAGCTTGGGAAGCTGTCATTCTACCACTGAATTACTCCCGCTCTTGGTAGGATTGGAATATATGCCGCACGCCGCGGTATTTCAATTTCTAATAGCTGGAATTTTGCTCCGTTCCAAACATACCAATTGTTTCACTTATTTATTTCCCTTTAGGAAATTATCTATCGGTTGCCATTCCGCTCCGCTTCATCGACTTTCCAGAACAGCATCCAGCGCGGCGCGGGAATCATCGTCAGCAATTTCCAGCACCCGTTCCCCCACCAGTTTGATGGCAACGGCACCCAGCGGCGCAGTCAGAACAATACTCATAACAGCCACCGCCAGAATCACATCGCCCGGCGCCGTGTCCACCCCAGCGCTTTTCATGGCCATCAGGGGAACCGCGCCCATCGCCGCCTGAACCGTGGCTTTTGGCCAATAGGACACCATGGCAAATAGACGCTCTCCCCTGTTAAGCGGACTGCCGACAAGGGAAAGCAACACCCCCGCGCTGCGGGCCGTCAAACCGCAAACAAGCAGCCCCAATCCAGCCAGTCCCGTTTCCCACGCCAGCGAAATATCCACCTGCGCGCCAACCAAGGTAAAAAGCATGATCGATGCAAACACCCAGAGCTTCCCTAGCTTGGAAGAAATTTCATGCGCCATGTGTTCGCACTTTTCGAGCATGATGAAGCCTGTCGCCATGACGGCCACCAGCGCCGCAAACGGAAAGATTCCAACCAGCAGATGCTCCATCCGCACGAGTAGAATCGAGACCCCCAAAACAATCATGGTGCGCTTCGTGGCGCGCGGATTAAACCGCTCGAACAGTTTCAGCAACACCCAGCCGATCAGCAGGCCGGCACCGATGCCCGCAAGGATCGATACAGGGATGCCCGCCGTTTTCAGCAACACGCTTTCCGAGGTCCCCGTGTAAAAGCCCAGCAGTACCGAAAAAATCACGATGGCGATTACATCGTCCAGCGAAGCCGCCGCCATCACCATCGTCGGGATCCCCTTTTTCGCACCCATGCGCCGTTTGATAAAGCCGATCATCATCGGCACCACCACCGCCGGTGAAACTGCCGCGATGATAAAACCCAGCATCGCCGACTCCAGATGCGTCAACGACAAGAAACGCGGCCCCAGCAGGGCAATGGCCGATCCCTCCATGATTCCCGGAACAAACGAAAGCAACACCGCCTGCAATCCCACCTTTTTCAGTGCCTCGCGGCTCAACTCGAATCCGGCACGCAGCAGAATGATTATCAGCGCGATCATCCGCAGATCCGCCGACGCCTCCAAAAAACCCGGCTCCATCAGACCGAAAACATACGGTCCGAACAGCACGCCCAGCAGCAACATACCCAGCAGCCCCGGCATCCGCAGCTTGCGGAACACCCAATCGGCCAACAGTCCCAACAGGATCATCTCGGCAATGCTAAAGGCCATGCCATCCCTTATTTGTTTGCGCGGAAGTATTCAATCAGCGCGTTGGTGGAGGCGTCGTGCGCAAGAGCGCTGTCGCCTTCGAGCTCGGGCAGGATTTCCGCAGCGAGCACCTTGCCCAGCTGAACGCCCCACTGGTCGAAGGAATAAATATCCCAAATGATGCCCTGCACAAAAATCTTGTGCTCGTAGAGGGCGACGAGCTGGCCGAGTACGGACGGGGTCAGTTTGTCGGCCATGATGGTGTTGGTCGGTCGGTTGCCTTCAAACGTTTTGTGCGGGACCAACTCGGCCGGCACGCCATCAGCCGCCAATGATTCTTTGGTTTTCCCGAATGCAAGCGCCTCGGTCTGCGCAAAGAAATTGGCCATGAGCTTGGCGTGGTGGTCGCCGATCGGATTCTGCGACTTGCAGAAACCGATAAAGTCGCACGGGATCAGCTTGGTGCCCTGGTGGATGAGCTGGTAGAAGGCGTGCTGACCGTTGGTGCCGGGTTCCCCCCAGATGACCGGCCCGGTCTGCCATTCCACTTTTTCGCCCGAGCGGGAGACGTACTTGCCGTTGCTCTCCATGTCGCCCTGCTGGAAGTAGGCCGCAAAACGGTTCATGTATTGGTCGTACGGCAGGATCGCCTGCGTTTCGGCATCGAAGAAGTTGTTGTACCAAATGCCGAGCAACGCGAGGATCACCGGCATGTTCTCGGCAAACGGTGCGGTGCGGAAGTGCTCGTCCATCTTGTGGTAGCCCGCGAGCAGCTCGGTAAAGTTTTCCGGTCCAATAGCAATCATCACGGGCAGGCCGATGGCTGAGGTCAGCGAATAACGGCCCCCTACCCAATCCCAGAAGGCAAACATGTTGGCGGTGTCGATCCCGAACTCGGAAACGGCAGCGGCGTTGGTGGAGAGCGCCACGAAATGCTTGGCGATCGCCGCTTCGTCCTTTAGCGCCTCCAGGCACCAGGCGCGCGCGGTGTGCGCATTGGTCATGGTTTCCTGTGTGGTGAAGGTTTTGGATGCCACAATAAAGAGGGTCTCGTCGGCATCCAGTCCTTGGAGGGCTTCGGCAATATGTGTGCCGTCGACGTTCGAGACAAAAACCAGATTAAGGTCGCGCTGCGAATAGCACTTGAGCGCTTCGTAGGCCATGACCGGACCAAGGTCGGAGCCGCCGATGCCGATATTGACGATATTCCTGATCGGCTTGCCGGTGTGGCCTTTCCAATCCTTGGAACGCACCCGGTCTGCAAACGCCGCCATTTGGTCGAGCACCGCATGGATCTGCGGAACGACATTCGTGCCATCCACCTCGATCACGGCTTCCTTCGGCGCACGCAGGGCGGTGTGCAATACGGCGCGCCCTTCGGTGCCGTTGATTTTTTCGCCGGAAAACATCGCTTCGATCCATTTTCCCAAGTCGACCGATTCTGCCAGTTTGCTCAGCAGATCCATTGTTTCGGCCGTAATGCGGTTTTTTGAATAATCGAGCAGAATATCGCCTGCCGTCATCGAAAACCGCACCGCGCGACCGGAATCCTGCGCGAAAAGTTCCCGCAAATGCACCTCTTGTGCCTGCGAATAGTGGCTTCCAAGCGCTTTCCACTCTGAACGCTCCGTTAATTTGATTGTCATTACAGTGTCCCTTCTTATGGCTTAAATGAAAACAGACGGTACAGCCAAACAGGCGGCGGATAAAATTAAAAATGATGGAATCTGGCACGGAACGGGACTTGTTTTGACTTTGAAGTGCATATAGGGTTTGGTAGTGAAGTATCTTTAATCCAAAGGAAGCAGATGAGACATAAACGCAATTACCTGATAACCATTGCCCTGCTACTGCCGCTGCTGACCGGCGCAGTTGAGAAAAGCGATCTCGATGTTCAGAAAATATCCGAGACCGTGGCTGATGCACTGCCGCTTTTACATTTGAACCAGCTTCCGCTCAATGATCATGTGGCCACCAATGCCTTCAACCTGTTTATCGGATCGCTTGATCCGGGGCACAGTTATTTCCTCCAATCCGACATCGACCGATTCCATCAACGGGTTTTGAGACTGGATAACGAACTGAAAAAGGGCGATGTCAGTTTCGCAAACGACGTTTTTGGAGTTCT
>JAIPIO010000085.1 GCA_021734595.1 Kiritimatiellales bacterium | reverse complement strand
AGCAGCAACGTGTTATCTGTTTCCGGGCGGGCCAGAAAGATCTGAAAGTCCTGTATGTTCGAAGGATCAACTGCTGTTCCGTTGTGACCCAGCAGCACATCGCCAGGAACCTGCTTCGTCAGCAGCGGCGGCTGGCCGCGCATGCCGATGATCGGTTCGCGCCCGGCAAACGGCATCAGCAGGCGAAGCTTCTGGCCCGGCAGAACCGTAGTGTGAAAGTTTCGCCCCTTGTTGCCCTTAACTGCGGCGGAGTCCAGCCGGATATTCGATTCCACCGGCTGGGCCGTCGGATTCGAAAGTGTAATCGCCAACAGCGCGTATTCCGACCAGTCCGAAGAATAACCGATCTTGTCCTGCGAAAAATGGACGGAGGGCCATTGGCTTTTATGGCCGTACTCCAGTTTCAGTGCATCACCCTTTTTCTGGATGCGGCAATCGGCCGGCTTCGCGTTACCCTTGGCCGTGGACACATCGAACAACTCATACCCAAAGGCCTGAACCGCGAAAAAGATTACTGCTGTGCAAAGCGCTTTTCTGCCAACCATGACGATGCTCCTGTTTTATAATATTCCAGCCATTGGAACAAATTCCGCGGCGAATTCCAATCATTGGAAAAAGGTTTCCAATGGTTGGAAAACGCGGCTCGCCCGGCGGTCGAGCCCTACCTATTCCAGCCCGGGAATGACCACCTGACCGAGGTATTGTTTTTCGGTATCCTGGTAGTCGCCGTAAAACACACAGTTCAAATCCATCCAGAGGGTCAGGCGGTGCATGTCCTCTTTGGAAAGTTTCACGTTGTGGTGCCCTTTTTCGAGCATATGGAAAAGGTCGGAGCCGTAGGCGCCGATCTTGCCGGCCACGGAGCGCGTACCTCCGCCGCGGTTCGGTGGATTATGGATGGTGCCGTTGCCGCCGCTAAAATACATGCAGTTCTTGGTGAGCGTAGTAAACGATGCATAGTGCGGCATCGTTTCCTTGGGTTTCGGCTTCACGCCGGGATCGCGCCCGGCGAGTGACGGTGCCTTCTTTTCGGTTTGGTGGCATTCAACGCAGTTGCGGTCGAGTACCTCCTGCACGAGCACGGGGTAGAACACCGGCCACGTGCCGTCGACGTCCTTCTTGAGTTTCGAAGCGGGGCGGCTGAAGGCGATCGGCGGGCGGCTGTTCTTGAGGGTAACGGCCTTGTGCTTGTTTTCGTGGCAGCCTTGGCAGACCAGCTGTTCGCCGCGGTGTGAAAAGGTGTTGGAGCGCATGGTCTGGACGGCGAGGCCGCGTTCGTCCAATGCCTGGAAGTAGATCGGAATGCCGAACGGCACTTCCAAATAGACGCTGCCGTCCTCTTCGACCGGGGCGGTGCCGAGTACGCCGCGCGCCAGGGTCTGCCCGCCGGCCGAAATTTTCGGCTGGCTGGACCGGACGGTGGTCTTCGGGAAGAGCTGGACGACCCGCAAGGCGGTGATTTTCGTGTTGGGCGGCCACTCAAACTCGGTGTCGTAGATGTTCATGATGGCGCAGGTCGAGGTCGGATCGTCGTCCGGCATCCGGTCGGCCAGTGCCTGCGTAGTGCGGATCGGAATGACAGGCGGCTTTTTGCGCGGTCGCAGCGGCATCGGATTGAGACAGGGGATCTCGGGGTCACGGTAAATCAATTCGCGGTTGCCGAAACTATCAATCAGGTAGATGCCGTGGTTTTTGCCGTTTGGATCGTGGATGCACAGGTAGTAGTCCTCGCTCAGCGGCCAGGCGCAGCCATATTCCAGGACCCCCTTCGCCTCGCCTTCGGGGAACGGCGTTTCCGGCGTCAACCGCTTGACCTGCGACATAGCGCCGTCATCGACCATTTTTTGATCAACCACAACGAGCGGCCCGTAAGCCGGACCGTGATGGGAGGAAGCCGTTGCGATGTATTTATGGGAACCGGGTATGGCGCGCGGATCCATTTCGTTCCACGGCTTGAGTTCGCGGAACTTGGGATAGCTGCCATGCCAGGCGCGCGGATCGCGCCCATCTGGAGAAGTGAGCCAAAGGTTGTGCAGCTCGTCGTCGCGGTCGACATAGTCCCAGCGCGAGTAGATAATCATGCCGTTGTTATCGACGCTCGGATGCCACTCGTTGGTTTCGTGGTAGCTGAGCGGGACGATGTCGGAGCCGTCGGGCATCATGCCGTGGAGGGTGTAGGTCGGCACCGGGCGCGGATGGCAGCGGCCGTAGCCGCCGCGCCGCTCGGAGACGAACATGATGCGCCCGTTCGGGAGGTAGCACGGATCGAAGTCGTTCCACGGGCCGTCCGTCAACTGGGTCAGGTTGGAACCATCGGCATTCGCCTTGAAAATGTGGTAGGTCGATTCGGGCTTCCAGACATAGTTCTTGTAACGGTCGGACGCTTTCCACGGATCGTTCTTGTAGGTTTCCGTGAGGGTTTCCATATCGGAACCCTCCCCTTGCGTCCACGCAAACATGACCTCCTTGCCATCAAACGAAAGGTCGAGCGCAATGAAGGAGCCGTCCACCAGTTTGCGCCCCTTGAGCCGCCCGTTCTGGACGGTGGAATCCGCTAGCAGGTCGCGCACGATTGGCTTTTCGCTGAAGGGATTTTCCAGCACATAAAGACTGCCGCCGGGGTTGGCGTGGAAACCGAAATACTGGTCGCACATGTGCCCCGCCTTCGCCAGTTTGTGGGTAAGGAAAACAATGCGGTCGAAATCCAGCAACGGATTGGAAAAGGCGATTTTGCGACGCAGGTTACTGGTTTCCTGGAAAAGTTCCCAACGGGCGGGATCGTCGACCACCACGGTGGTGGTGGCTTTTTCCAATGTTTGGAACTCCTTTTTCCAATCCTTGGAACCCAGATCCGACATCAGCTTCCGTGTGCGGCGCAGCACTACGTCCAGCGCATCGCGGTCGGTCGGAAGAATCATGGCATCCTTGCGAAACACCTGTTCGGAAAGCAGCTCGCGGCGCGCCTGAACGTGCCCGTCGTCCAACTGCGCCATGGCGATTTCGTGCTGGAGCCGGCAATATTCCACAACCTGTTCGGATGCTTCGCCGCCGAAATCACGTTGAATCTGCGCGCCAAGTTCCATTGCAAATTTGTCCACGGTGGCGGGGGAAAATGCTTCGACCAGAATTGGAGGGCCGGATTTACGTTTCCTATCCTTTTTGCTCTTCGCCTTCAACCGCTCCTGCTTCCGCGCCTCCTTGGCATCAAGTTTTCCTGCGGGCTTGACCGCCGCCGGACGCGCCAGCCTAACCACCAGCTCGTTTTTCCCTTCGTGAAGCGCAACGCTCACCCAACCGGACTCGGCGAGCGTTTCCCCCGCCTCGCCGTTTACGAACACGGTCGCCTGCAAGGTGCCGTTGAGCTGGAACTGGAGCTTTTGCTTCCTAGCGGAAGCTGAATTGATCTGCCGTAAAAGCCAGCTGCATTCCCCTTGCGCGACCTTCAAGGCCGGAAGTTGCCTCACATAGTTGTTAAACCCGTTCAAGGCGCTTTTGTGCAGCTTGGCGTTGCGGTAGCCATAGGGATAGGTTAGCGGCTGCGGCAGTTTTTTCCATTCCTCATTGAATTGCGGAACAGCATCGGACAAGGCAACCGGCCCAAAGGAATACCATGGATCGGCGGTACCCGGCCCGCCCCCGAACTTCGCCATGGCATGGTGCCACGAGTCCACCGGGGTCGCGCCCTTTTGATACTCCTTGAGCTTCGCCGACGACGCGCTCAGCGCCGCACCCATAACTAAAAGAAAAATCACCCGTTTCATCGCATCTCCTTAAAGTGAAGGAGACGCATCGCAACGGGCAAACCGGACAGTTTTCCAGCCATTGGAAAACATTTTCCAATCATTGGAAGGCTCAGAGTGCTGCGGCCACATCCTGGGCCGAGGGACTGCCGGTGAGCAGCTCGACGAAAGATGTACGGCTTTCGATGGCGGAACGGGCGGGCAT
This sequence comes from Kiritimatiellales bacterium, assembly GCA_021734595.1. GTDB lineage: Bacteria > Verrucomicrobiota > Kiritimatiellia > Kiritimatiellales > Pontiellaceae > JAIPIO01. Next base: position 9,330 of record JAIPIO010000085.1, on the reverse strand, counting down.
GTTTACGGCAATGTCGCCGATCAGCAGGGTGCCGACCAGCAGGTCGTCGCGGAACATGAACATGCGGTAGCCGCCGTCGGGTTCGTCTTCGATGACGCAACAGCTTCCGTCTTCCGGCTTGATGAGCCCGATGCTGACCATGTCCTTGCCGAGAATCTTGAGCATGTGCGAGCGCGGAATGCCGCCGAATTCGGTCGGAATACCGGCGGCGTTCATGCCTGCTATCTTGCCTTGGTACTGCGCGGCGGCCCAGGAGCCGTAGCAGACACCGTCGTGTTCGCATACGTCGCCCGCCGCCAGGATATCGGGATTGGAGGTACGCATAAAGTTATCGACCAGCACACCGCGGTTCACAATCAGCCCGGCTTCCTGCAGCATCCAGGCATTGGAACGGACGCCGACGGTGATGACCGCCATTTCCGCCGGCACCAGCGTATCGTCCTTTAGACGTACACCGCTGACAATCCCCTCTCCTTCGATTTGTTTTGCGCGTGCATTCTTAATCACATCAATACCCAGTGTGCCGAGATGCGCCAGCAGCACGGCCCCGCCTTTGGCATTGAGCTGCCGCGGCATAAGGTGGTCGTATGCTTCAAGCACCGTAACTTTCGCACCGCGCAACGCCAGCGCGCCGGCGGTTTCCAATCCCAAAATGCCGCCGCCAATCACGACCACCTGCTTGTCCGGCTGCACCGCGTCCAGAATGGCCCGGGCATTGTCGGCTGTTCGCAAACTGAAAACGCCGGTCAGTTCCGTACCGCCGATCGGTGGAATAAAGGGATAGGCACCCGTGGTAACCACCAACCGGTCAAAGCCGACGGTGGTGCCGTCCTGCAGCAGTACGGTTTTATCAGCGGCATTGATTTTGTGCAGGGAATTCCCGGTCAGCAACTCGATGCGGTTGTCTGCATACCACTCCGGCGGATGGATCGGCAGTTCATTGTCTGAAATTTCCCCGGCCAGGTACCGCGTCAGGTTCAACCGATAGTATGGGAATTCCGTATCGGTGGAGATCAGGACAATTTCGGCATCGGGCGCGGCTTCGCGCGCGGCCCCCGCCGCCGAAAGCCCGGCGATGCCCGCCCCGGCGATTACGATTTTCCCGACGTCGGAACGTTGCGCTTCAACCTTTGCTTCCGCTTCAACCGGTTCAAACTCGGATGCGGGGGCGTTGCAGACCGGGCACTCATCCGGCGGCTCGTCGCCATAATGAATATATCCACAGACCGTGCACCGCCATGCTTTCCCTTCATTCACCGACATAACATCCTCCCAAGGTTTGGAATATCCACCACAATTCATGTGATTTAAGCAGACCGGCCGGAAAAAGGAAATAGTGAATCCGGTGTATTGACTTTGAATGCGATATTCGCATAATTCGCCATTCCATTAAGCTGGCGTAGCTCAGTGGCAGAGCACCCCGAAACTTCGGGGTGGTCGGGACTGAAACTCCGCAAGTTCAAAAAAGGCCAGCGTAGCTCAGTGGCAGAGCAACGGATTTGTAATCCGTTGGTCGTGAGTTCGACTCTCACCGCTGGCTCCATTTTTTCGGAGCCTTCTATGCCCGGATACCCTTACATTCTGCGATCAAAATCCTCTGATCGATATTACATTGGTTCAACCATTGATCCTGACAGTAGACTTTCCAGACATAATTCAAATGCTGTGACGTCAACGAAGAATAAGGGGCCATGGAAGCGCGTTGCCCTTAGTAGAGTTCAAGTCCTCCGCTATTGCCAAGAAAGCAGAGACATTTCTGAAACGACAGAAAAGCCGACGGATTATTGAATCGGTTATTTCTGCCGGCTTTGTCTGGCCAGATGACTTGTCTAAATGAGCACCCCGAAGCTTCGGGGTGGCAATCCTGTTCGACTCTGACCGCCGGCTCCATTTTTTCCGGAGCCGCCGCTTACGCTTGGATATCTCCATCTCCTGTGGTTTGGAGAATGTGGCCTGACTCCCCTCGCCTATCTTTAGTAGCATCCTATTTCTATCACATTTTAATTTTCCCACTTGCGGCGTATGGTCTTTTGAAGTAGCATTTTCACTGAAGTTGAGGCCTCGCTGGCAGGGACCAGTGGGACTGAAACAGAAACCAAAACAGTTCAACAGGAGAGATATTATGGCAAAAGCAGCTACGAAGACTCAAATTATCGCTAAGATGGCCGAAGATGCAGGCGTCAGCAAAGTACAGGCAAAGACCGCATTGGAATCCCTCGTTGCGCAGGCATACAAAGGTGCAAAAGACGGATTCACCGTGCCTGGTCTGGGCAAGCTGGTTAAAGTGAAACGCAAAGCCCGCATGGGCCGCAATCCCGCTACCGGTGAAACCATCAAGATCGCAGCCAAGACGGTTGTCAAATTCCGCATTGCGAAAGCGGCCAAGGACGCCATTGTTCCTCCTAAAAAATAATGGGACCGGGCGTCTGGAACATTCCCGTTTATGGGGAGGGAAGGCCTTGTGGCCTTCCCTTTTTTTATTGCCGGTGGAAAAGCTGAATTATCAATGGGAACGCGTGGAGAAATCCAAATGAGGACACTGATTGCATTGGTTGTGTTGGTTTCAACAACGGCATCCGCCCAGTCGATTGGCGAGCTGCGGCAACACTACAACGGAAAAACGGAATGGGAATCCGCATCGGGGACATTCACCTTTGCTTCAACCGGCAAGATCGATTTCAAGCGCGACAAGGAGAGGTCGGGCATCTGGGAGGTTCCCCCGGAAGTCAGGAATATCTTCATCAATGCCGACGTGCGCGTGACCGGACAGTTTACGTTCAGGCATGACTGCTCGATAGAAGGCGCGGACCAAAAAACTTCGGTGATTTTCGGCACCAAGACCCCCGGGCTGCTGCATGACAAGGGGCTGGATCAGGGCGGCGGGTGCATGCCCTACTCCGCTGTCTATGGAATAGGCAGAATCACGCTGCATGTCAACAACCTCACAGTGCTGAACCCGATCGGCTTCATGCTGACAGGAAAGCGGGGTGCCGTGATGCATCTCGACGGCGTGCACGGCATCGACGACCGGGGCGGATGGCACAACCACAGCGACGGGGTTGCCGGTGCCAATGGATCGACCGTGCGCAACTGTTATTTCGAAGCCGGCGACGATGTGATCAAGGTCTACAACGATATGCTGATTGAAAATACCACCATCAAGATGGTCCAGAACACCGTTCCGATCCAGCTTGGATGGGGCAGCTACGGGGATGGTGCCAAGGGCGTGTTCCGCAACCTTAAAATCATCGGTGATAAAGGGCGCGGCCAACCACCGGCGGTGATCGTTGGGCGAAGCGGCAAGTACCGGAAGAAAATCGAGATTCATGGGCTTGAACTCGAAAACAAGAACGCGGCCCTGGTGAGTCTGTATGAAAAAGGCATGCAGCTAGATCTGGAAATCAATGATGCAGACATACGGGTAAAACAGTTCTGGGGCGAGAACAAGGGCTCCTGCCGCAGCAGCATCAACGGCTCGACGGAACAAACCAACCAGTATAGAAAATCGCGCAGCACTCGATAGGAAATATCTGTCTTTCCAATGGTTGGAAAACAGATTCCAACCCTTGGAACTGAACAGAAAATCATCTGGAATGTATGGCGGGCGGGAAGTATCTTCGTTGATAGCGAGGGGCGGTAATTATGGATTTCATGCAGGACAATATTGCTGACGCGATTCTGGCGGCGGGGGGAAAAAATGACCCGGCGGTATTGCAGAGCGACGGGATGCTGTCGTATGGCGAACTGCGTGACCAAGTGAACCGGGTGGCGTGCGGTTTGCTCAACACCAGCTCCAAAGGTGCCCGGATCGGGATTCTTTCGGAGAACAGTTTTTTTTGGGTTGCGGCCTATCTGGGAATCATTCACGCAGGACGGACGGCGGTTCCGCTGTCCGGCGACGTCAGCGGGGATACACTAGCCTATCTTGCGGAAATCACGGAAATGAAGGTGATCTTTGTGTCGAAGCGCCTTCGCGCAAAACATCGTGACGCGCTAAATGAACTGGGTCTGATCGTGATCACGGAAACAGATGAACTGCCGGAAGCGACCAGTGAACCGATGCCGCCGATAGAGCCACAAGAGGATCTGGCGGCGATCATGTTTACCTCGGGTTCAACGGGCACTCCCAAGGGAGTGATGGTTACGCACCGGAACATCGCCTGCAACACCACCGACATTGTTGAATACATGGGCCTTACAGCATCGGACCGGGTGATGGTGGTGCTGCCGTTCCATTATTGCTTCGGCGTGTCGCTGCTGCACACGCATCTGATGGCGGGGGGCAGCGTGGTTCTGAACAATCAGTTCATGTATCCGGAAACAGTGCTCGATGATATGGCGGAAAAACATTGTACGGGACTGGCCGGAGTTCCTTCAACCTACCAGATTCTGTTGCGCCGCTCCACGTTCCGCAAACGAAGTCTGCCTGCGCTCCACTGGTTCCAGCAAGCGGGCGGCAAGCTGCCCGATCCGTTCATTCGGGAAATCCGGAAATCGTTCGGGTCGGTCAATTTTTTTCTGATGTATGGACAGACGGAGGCGACGGCGCGCCTGAGCTATCTGCCGCCGGACCGATTGGAGGATAAGCTGGGCTCCATCGGCAAGGGACTGCCGTCAACGCGCCTTGAGGTGCTTAAGGAGAATGGCTCTCCGGTTGCGCCCGGCACGGACGAGCTGGGTGAGATTGTGGCGTCGGGTGACAATGTCACCAAGGGCTACTGGCAAGATGCCGTGGAAACGGAAAATTTCTTCCGGGACGGCAAGCTGCGCACGGGCGACATGGCGCGGGTGGATGCGGACGGCTTTATTTTTGTGCAGGACCGGGCGCGCGACTTTATCAAGAGCAAAGGAAACCGGGTGGGCGCCAAAGAGCTCGAAAACGTGATCGCTGAACTGCCGGAGGTCGTCGAGGTCGCAGTGATCGGCGTGCCGCACGAAACGCTCGGCGAAGCCATCAAGGCATTTGTGGTGGCGGCGCGGGGCACACCACTGACGGCGGAGGATATCCGGCGGCACTGTGCTGAAAAACTTCCGGCATTCAAGATCCCCGAGGCGGTTGAATTTCTGGCGGCGCTTCCGAAAAACAGCGCCGGCAAAGTGCTTAAACCAAAACTGCGGGAGCAGGAAACAAATTAAACCGGTTCCTCGTCGGCGGACGGGGTCGCAGGTTTAGGATCCTGATGATGAACCCCCCTGACGTTCTGGGCCAGCGTGGCAGGAATCACCCGGGCCGTCGGACCGGATACCGTTGAGTTGTCAGGTGCATCCTTGGTAAGAACCGCATTGGCACCAATATGAACATTGTTTCCCACTTTGACACCGCCCAGAATCTTGGCACCAGGGAAAATCATTACATTGTCGCCGATGATCGGAACGCCGGGAATCGGCCCCGTACCGAGTGTGACTTCATGATAAATGGATACGCCCTTGCCGATTACCGACTCCTGGGGGACCCAGATATTCTGGGGATGAACCATGCGCAACCCCGCGCCGATCTCAACCTGGGCCGGTAGATAGACACTTTTAAACATCCGCCACGGGAAAACGGCCAGCGAATGCATAATGCGAACCAGAAGTCTGGCGGGTGGGAATCTGAGCGTTCTTCCCCAGTGACCAAACCGATAACTGAAAGTAATCCAGAAACCCGGACACTGCACCCATTGCAGGTTGTGTTTTTTCTTGTCGTCGCGGTATTTCTTTTTATCTTCGCGTATGTTGTCAAACATGCGGTATCCCCCAACCTGCATCCCCACATCCTTACCGGCCCAACCGGCAGAATGCTTTTTCATGTCGCGAATTCTTTCACAAACAAGTCAAACGCAATTTAAGCTTGGCGGATTTCTTTATCAAGGGAGAAAACCTGCTATTGCATGGCAGTCTGCAACCCGTTATTCCGGCCTGAATGCTCCAAAAGGCATTTGAAGCAAGCAATGCACAAAGGCACACCCGATCCACTGCCTCATTTAATTCTCGTTGATGTCTTGTACAGGATGTGCTCAAAATGCATTCTATAGCAAGGTATCGGTACCCGGCGGAAAAGTGGCGTCCGGAGAATTTAAATGGGGAGCATTGCAGTGGGCAAAAATCTGGATCATTCAGCGCGAGTCAGGGAATTCATAGTCGAGACGTTCCTTTTTGGAGATGGCGATGATCTGCGGGATGATACGTCGTTTCTGGAAAGCGGGCTCATAGACTCTACCGGCATCCTTGAATTGGTGGAATTCATAGAGCAAACCTATTTAATCAAAATCAAAGATGAAGAACTGGTTCCCGGCAATCTGGACAGCCTCGAAAAAATTGCCCGGTTCAGCGAAAGGAAGCTGCAGGCGGACTCGGTCGGCGGCAATGAAACTCCTGCAACCTCCTGAGTTAAAATCCAGATAGGATCCTTCAGGCATGTGTGGTATAGCCGGCATCTTCCAACCAGACCGTGCCGCGGCAATTTCGCCAGATATGCTGCGGGCAATGATTTCCGTTCTGGGACACCGCGGACCGGACGAGTCCGGCATCTACCTTGACGACCAGACCGGGCTGGGCCAGACCCGGCTGAGCATCATCGACCTCTCCTCCGGCACACAGCCCATTCACAATGAAGATAAAACCCTGTGGATTGTTTTCAACGGCGAGATTTTCAACTATATAGAGTTGCGGGAGAAATTGCAGCGAAAGGGGCACCGTTTTTATACCACCACCGACACCGAGGTGATCCTTCATCTGTATGAAGAGAAGGGCATCGACTGCCTCAAGGAGCTCAACGGCCAGTTTGCTTTCGCCATCCGGGACACCCGGCAGAATATGCTGTTTCTGGCCCGCGACCGTGTTGGCATCCGGCCGCTCTATTACACGCATTGCGGCCCATCCCTGATTTTTGCGTCGGAGATCAAGTCGATCTTCATGAACCGGAATGTTTCCCGGGAACTCGACCCGGTTTCCATGGACCAGATATTTACCTTCTGGTCTCCCCTGCCCGGACAGAGTGTTTTCAAGGATGTACACCAGCTTCCCCCCGGCCACTACCTGCTCGCAACGGAAGGGAAAACCGAGGTGCGGAAATACTGGGACATTCCATTCTGCCCCAAAGCCGATCAGCTCGACTGGTCGCCGGATCTCATATGCGAACGGCTTCAGGAACTGCTGCTCGATGCCATCCGTATCCGCCTGCGGGCCGACGTCCCCGTTGGAACCTATTTAAGCGGCGGACTGGATTCTTCAGGGATCACTGCGCTGGTGGCCCGCAACTTCAACCACGATGTGAAGACCTTCGGCATCCGCTTTGAGGATCCGGCTTTTGACGAAGGTGAATACCAGCAGCAAATGGTTGCCTTCCTTGGAACAGATTACACCGAACTCATGGCCACCAACGCCGGCATCGGGGAATCGCTCCCGGACGTGCTCTGGCATTGCGAAACTCCACTGCTGCGGACGGCGCCAGTGCCCCTCTTCCTGCTTTCCAGGCTGGTGCATGACAGCGGCATCAAAGTGGTACTGACCGGCGAGGGGGCGGACGAAGTCTTCGGCGGCTACAACATTTTTCGCGAGGCCGCCGTCAGGCGCTTCTGGGCGAAAAACCCCGGATCACAGGCGCGGGCGGATCTTATCGGCCAGCTCTATCCCTATATTTTCGATAATCCCCGCCTGAAGCGGATGCTGCAGTCCTTCTTCGCCCAGGGCCTGGACCAGACAGACGACCCGCTGTTCTCCCATCTCATCCGCTGGGAAAATACCGCCCGGACCAAAACCTTCTTTTCCGACGACCTCCGCGCCGCCAGCGGATCGTACAGCGGCTATGAGCAGGTCCGCGAAATGCTCCCGCCGGAGTTTGGAAGCTGGGACCACCTGGCACAGGCGCAATATCTGGAAATGAAGGTTTTCATGGGCAATTACCTGCTCGCCTCGCAGGGCGACCGGGTGGCGATGGGCAACTCGGTGGAAATCCGGCTGCCGTTCCTCGATCCAAACCTGATGGAATTCATGGGCCGTGTCCCGTCCGTCTGGAAACTTCTCGGCCTGAAGGAAAAATACATTCTCAAGCGATCCTTCCGGGGCATTCTGCCCGATTCCGTCTTGGCGCGTCCCAAACACCCGTACCGTGCCCCCATTGCCGACAGCCTGCTGCATGCAACGGCCTCGGAACAAACACAGGAAATGCTGTCGGAAGGGGCATTGCGGCGCAACGGCCTGTTCAATGCAAAAAAGGTTGCGCACCTGATCAAAAAGCTGCAGACGTCCAGCGAGCCCGGCGAGGTCGACAGCATGGCACTGACCGGCATCCTTTCCTCCCAGATACTGCACAACCGGTTTGTGGAGGATTTCCAGCCTCGGACGGATCGTCGCGTGGAACCGGCACTCATAATAGACAGAAGATCCGCCCCGCAGGTTGACCCTCGACGGGGGGATAACATAGCATGAGAAAAACGAAGGAGAACCAACACCATGAATGCTGAACCGGCTTTTTCCGCTGACTGCCTCAAGCTTGACTGCGAGCAGGAGGTCAAAAAAATATGCGCCGTCCTGCAGCGCCTGCTCACCCGACAGTTCAGAAAGCGCGGTCTGGTGGTGGCGCTCTCCGGGGGGATCGACAGCAGTGTGGTCGGCGCTCTCTGCGTCCGCGCCGTCGGAAAAGAAAGGGTCTTCGGGCTCCTGATGCCCGAAAAGGATTCCTCTCCCGAAACACTTATCCTGAGCCGGCTCATTGCCGGACATCTGGGCATCGAACACGTCGAACGCGACATCACCGGCATCCTGGAGGAGGCCGGCTGCTACCAAAACCGCGATGATGCCATCCGCGGCGTTATCCCGGAGTACGGCGAAGGCTACACCTGCAAGATTCTCCTGCCGAGCATTCTGGAGGACGAGGGCTATCGCGTCTTTTCCGTAGCGGTTCAATCGCCGGATGGTGAACAGCGCAAGGAACGCCTATCCACCAGCGCCTATCTCGGAATCCTGGCGGCAACCAACTTTAAGCAGCGCGTCCGCAAAATGCTGGAATACTACCACGCCGACCGGCTCAACTATGCCGTCACCGGAACGCCCAACCGCCTGGAATACGATCAGGGCTTTTTCGTCAAGCTCGGCGACGGCGCGGCGGACACCAAGCCGATTGCCCACCTCTACAAAACCCAGGTCTACCAGCTGGCCGAATACCTCGGCGTGCCGGACGAGATCCGTTGCCGCCCCCCCACCACCGACACCTACTCCATGCCGCAGAGCCAGGAGGAATTCTTCTTCTCGCTTCCGCATGACAAAATGGATCTGTGCCTCTACGGCCGCAACCACGCCATCTCCTGCGCGGAGGTGGGTGCCGCCACCGGGCTAACCGCCGACCAGGTC
>JAIPIO010000084.1 GCA_021734595.1 Kiritimatiellales bacterium | reverse complement strand
CGTCAGCCATGCTCGGCATCCCGCCCGATGATCTGCTTTCACATTTTCTCAAGTCCCACGCCTTCTATGAAAAACGCCCAGACCGGAAAAATTTCCAACAGCTCGTTGCCGCCCTCTCCTTAGGTTGACGCGCATGCGCGTTAGCGGGGTAGCCTATGCCCATGTGCACGGTGGATCCATTCCACACGCGCTCCACGGCTGGCGCCGCGGAAGCGCGTCCTACAACGGCTGGGAAGCTTTTCCCAATGGCTGGACACGAAGTGCGGCCGGCTCGAAAAGAAGGCAGCGAAGCGGCAATAAAGTCCGCCGAATTTTCCAATGACTGGAAGCTGCCGCTTGTGCTAGATTCCACGACATGAATATCCGGGGAATTGTTATCACTGTTGCTCTACTGTGTTCGCCGGTGCTTGCTGGATCAACCAAACCCCTGCCTTGGGCAATGAACCATTCCCGCAACATGGCGGTGGAGGCAAAGGGTTTGCCGACGGAAATCCGCGATGAGGACCGACTGTGGGCCAAGCAGTTTGGCACACACCAGTATACATTGCCGGTGGTGATGGATGGGCGGGTCTTCACGGGGGTCAACGACTTCGGTCTGGACAAGGGCAACCGGTTCAAGAGCACCCGCGGCGGGTTGGTGGTCTGCCTTTCGGAGGAGACCGGAGAGCTGATCTGGCAGTTTCCGATGCCCCGGATCATACTGGACAAATTTGATTATCACTTCAACAGCTTCAAGTGCGGCATTTGCTCGTCGCCGGTGGTGGAGGGCGACCGGCTCTATCTGGTCGGCAGCCGCGGCGAGATTGTTTGCATGGATGTGAACGGGCAGGCGGACGGCAACGACGGACCGTTTACCGGCGAGCTTGAATATCTGTCGGAAACGCTGGTGGGTGAAAAACGCCTGTTGCCGGAAGACGGGGATATTGTCTGGCGCTATGACCTGATTAAGGATCTTGATATTCATCCGCACGACGTGGCCGGTTCCGTGCTGCTGCTCGACGGCGACCTGATCTATGCCTGCTCCTCCCACGGCGTGCTGGGCGACCACATCAGCGTGGCCAACAAAGGGGCACCGAGTCTGCTTGTGTTCAACAAGAAAACCGGGAAGCTGGTGGCGCGGGACGATGAACGCATCGGCGAGCGGATGATGCACGGCTCGTGGTCGTCGCCGGCCATGGCGACGGTCGGCGGCCGCAAGCTGGTTTTCTACGGCGGCGGCGACGGACTTCTCTATGCGTTCGATGCCACCAACCTCAAGGCGGACAGTAAAAAAGTCCAGATCCTGGGAAAAGCATGGGCACGCGACGGCAACCTGCCGGAATACCGGATGAAGGATGGGGAGGTGATTCCTTATGCCACCCATCGTAAAAAACAGGGCTTCGGCCCCAGCGAAATCATCGCCACGCCGGTGGTCCTCAACGGGCGTGTTTATGTGGCCATCGGCCAGAGCCCGCATCATGGGCCGGGCAAAGGACTGCTGATGTGCCTGGACGCCGCCACGGGCAAGACCGTCTGGCAGTCCGATCTGGTGGGGCGGACCACCAGCACGGTGGCGGTCAGCAACGGCCTGCTCTACATTGCCGACTATTCGGGACAGGTTCACTGTTTCGATGCGGACAGCGGCAAGCGCCAGTGGGTCTATGAAATGAAGGCCGGCACCTGGATCTCGTCGCCGCTGGCGGCCGACGGCAAGGTCTACATCAGCGACGAAAGCAAATGGTTCTATGTTCTGGAAGACGGCCGCGACATGAAGCTGCTTTCCATGCAGCATCTGAACTCCATGCCGATGACGCCCGTCGTCGCCAACGGCGTGTTTTATCTGGCCACCCAGAAGGAGCTGATCGCGCTGCGCAAGGGGCCGGAAATTGCCGCGGATTGACGGGCATGTAGCCCCTAATCTGCGTCAATCTGTGTCATCTGTGGGCGAAAAAAATACTTTTACCCCCAGCCTCCAGTCTCTAAGCTCCAGCCGCTCACATGACTTGGTCCGAACTGCCATTTATCAAATATGTCAACGCGGTCGATGAAACACTCGACGCGTACTACGGCGTCACATCCGATCAGGACGAGCTCGAATTCATCGCCCAGGCCCACGCCGAAAACTGGCCGCCCGACACCACGGCTCTGAGGCTAAGGACCACAGGAGAACGACCAACGGATTCCTCCTCCGCAGACTACGGCGGACAAGTATTGTAAATAGGATAGCAAAGACCTGTAGGCCGTGTGCCCCACACGGCGGGATTGATTAGCCTCGCTGAAAGCACGGTTCAAAGGCACGACTCAACATTGGAGGGGACGAGCACCGCACCGCTCGCATATCCATGCGGTAGACCGCGGTTTTCTGGTCGGCAGTCGGGGTCACTTTTTTGGGGTTCTTTTTACCATTTCCAGCGGAATCTGCTACGATGTAGGCAATTGGAGGGACTATGAGCAGTGATATTGAAATCCGTTTGGCAGAGATCGACGATTTGGCCGCGATTTTTCATCTGGGCGAGAAAGTGTTTACGCCGCAGGAGGTGTCCAACCTCTACCGGACATGGGACGAGTATGAGGTGACCGGACTGTTCAACAGCGAGCCGGATCATCTGCTGGTGGCGAAAGTCGACGGCTGCGTGGTCGGTTTTGCGATGGGAACGACCATCGAAAAATCGCGCTCCGCCTGGAGCTACGGCCATCTGCTGTGGCTCGGGATTGATCCGGATTACGCGCGGATGGGGGCGGGCAGCATGCTGTTCGACCGGTTCCGCGAAATCATGAAAGATCGTGGCGTGCGCATGCTGCTGGTGGATACGCAGGCCGATAACGCCGCCGCCATCAGCTTCTTCCAACGCAAAGGATTTGAAAACCCTACCGATCACATCTACATGACGCTCAACTTGCAGAAGGAGGACTGATGCCCGAGTTACCGCCTGAAATCAACCGGGACCGTCTGTTCGCGTTGTTTCGCGACATGGTGGATATCTACAGCCCCTCCGGAAAAGAGGAGGAAATCGGACAGTATGTGGCCGACTATCTGGAAGGGCAGGGGCTCGTTTTTGAAAAGGAAGAGGTGGACGAAGATCGTTTCAATCTGCTGGTCTCCACCGGCAACGGCGCACCCGACACGCTGTTTCTCGGCCATATCGACACCGTGCCGGCCTACGACATCGAACGGTACGATTTTTCGGAGCGCGACGGGCTTTGCTACGGGCTGGGAACCGCCGACATGAAAAGCGGGTGCGCCGCCATGATCGAGGCGTTTGGCGTCGCCGCGCAGGCGGGTCGGCTGCCGGACAACGTGCTGCTCGCGCTGGTGGTCGGGGAAGAGGAGACCGGGGACGGAACCCGGGCCTTGCTGGAAAACCGGCGGTTCGAGCGCGCGCTGGTGGCGGAACCGACGGATCTCAAGCCTTGCCTGAACCATTACGGCTATGTCGAAATGACCGTGCGCGCCTTTGGCTCCCGCCGCCACGCCGCAATGTCCGGCCACGATACCAACGCGATCCACTCCCTGCTGCGCTGTTTGATCCAACTCGAAGACCGGCTCGAAAAAAACGAGCCGGAAACCGTGTTGAATATCCGCGACCTGCACAGCTCGGAATCCGGTTTTGCGGTTCCCGACCGCTGCGCCGCCGAAATCGACCTGCATCTTCCGCCCGGAACCGATGTAAAAGAGTATGCCAATCAGTTGAGGGGCTTTGTTGAAGAACAGTTGACCAACAGCCGCGCATCGCGCCACGAAATCCAGTTTCCAACCCTGGCGGACGGCTACCGGGTCGATCCGCGGGATTCCGTTCCGCAACGGCTTGAAAAAATCTATTCCGAGCTCGGCCTCGCGTGGGAACCGGACGCGTTCCGGAGCCACTCCGACGCAAACCTGTTGCGCGATGCCGGGTGCAGTCCGGTCATTCTCGGGCCCGGACAGCTGGCCAAGGCGCACACGCGCGATGAGTCGGTTGATTTTGAGCAGGTGGCGCGTGCCGCGCAGATCTATTCCCGGCTGCTGTTCGCCGGCGGCTAGCCTGATCTATTCATAAAATGGATGGACACGGAATGACACCGATCCCGAAAAGGGACAGTTAAAATCTTTCTGTATGCCCGCTGATCACGCAGATTGACGCGGATAATTTTTACCACCAAGGTCACGGAGAGGAAAGTTCCCGCAAGGCCACGTTGGCACCCGGAAGGTGACTCACGTAGCAGACCTTGTAAACAGAAATGATTTAACCACCGAGAGTACGGCGGACGCGGAGGAGAAAAGACTAGAGCGTTTGGCGAATGAACTGTCGCATTGCCTCTTCATGGAGGGACGCCGTCCCCGGCGTCCGCGGACAGCGAGGACGCTGTCCCTCCACATGATATCTCAATCGTTAATCACTCTATTCGCCGAATGGCGGAATTGATTAGCCACCAAAAGGCACCCGCGAGCGAAGCGACCGATAATTTGCGTCAGTAAATAGAGACCAAAGGGAACGGTTCGCAATCACAAAAAAATTCCAGACTCTGGAAAAAAACTCCGCAAAGGTTCCAATGGTTGGAATCGCAGAATCAATTGCCACAAAAGAGTTCAAAATTCGCAAAAGCAGACTGGACAATATATTTAGGGCGTAGATGAGGGGCCACAGATGAACACGGACAAACGCGGAAATGATTTCCCGCAGATGGTTGGGAGTGAATAGCGACCAATCTCGCAGATTTACGCGGATAGACTTCACCACCCGCTCGTCTGCTCGCTGGAGGACACGGAGAGCACAGAGAGAAAAGGATCCAGACGTTGGAAAGAAACTTCCAGATATTGGAACCACGGAACACACTGAAGACACGGAATATCTTAACGTGATTTCAGGTGCCGGACATGCTGGCGGTTTGTTCTGAACCCGCGCTTGAGGCGACCTGCGGCAATTTTTTCTTTGATCGTTTCAATTTCATCAGCTGAAAACAGCGGAGATTGAAACGATTGGATGTGGTTTATGTAGCGCCCTTCGAGGAAAACACCTTCGGGTACGCCGGTCTTGAATTTGGCATCGCCCATGAAGCAGACCACTCCGTGGATTTTTTCTTGCGGGATATCCAGCAGTTCGGCCAGCGCGCAAATGTGGGCATGGTTCTGGCGCAGCGGATTCTGGAAACGGTGCTTCTGTTTGAAATTCACCTGCGTCCACTTAGCGTCTTTGGCATTGGCAAAAATCCAGCCTTTGTAGTTTTTGGTTTCGATCGCGAAAATACCGAAGATTGAAACAATCAGATGGTCGATCTGTGTGGTGCCGTTCTTGGTAGGGATTGTTACATCCTTGATCAGCTGATAAACCTTCGGATCGAGCCGGAGCTTTGCAGCCAGATTAACCAAACCTTCACCAATTTTACCTTTGATAAGCGGCGCGAGGACTTTCAACAATGCCGATAAAACCGGGAGCAAGAGCACCCACCAATATTTTTGAAGTATGGGGGCCAACTGACCTCCGACAGTATTTTCAGGCAACATATCAAATCTCCCGGAGCAAATGTATAGCCAGTGCTTCCAATGGTTGGAAGAGTTTTTCCAAACCTTGGAAAAAAACTCTGCACAAGTTCCAATGGTTGGAAGACTATCCCGCAGGCAAAAAATTCGGGAATCCGGACCAAACTAGACTCATCGTCCGTGGACTTATCGTCCATGTCGCGGGCATGATGCCTAGCTATGAAAAAAGATCCAATCCTCCTCGCACTCGGTAAGAACGTCAGCGAACTACGCAAGGAAAAAAGGCTCACGCAAGAGCAGCTTGCGGAGCAATCCGGCCTTGATCCCTCTTACATCAGCGGTATCGAACGCGGTGTTCGCAATCCCAGTGCTATAAGCCTCACGCGCTTGGCCAAAGGTTTCAAAACGACTGTATCTGAGATATGTGCAGGAATTGAAAAATGAGCACACGTTCTCTAAAATACGGTGATGCCGTTCAGATAGTCTTGCAGACACTGAAAGCTAGGAGTGTAAAAGAACCTCATCCCGAATTGGAAGCGGCAGTATGCCATTGGCTCATGAATGGGATGAGAGGTGTTCCATTCCTCAGAAAGTCACAACGAGAGTATGCGGAAGAAACCCTTAAGGCATCAGTTGGCGCCGCTAAGAGTGGCTATCGTGTTGCCGAAAAGGCCGCTCAACTAAATCTCACATTGCAATTTTCCGATATACCTTATCCACCTCCGGAGGATCCTAAGTTTACATTTATTGACCTCTTCGCGGGGATAGGCGGATTTCGACAAGCGATGCAGTCTGTCGGAGGGAAGTGTGTATTCTCGTCTGAGTGGGATAAATATGCCAAACAAACCTACTTTGCGAACTATGGCGAAATGCCCTATGGAGATATTCAGCAGATAAAGGAAGAGTGGATTCCTGACCACGATGTACTTTGCGCTGGTTTTCCGTGTCAGCCCTTTTCGCTGGCCGGAGTGTCGAAGAAAAACTCAATGGGGCGTAAGCATGGGTTTGCTGATGAAACTCAAGGGACGCTGTTTTTTGACATAGCCCGCATCTTGAAGAAGAAACGACCGAAGGCCTTCTTCTTAGAGAATGTGAAAAACCTGCTGACGCACGACTCCCGGCAAACATTCGAAGTGATCCGCAGAACACTTGAGGATGATTTGAGTTATGTTGTGAACTGGAAAATCGTTGATGCCGCTGCATGGGTGCCACAGCATCGCGAACGTTTATTTATAGTTGGGTATGATCCCAAACAGATCGATGGAATTTCAAAGGCAGACATCAATATTCCGGGGAAACCAAGGTGCGGTTATCGCTACCCAAAGTTGAATAAGATCATACAGTCAAATGTTGATCCAAAACATATTTTAGGCCCCGGAACGTGGGCGACTCTTGAGCGGCACAAAGCAAATCATGCGGCAAAGGGAAACGGTTTCGGATATGGACTACATCCAGTTCCAATTGCAGCCGACTCAGTAACCCGCACAATTTCAGCCCGTTATCACAAGGATGGCGCAGAGGTTTTAATCGGAACCGGTGGAGATCGTCCGCGCCGGTTAACCGTTGAAGAAGCTCAGCAGCTTCAGGGATATGACCCTAAACGATTTAGATTTCCAGTTTCTGATACACAGGCTTATAGGCAGATAGGTAATAGTGTAGCTGTTCCTGCTATTAAAGCCGTGGCCAATGAGATTGTTAAAGTGCTGGAGGCCAACAAATGCTGTTGACGAGATTCTTGGAGCAACTGGCTGAGGAGAACTGGTTTTACGCTGTTAAGCGTTTGTCAGGTAATGATACGGGGCTAACGGGAGGTCATCAGGCTGGAATCTATATGCCGCGGTGGTTTTTTGAAGGGGCACTTGCGAGTATTTGTCGGACGGATATTCACAATCCTCGTGAAACTATTTCGGAAATTGCATTCCCGGGAAATGACTGTGTTGTGCATGGTGTTCAAGCCATTTACTACAACTCCAAATTCCATCCAGAACTGGGGTTGAAGAAAAAGTATGATGAATTTCGTTTAACCGGATGGGGTGGGCGTGGGTCATGCCCTTTTCAGGAACCGGACAACACCGGTGCATTGGTATTATTGGCAATTAATCTGGCCGATGGCGATTATATGGGAATGGCATGGGTTTCTTCTTCTGAGCAGGAAGATGAAACGATTGAATCTTGGATTGGATATGATGTGTTGCCCGGGGAGGTCTACGGTCCTCTGAAATCCGAGAAGCGCCGCGTTTCAAAGGTCAGTATATGTTTGGCTGATCGCGTATTTTTGCCCGAGTGGAAGTCGGAGTTCCCGACGGGGAATGAAATATTCCAAAGAGTTGTTGCGGCATTGCCAAGCAGTGATCGAACAACCTTTGATCAGTTGCTCCTTAAGCGGCGTGAGTTGGAGTTCGCTGTGTTTGCGAGAATTGAAGAGGCTCATGTTCTGCCTCAAATTCAGTCAGGATTTTTATCTGTGGATGAATTTATCAGCTATTCGCTCGGCGTGGCAAATCGTCGTAAAAGCAGGACCGGGAAGTCGTTGGAATTGAACTTGGCTCAGATATTCCGGGACGCAGAGTTAACCTTTGCTGAGCAGGGCGTGACTGAAAATCGCAAGAAACCGGATTTCTTATTCCCGTCCCAAGAGGCCTATAATAATGATACCTTTCCTAGTGCAAAGTTGCACATGATGGCAGCGAAAACGTGTTGTAAGGATCGATGGCGACAAGTGTTGAATGAAGCGGATCGGATACCAAGAAAACATTTGTTTACGCTACAGGAAGGCATAAGTGTCCCGCAATTTGCGGAAATGACAGCAGGCAACTTGCAGTTGGTCGTACCTGAGTCAAATAAAAAGAAGTTCCCATTAGAAATTTCAAGTGAGCTTTCGAATCTGGAGAGCTTTGTTTCTTTTATAAGCTCAACCCAAAACAGCTTATTCTAAAAAACGGGTCAGCCGGTGACCTGAGCCTGAGCCTGTGGGCGAAAGAGGGCGATTGGCTGAAGAATGATCCGATCAAGGCCGAGGATCTGGTTGACGCAAATGCGGTTTATCCGCAATCGCTGGAAAAGCTGGCACGCATGCGCAAGCGTTTGATCGCGCATGGCTTCACCAGTTTTGCGGAGGCGTAGAGTGCCCGCGAGCGGGCAATCCCGCTGTAGCGAGAGAGAACAAGGAAAGGGCGATGGGTCGCGAGTTCAAGAAGAGCATGTCGCAGAAGCTGCGGATGGAGGGTGGTGATTATTCGCGGCCGGGATGGTATTTCCTGACGTTGGGCGCGGATTATCATCGTCACTTTTTCGGGCGGATTGAAGGGTGCGAGATGCAACCCAATGATTTGGGGCGGTTGGTTGAGCAATGCTGGCGAGAGATTCCGCAGCACTATGACCATATTGAACTGGGTGCGTGGCAGGTCATGCCGAACCATTTCCACGGGTTGATCCGGCTTGTGCGACCGGGGGGCAAGGGTCTGGGCGAGGTTGTTAATATGTTTAAAGGTTCGGTGACGCGGGAGTGGCGGCGGGCGCAGGGGGCTTATGAAGGCTTCCGCCATGGCGGGAAAGAACAGGGCCATGGCGGGAAAGAACAGGGTCATGGCGGGAAAGAGCAGGACGGGAAATCCTGCCGCAGCGAGAACGTACGGGTTTGGGCGCCGAATTATTATGATGTGATTTGTTTTGATGCGGATGAATTGGCGGTTCGGGAGAACTATGTGCGGGCGAATCCTCGGCGCTGGGCTTTGCGGGGTGTGCCGAAGGGGCATTTTAAGAACGGGTTTTACAAAGGGAATCTGAGTCTATTGAAGACGGATGCGTTGCGAAAGGTTCTGCGCGTTTCGCGCCGTGCTTCGGAGTTCGATATTGAAAAACTGCAACAGGAATTGGCGACATTGAAGGGTGTGGTGTTCAGTACGTTTTTTTCTCCGGGAGAGCGGGCCTGTCTGAAAACGATTCTTTCGGGGACGGCCGGGGCGGTATGGGTGGCGCCGATAGCGCTGCCGGAGCGTATTCCCGGGGAGTGGGCCGATGCTTTTCTTGAAGAACGCGCATTGTGGATTTCTCTGAATGACATTCCGGATGCGTCGCGTGAGAGTTGTGAAGAGGCCAACCGGATGGTGGAGGAGCTGGCGGGTGAGCGATAGGTTAGCAGTCGATTTTTTTAGCGACAGCGGAGCGGCGATTGCCCGCCTGAACCTGTTTGGTGTTAACGAAATGGAGTCGTTGCAGGAAAATGGGCGTTATGAGTATAAGCTGGGCGCGGGGTCAGAACGCTTTTTTCGGCGAAGGTGTCGGTTCTGAATGGCATTAAGTTAAGGGTCATATGGAATTGTAGGGCGTGAACGGTCGTAGACCTTCCCGCCGCAGCCCGACGGGCTGTAACCGTGGCTAAATCAATGCCGTATACGATTGGGATCTATCGAAAATAAATGGAGTCGGAGAGGGGCGGAATTCACCAGTTCCTGAAAAAGGAATTCCCCTCAGCGAGTTTATGAAAGGTGCCAAGCCGTAGAACTAAATTTTGCGTGTTCTGCGCTCTTTCGCGGCTAATAAATCCGTTCCTTCCTGCGTTTACTGAATCATCTTTTCCGTGTGTTCTGTGTATTCAGTGGTTAACTCTTTCTGCAACCGGTCCAGTACCTTGTCGGGGTTCTTCAATTCGCATTCCCAGACGAGATCCCGCGGCTATGTAAAATGGGGAATTGAATTCCCTGATTTACATTGACAAGCTGCGGCTCTTTGCTAGTTTCTGTGCGTAGCTTGAACAGCGGAGGCTAGTATGATTCCACGCAAAATGGCAGATAAACTGGTTGAAATGGCAACGGGGTTCCCCGTGGTTTGCCTGACCGGTCCCCGGCAATCGGGCAAGACCACCCTTGTTAAAAGCGTGTTCGCAGACTATGCCTATGTCAGTTTGGAAAACATGGATACGATGTTGGCGGCCAAGGAGGATCCACGCCGGTTTCTCGCCCCCTACAAGGATTCGGGGCTGATTGTTGACGAGGCGCAACGGGTGCCGGAACTTTTTTCCTATTTGCAAGGCGTGGTCGATGCTTCGGGCAAGATGGGACGCTATATTCTGACCGGCTCGCAGAATTTCCTGCTATTGGAAAGCATTACACAGTCGCTGGCAGGCAGGGCGGCCATTCTCCATCTACTGCCGTTTTCTGTCCAGGAGGTCGAGAACGTTGGATTGCTGGAGGCGGATCTTGACAAGGTATTGTTCAAGGGGATGTATCCACCGCTCTTTGACCGTCCTGTTTCTCCGATTGATTTCTACCCCTCCTACATTGAGACCTATCTGGAGCGGGACGTGCGTTCGATGAAGAATATCGGCAATCTGGCGCTCTTCCGGAAATTTGTCCAGTTGAGCGCCGGACGCATCGGGCAAATGCTGAACCTAACCAGCCTTGGAAACGAAACGGGAGTGGATCATAAAACCATTCGATCCTGGCTTTCGGTTCTGGAGGCAAGCTTCATTGTTTTCCTGCTTCGTCCATACCACCGGAACTGGAACAAGCGGATCGTCAAGCAACCCAAGCTTTATTTCTACGATACCGGCTTGCTCTGTTCCCTGCTGAACCTGCGAAGCGCCGACGATCTTGCCATGCACCACTTGCGCGGCAGCATTTATGAAAACTACGTGATCGCGGAACACATGAAGAAGCAATGCCATTTCGGAATCAGGCCGTCGGCATATTTTTGGCGCGACCACACCGGACACGAGATCGACTTGATTATCGAAAAAGGAAATGGACTTCAAGCCGTTGAAATAAAATCAACAACCACCCTGAACCCCGGTTTGTTCAATGGATTGCGATGGTTTTGCGATCAAACCGGACTTGTTGCCGACGATTGCTCGTTGGTATATGGGGGCGAGGAACCGCAGGAGCGTGCGGCTGGCCGAGCCGTTCCTTGGCGGCAGGTTCATTCCATATAAAGATACTACTGTTCAAGTGGCTTCTTTCCCGAATATTCCGCTCTGCTTTCCGCCGCCATTAGTAAAGTTGCGTCTGCTTCCGGGTATTGAATCGTTTATCTGATACTGCTTTCGAATTTCAGAGCTATTCTTTGTGTCTTTTACGCCTCTTCGTGGCTGAATATTCCGCTCCGCTCTCTGCCGCCTTTAGTTGAACCGCTTCGGCAGTTGGGTAGTGAATCACTTTATCTGTGTCATCTGCGTAATCTGTGGGTAAAAATTTCTGCAACCGGTCCAGTACCTTGTCGGGGTTCTTCAATTCGCATTCCCAGACGACAATGACTTTCCAGCCGAGCTTTTTGAGATCCCGTTTGTGTTTGCGATCATTGGAAACATTGCGCTCAAACTTTTGCTGCCAGAATTCGACGTTGGTTTTGGGCATGGAGGCGGTTTTGCAGCCTTTGTGCCGGTGCCAGAAGCAGCCATGGACGAAGACGACGGTCTTGTATTTGCGCAGGACGATGTCGGGTTTGCCGGGCAGCTCCTTGCGGTGGAGGCTGAAGCGGTAGCCGGCGCGGTGGAGCAGGGACCGGACGAAGAGCTCGGGCTTGGTGTTCTTGCCCCGGATCTTGCTCATGAGCTTGGAGCGCTCCTCTGGCGTCAGGGTGTCCATGAGGGAAATCTAACCACCCGCAGAGCGAAGCGACAGATAATTTGCGACGCAAATAGTGATCAAAGGGAATGGTTCAATGACACGCAGCACACGAAAATTGTGAATCACCAATAAACCAGAATTGCTTCACCAAGGAATGAGACATGCGGCACTTGCCACGCTCTGATGAAATCAGATTATGGATTAATTAATGGCTGTCTTGGCAAACCGGTCTGCCAAGGCTTCCAATCCCGCGAATCCTGTCATCCAGTCTAAGAAAAAAGCCCCGGCGGGTATTAAAGATATTTGTCGGAAAAAGATTTGGGCTTCAGAATATTAATACCCTGATAACCGTTGGCATCCAGAAGGTGCTTGTCGCCACTGCATATAATCCTTGCCCCGGAGAGCAGTGCAGCGGCAATAAATTTATCGTCATCCGGATCGGCAGAGACCCGTTTGGGCAGTGCGCTGTCTGAAACCATTTCGGAATGCACGGCGATCCATTCCAGAATCTCCCCATACTCGACATGGAACTTCTTCGACAGCCGCTCCGCCACTTCCTGGTATTCGCTCAGGATTCCCGGCGACAGAATCAACATAAGCTTCCCGGCTGTATAGGCATCAAGTATTTTACCGGGAATGCCGCCAAAGAATATGGCGGACATAATCACATTGGTATCGAGGATCACCCGCATCACTCAGGCCCTTGCAGCTTTTACGGCATGGGCGATGTCTGCTTTTTTCATGCCGGCGGCTTTGGCCTGCTGCCGGGCCTTGCGGATCAGACCGTCAAATTCTTTGAGCGATGGTGTTCTGATGGTTTTGAGAATAACCACATCGTTCTCCGCCACCACGATAAACTGGTTTCCAGCCACAAGATTCAGTGTCTTGCGAATGGCTTCTGGAATTACCACCTGGCCCTTTGATGTCATTTTAGTTGTAGCAAGTGTCTGCATTACCTCTCCTTCATTTCTTACCAGTAAGAAAGCATGGTCGGTTGAAAGGGGCAAGAAAATTCCTTCCCTGCCAACGGTTGCCATTCCCGTTGGTCATTGCCCATGACCGGCTTAAACCACGGAATACACAGAATACATGGAAATTTAGACGGGATGAACGGGATCTAAAGGATTTAATCCGTGTTCATCTGTGCTTATCTGCGGCTAAGCAAAAAAGAAGCCCCGGCGGGCGCCGGGGCAGTCTCAGGTCTCAAGCCTACAGTCTCAGGCCTTCTGCTACTCCTTCTTCTTGAACATGCCGCCGATGCTCTTGAGGGCTTTCGAACCGGCTTCGACCGCCTCATCGGTGGACATGTCGCCGGCGCCTTTGATCAAGTCGGTGGCGCCGCCGGCGAGTCCGGTGACGGCGTTGGCGATGGAATCGTAGATGGCGCTGATGATTTCAACCGAGGCTTGGCCATAGCTGGTGCCGCCATCGTCCTTGCCGATGTCGAACTTTTCGATGGTGGTCAGCGGAATGGGAGCGGTGGGCAGACCGATCACCTTTGCCAGCACCTTGCCGTCCTTGATCAGCAAATGTTCGATGATCACCTTCTTGGCCGGCTTCTTTTCCTTGGGTTCCTTGGCTGGTTCACCGGGTTT